>JAFIFL010000047.1 GCA_020832055.1 Gammaproteobacteria bacterium
TATTTCGCAAAGCGAAATGCGCCGATCTGCATGACATCCAGCGAAGCTGGCGACTTCGGCTCCGGCAGAGCGCCTCCAGATCGGCCCAATCGCTTGGCGATTAGGGCTCTCCCACAATCGTGATGTGACGGAATGCGGCAGCCGCCCTGACGCAATGCGTCAGCTCCTGCCGTGCGCCGTGAGCATCGTGTCCATCCGAGGCCCCGCCAAAAGTCCACAAACCATTGTTTCTAATTAACTAATCTCGCCATCTCAACAAACCTCCAAGTTGGCACAGGCCTTGAAGCGGCCTCAATGAGTTCTTTCACGACTCGTCGCCCAGGAGGGCAGCATGAAAGACACCATCCACTTCGGAGCCAGCGCCATCTTCGCGGCATTGCTCGTGCTCGCCAGCTGCGTACTCGACGGACCGTTGCTCGCCGTGGTGGTCGCTCTGCTCGCCGCGGGTGCCGCCTGGATCAGCGCGCACCTCGCCTGCCGTCAACTGCACCTCGCAGCCCTGGAGCAGCAGCTCACGGGCGCTGTCAGCCAACGTCACTTCGGAGCCTGATCATGTCTGCACTCAGTCTCACCAGCACCCCGGAATCGGTTCGTCCTCAGCAGCTGTGGGGGCCGACCCTGCAGCTCGTGAGCTCGGCCGCACAGCAGGCCCGAATCGATGGGCCGGAATCCCAGTCGCATCTGCGGGCAGTGATCAATGAGGCCATCGTCCTGTTCCGGCAGGCGCACCCGGAAGGCCCGGCACTCCAGATCGCCACCAGCGTACCCGATGGACTGCCGGCGCTGACGGTCAGCCCCCCGCGCCTGCGGCAGGTGCTGCGGATGCTCCTGCGTCTCGCCGCCGCTTCGATGCCCTCCGGCGGTGCGCTGGAAGTTGTGGCGGAGGCCGCAGCACCGGATTCCACGGGATCCTGGGTGCAGGTCCTCATCCGCAGCGCGGAGATGGCGATGCCGACGCAGAGCATCATGGATCACCCCGTCTCCGGGCTGACAGCGGCCCGCAGTTTCGCCGAGTCCTTCGGGGGCCGGATCTACTGCCGCGCCCGCCAGGGCGCTGGGCCCGAGTTCGTGGTCATGATTCCCCGCAATTGAAGAGGGTTTCAGGGATCGACCCGAGCCTGCTCCGCGTGCACAGGTTCCGGGTCGAGTCCGCTTGAGCTCTGCCGCCACTCACCGCAGCATGCAATGCCGAAATCCGCGGCCCGGTTCCCCCATCAGCCTGCCCCCCGTGCCCCAGCGTCCCCGATCCTGTCTGTCGGAGGGTGATGGCCGCCTTTGCGCCCCGCTGTTCCCCTGTCGATCGCTGGTGACGGCACACGACATACCCAGCTGACGCGTTGCGTCAGGTGCAGTCGTGACCGGCGCGCCCGCGCGACCGCGAACCTTAAAAACATTTCTAGATAAAAAATGTAACCTTTTGTATTTAATCGTTTATATTATCAAAATCGCCTGATATTCTGAGTAGGCACGGAGCTTGAAGGAACCTTGGCCAGAGTCTGGCAACCTTTCACCGAGTGGGGCTGCATGCCGGACAACAGCCGCCGGAGCGTCGGCGCTTGCGACCATTGTCACCTGGGAGCCTGATCATGAATGCAACCCACCAACCCACCCGATTCATTCCGAAATCGGGTCAGCCCGACAAGCGGGAGAGGCCGGTACTGGCACTCGTGAGTCCAGCTGCGCAGCCGGAACCTCGGACTGATTTGCGGGTCGTCATCGGTGAATCCATTGCGCTGTTCCGTCAGGCACACCGGAACGACTCGGGGGTCCGGATCGTCTCCACCGTTCCCGATCGCTTTCCGACACTGGCCGTGAATCCCCAGCGCCTGCGCCGGGTCCTGCAGATGCTGCTGCCCATTTCCGCCGCTTCGATGCCGTTCGCTGGTGAGCTGGAAGTTGCCGTGGAAGCAGCCCCGCGCGATCGTGCGGGCCCCTGCATCCAGGTCCTCATACGCCCTTGCGGCAAGGCAGCAACGATGCCGGCGCGGAGTACCGGTGACCTTCTCAAATCGGGCCTGGCTGAGGCACGCAGCTTCGCCGAATCCTTCGGGGGTCAGATCCACTGTCGCCACTGCAATCAGGGCCGTGTTCCCGAGTTCGTGGTCCTCGTTCCCCGCGACTGAAGCGGGTTCGGCGGCCGTGATCCAAGGCTTGCGGTGAGGCCAGGACCTCAGCGCGCGACGTAGCCGGGAGTTCCGTCGCGGTAGGCGCGGACCTCGACCCACCGACGGTCGCCGACGCGGACTTCGCCCGTACTCTCGATCTGGTAGCCCGCATCCAGCGTGAACAGCTCCGGGGCCTTGGCGTGCGGATGAGACAGAATCCGCAGCGGCTCACCTTCGGCGGTCAGCGTTCCACGCTTCCGCTTTACCGAGTAATCGAGCAGCGCCAGCTCGGCATGGTTGCGGTCATCCATATAGACGCTGCGGCCGTTCCCGAGATCGAGCTCGAGCCAACGCTCACCGACCACGCCCGTCACCGGGAGGCTTTGCCCGGCCTCCAGTTCGTAAACGACCGGCGCCAGGTCATGGGGCAGGATCTTAAGGGAAGCTGACTCGTCGCTGCGGTTGTCGAAGCGCTCCAGCCGCAGGCTCGGCTTCGTCTCGAAGGTGCTCCCGGCGATCTCGAGTCCGGCCTCCCCGTTGCCGTTATCAGCGCCTGGCACCGGCGATTTCAGCAACACGGACAGATCTCCCGGCGCACCACTGCTCACGCGCAGTCCCTCTTCGGTCGCCCAGACCAGGGTCGGGAAGTGAAAGCTCCGCCCGCTGCCGTGGCCGAGCGCCGCAAGTCCGGCCTGGAGGCTGCGCAAAGCGCCGACGTTCAGGGTGAGCGCGCGGCGACTGAATGCGGGGTCCGGGCCGTTCTCGCCTCTGCCGCCGGCAAAGGCAGCGCCGACGGCGTCAGCATCGCGCTCGCTGACGACCCGGCCAGCCGCGAGTGTCCCCACTGGAATCCAGCGCAGCTGCACACCTTCACCGAGACCCCGAGTGTCCGCGAACAGCCGCTGGCTCCAGCCGCAGCCGGTGCTGTAGAGGATGTAGACCGTCCGCTCGCCACTGCCATCGGTGGCAAAGACCGTCCGCTGAAGGGTCTCCATCATGGCCTGCGCTTCTGCCGCGTCGCGCACATCGTAGACAGCGCCCCGCTGCATCCCCTGCGCGGACGGAACCAGGATCAGCAGCGACAGCAGCAGGACAGGCAGGGCGGACGGCATGGGCATGATGCGCTCTCCGTAGCAGGGCTTGGACGACTCAACACGACGGCGGGCGATGATGCCAGCTGCAGGACCACGTGTCAGTGAAACGGCTGCAATCGGGCACTCGTTCTGCGCCGATTGAGCACCCGTTCTCAGGATGGGCGTCAGTCGCCGTCATGCGGACCTGCAGCCAGTGCTCAGCGCTCATTCATTCCAGCCAGGCGCGGGCGCGCACGCCCAGCGGCGTGGTGCGCACGCCGGCCAGACGCAGGCAGAGGCGATCGAGTTCGTCCCAGGGCTCGATGCCGACCATGCCCTTGACGGCCTGATCCACCACGGCCAGATCCCGCAAAGAGCCTTCGATGAGAGGCAGAGAGAGCCGCGGCAGGGAGCGCTCCAGCAGATCCTTGCGCTTCGGAATCAGGCGCATCTGCCCCATGGCCGAACCCACGTTCTCGCCGCGTTCCCGTGCCAGCAGCAACGTGCGCACCTGGCGCAGGCTCCAGGCCATGGTGCCGACGATGGCCAGCGCGTCCACCCCTTCCTGGCGCAAAGTCGCCAGCATGCGGTGGGCATGTTCGGCGTCCCCGACCAGCACCGCGTCGGCGAGTTCGAAGGGGTTGTAGCGGGAATCATCGTCCAGGAAGGCCAGCAGCTGATCCGCAGACCAGGCGCCCGGCTGCTCGGCCAGGGCCAGCCGGGTCACCGCCTGAGAAGCCGCCAGCGGATTGCCCTCGACCCGGGCCACCAGAATGTCCAGCGCACCGGGTTCCAGCTGCACCCCGGCACGACGCAAACGCCCACCGAGCCAGCGTGGAAATGCGGCCAGATCCAGCGGCCAGACCGGGAGATGCACCCCGACAGCGTCCAGGGCCTTGTACCACTTGGTGTTCTCAGTGCGCCGCTCGAGACGCGGCATCAGGATCAGGAGGATGTCGTCTTCAGGCAAGTGGCCGGCATAGGCCTCAAGTACCTTGCCCCCGGCAGCACTCATGCCGGTGCCGCAGCGCATTTCCACCAGCCGCCGCGATGCGAACAGGGACAGGCTGTTGGCGGATTGCATCAGTTCATTCCAATCGAAGCCGGCTTCCACGTGGAAGACCTGACGTTCCTCCACGCCGGCAGCCTTTGCTGCCGCACGCACCGCATCCGCCGCCTCCTGCACCAGCAGCGGCTCGTCACCGCTGATGAGGTAGACCGGATCGAGGCGGTCAGCCAGGCGGGCCTCGAGATCCTCGGGCCGGCGCAGCTTCACCGTCAGCTCGGATCCACGGCGGACACGGCAATCAGAATGCGCCGGACCAGCTCACTGCGGATCTCGCTGCGCAGGCGTGCTTCCTCCTGGCTGGAGCCGAGCAGTCGAGCGGAGTCACGCAGGTAGACGCCATCGGCCATGATGCTGCGGGTCGGAATCAGGACCCGCCCGTCACCGCCTAGCAGCTCGAACTCGGCACGACCCACCAGTTCGTACTCGGCCGTCCGCGCCTCGGAAGTGAGGGTGAGCGGGCGTCGCTCGAAGGTCTCACCGAGCACGCGCAGTACGCGCCGGCCCTCACCCTCGGCGGCCGCAGGCACGCCGCGCAGTTTGAGGTCCTGCTCCAGACTCCAGGCCAGCTCGCCACCGCCGGAACGGCTGGCGTCCACCACCCGGGTACCGGCCAGACTGGTGCTGTCGATGGAGCCGGCCAGGCGGTAACCACAACCGGCGACGAGGATCAGCAGCAGGCTTGCGAGGAGGAGTCGCTGGATCATGGGGCTTCCTCGAGAAGTAGTGGAGTCTCAGTTGACGACCAGATTGATGAGTTTGTCGGGCACATGGATGGCCTTGCGCAGCTGCTTGTCGGCCAGATTGTCGGCCAGGAAGCGCTCCACGTTGACATCGGCCATGGCAGCCGCCACGGCAGCCTCCTGATCCAGACCCGCCGCGAGGGCGAGTCGGGCACGGACCTTGCCATTGACCTGCACCACCAGTTCCACAGTGTCACGGGTCAGCGCATCCGGGTCCACTTCCGGCCAGCGGGCCTCGATCACCGGCTGCTCATGGCCCAGCACCAGCCACAACTCGTGGCAGATGTGCGGTGCGATGGGCGACAGGGCGATGACAGCCATTTCCAGGGCCTCCTGTCGCACCGCACGCCCCTGCGTGGAGGCATCATCGAAGCGAGCGATGTCATTGGTCAATTCCATGACACCGGAGACCACCGTATTGAAATTGACCCGACGACCGTAGTCGTCGTCGGCCCGGACCAGGGTTTCGAAGGACCGCCGCCGCAGCGCCCGCTGGCCGTCATTCAGACGGGACTTGTCCAGGGCCTGCACCGGGCCGCCTGCCACATGCTCGGCCACCAGCTTCCACAGGCGCCGCAGGAAGCGCACGGAACCCTCGACCCCGGAATCGCTCCACTCCACCGTCTGGTCCGGCGGCGAGGCAAACATCATGAACGTGCGCACGGCATCGGCACCGTGGGCAGCCACCAGGGCGTCGGGACTGACAATATTGCCGGCCGACTTGGACATCTTCCTGCCGTCCTTGTTGACCATGCCGAGCAGCAGCAGCCGCTTCACCGGCTCATCGGAGTCCACCAGACCCTCGTCGCGCAGCAGCTTGTGAAAGAAGCGGGCGTAGAGCAGGTGCAGAACGGCATGCTCGATGCCGCCTACGTAATGGTCCACCGGGGTCCACGCGCGGGCCCGCTCGTCCAGCATCGCCTCATCGTTGTCGGCGCAGGCGAAGCGGGCGTAGTACCAGCTCGACTCCATGAAGGTGTCGAAGGTATCGGTTTCCCGCTCGGCTTCACGGCCACACTGCGGACAGGCGACGCGGCGCCAGTCGGCGAAGGCCTCGGTCTTCAACGGTGACGCCACGCCCTCGAAGGTGACGTCGGTGGGCAGTACCACCGGCAGATCCTCATCCGGGACCGGTACTGCGCCGCAATCCGGGCAATGAATCATGGGGATGGGGCAGCCCCAGTAGCGCTGCCGCGAGACGCCCCAGTCCCGCAGGCGGAAATTCACCTTGCGCTGACCGTAGCCCTTGGTCTTAAGGGCGCTCGCAATGGCATCGAAGGCCGCAGCGAACTCCAGGCCCGTGAACTCCCCGGAGTTCACCAGCCGTCCCTTCTCGACGAACGCTTCCACTGTGAGATCGCAGGGGCTTTCCGCGGCAAGGGACTCGATCACCTGCACGATGGGCAGATCGTACTTGTGGGCAAACTCCCAGTCCCGCTGATCGTGGCCCGGTACCGCCATGACAGCGCCGGAGCCATATTCCAGCAGCACGAAGTTGGCCACCCATACCGGCAGCTCCGCACCCGTGAGCGGGTGGATGGCCACCAGGTCGGTGGCGACACCGAGCTTTTCCATAGTGGCCACGTCGGCCTCGGCGGTCTTGAGGTTTCGGCACTGCTCGCGGAAGGCTGCCACCGCCGGGCTGCGTCCCGCAGCCGCACGGCTCAGCGGATGCTCCGCAGCCACCGCCACATAGGTGCAGCCGAAGAACGTATCCGGCCGGGTGGTGTAGACGCGGAGCCGCTCCGGCAGCGGGCCCTCGGGTCCCCGGACGTCGAACTCGATCTCCACCCCTTCGGAACGGCCGATCCAGTTGCGCTGCATGGTGCGGACCTGCTCCGGCCAGCCGTCCATGGTGTCCAGCGCGTCCAGCAGCTCCTGGGCATAGGCGGTGATCTTCAGCGCCCACTGAGGCATCTCGCGGCGCTCGATCGGGGCACCCGAGCGCCAGCCGCGGCCGTCTTCCACCTGCTCGTTGGCGAGCACGGTCTGGTCCACCGGATCCCAGTTGACGATGGTGGTCTGCCGCTCGACCATGCCCTTGCGGTACAGGCGTGTGAACAGCCACTGCTCCCAGCGGTAATACTCCGGGTCGCAGGTGGCGAATTCCCGCGACCAGTCCAGGGCGAAGCCCAAGCGCTGGAACTGGGTGCGCATGGTGGCGATGTTGGCGCGGGTCCACTTCGCGGGCGGCACCTTGTTCTGGATCGCCGCGTTCTCGGCCGGCAGGCCGAAGGCATCCCAGCCCATGGGCTGCAGGACGTTTTTACCCTTCAGGCGCTGATAACGGGTGATGACATCACCCAGGGTGTAGTTGCGGACATGGCCCATGTGCAGCTTGCCGCTGGGATACGGGAACATGGACAGGGCGTAGAACTTGTCCGCGCCATCGTCACGGGCCTCGAAGCAGGCTCCCCGTTCCCAGAATGCCTGCGCATCGCGCTCCACCCGCTCAGGGTCGTAGTGTTCGTCCATCCGCAAAATCGTCTCGCCGGGTCGCCTTGGGAAAGCGCGCAAGAATAGCATGCTGGAACGGCAAACTGCCCGCGGCGGGCTGCCGCCGTGGTCGCCCGGCCGCGAAAACAGTCAGACGTGACGAAAACAGACCGAAGTGCCTATACTCCGCCCTGTTGAGTGTGGAATGGAGAGGCAAGGACCATGGTCGAGACCAAGACAGGACACAACCGATCCAACGGGATCTCCTACAATGACCTGCTGAAGGGCGATGCGGTACCGCCGCCCGCGGTCTATCTGGAGGACTCACCGATGGAGCCCGGCGTCACCCGGGTGCCGGTGGCAAGCTACTACTCCAGAGAGGCCCACGATTTGGAAGTGGAGCGGCTGTGGAAGCGCGTCTGGCAGATGGCCTGCCACGAGTCGGACATCCCCAACGTGGGGGACACCCACGTCTACGACATCGCCAGCCTGTCCTACATGGTGGTCCGGGTCTCCGAAACCGAGGTGAAAGCCTTCCCCAACGCCTGCCTGCACCGCGGCCGGGCCCTGTGTGACAACCACCGCAAGGAACTGAAGGTCTTCCGCTGCCCCTTCCACGGCTGGTCCTGGAATCTGGACGGCAGCCTGAAAGAGATCCCCGGGCACTGGGACTTCCCGACGGTGACCGAGGAGGAGTACTCCCTGCCGGAAGTGCGCGTCGGCCACTGGGGCGGCTTCGTCTTCATCAATCCCGATCCGAACTGCGAGCCGCTGGAGGATTTCCTGGGCGACATCGACCGGCACTTCCGCATCCCCTTCGAGCGCCGCTACAAGGCCGCGCATCTGATCAAGCGCCTGCCCTGCAACTGGAAGGTGGCCCAGGAAGCGTTCATGGAGTCCTACCACGTGGTGGCGACCCATCCGGAACTGCTCGGATCCTTCGGCGACGTCAACTCCAAGTACGACGTCTTCGGCAACATGTCCCGCGCCATGTCCCCTTCCGGACCGCCGAGCCCCCACACGGGTCTGGACAATCCGGACATGTCGGTCTACCCGGACGGCAAGGCCTTCCAGAGCGTGAAGCATCTGCTCAGCGGTCACGTCTATCGGCGCATCGAGGACGACCTGGTGGAGGTGACCACGCCCAACGGCAAGACCGGGCGCTTCACGTCTGCCGCCGAATACATCGAGGGCGATGTGAAATCCGCCGACATCCAGATGTGCAGCTGGGTGGGGGGCAAGATCTGCCCCGGCGAGGAAGACACTCCGATGCTCTACGACACGTCCTCGCCCCATGGCTATCGCAGGGCCAACGCCAAGCAGCGTCGGGAACAGATGCGGCCCGCCTTCGGCGACTACGTCGACACCATCAGCGACGCCGACCTGAATGACTCCATCTACTATTCGGTGTTCCCCAACATCAGCCCGTGGGCGGACTTCAATCCGATCTTCTATCGCTTCCGTCCCGATGGCGACAACCCCGAGCAGTCGCTGCACGAGGTGATGTACATGATTCCGGTCCCGGAAGGCGTCGAGCCACCGCCGCCGGCCAAGTGCACCTTCCTCGACATCGACGACGACTACACCCTGGCACCGGAGTTCGGCAGCCGTCTGCTGAAGATCTTCAATCAGGACTACGTCAACCACCGCATGGTGCAGAAGGGTCTGCATTCACATCCCAAGGGCGAAACCATTTACGCCAGCTATCAGGAGCAGAAGATCCGCCACTTCCACGAGACCCTGCAGAAGTGGCTCGACAGTGACGAGGCCCCGAAGAGCGCCGCTGCGCCGAAGAAGAAACCGGCCCAACGGCGAGCAGGCTGATCCACGACGCGGGGCCCCTGAAGCCCAGGGGCCCCATCCACCTTCATGCGTGATTGTCTCTGGCAGCAAACAGTGCCAGCATGGCGCATCCTCATGTCATGGCCGCGAAGATGACCGAACAGCAAGCATCCCCGGAAGGACGCCCAGAGGCAGGCCCAGAGGCAGGCAAGGAAGCACGCGAGTTCCGCGAGTACTGCCGCCGCTGGCTCGAAGAGAACCGCCCACCGCCCACCGAGACGCCGCTGCCCCAGGCCTCCTACGAGGTCACCTACGACGACCATCGGGCTTACCTCTGCGACTGGCAGGCCAAATGCTATGAGGCAGGCCTCATCGCCACCGATGTGCCCAAGGTCTACGGTGGCCACGGCTATGACAACTTCCAGTCCATTGCCAGCGACGAAGTCCGGCGCTCCAAGGTGCCCTACTTCCTCAACTGGATCGGGCTCGGGATGGTGGCCCCCACCCTGCTGATCCACGGCAGCGAGGAGCAGAAGAAGCGCTTCCTGAAACCCATCTTCAGCGCCGAGGAGATCTGGTGTCAGGGCTACAGCGAGCCCGGCGCCGGCTCCGATCTGGTCTCCCTGCAGACTTCCGCCGTCAAGGACGGCGACCAATGGATCATCAACGGCAGCAAGGTCTGGACCAGCCTCGGAAGTCTCGCCAGCTGGATGCTGCTGCTGGCCCGCAACGACAAGCAGGACAAGTACAACGGCATCACCTGCTTCCTGCTGCCCATCGATCAGACCGGCGTCACGGTCCGCCCCATCCACAAGATGACCGGCGAGTGCGGCTTCTGCGAGGTCTTCTTCGAGAATGCCATCGTCGCCGACGACCTGAGAGTGGATGACGTGGGCGCCGGCTGGAAGGTGGCCATGTCCACGCTCACCAGCGAGCGCGGCGCAGCCACCGGCGTGGGCGCCGTGACCCACACCGAATCACCGCTGTCCTCCGTGAAGGAACTGATCGAGCTGGCCAAGACCACGAAACGCAACGGCGTTCCGGTCTGGGATGACCCGGTTTGGCGCGACCGCATCGTCAAGCTCTACATCCGCATCGAAGCCATCATTCAGCACGCCCGCCGCGCGCCCATCGAGGCCATCAACGGAGGCGCCATGCGCCTGCCGCTGCAGGGCAAGGTGGTCGGCAGCGAGATCGGCCAGGATCTCAACGCCACGGCCCTGGGCGTTCTCGGCATGCAATCCAGCCTCTACGTGGGCGACGAGCATGCCGTCCGCAACGGCCGCTGGCCGCTGGGCTACATGAACAGCTACACCGGAACCATCTCCGGTGGCAGCAGCGAAATCCAGCGCAACATTCTCGGCGAGCGCATCCTCGGCCTGCCGAAGACCAAGTAGGAAGGGACATGGCACAACCGCAAGATTTCGGCTTCGACGACGACATCGTCATGCTCAAGGATGCTGCCAACCGCTTCCTGGGGCAGCGTCAGACCCTGGTCCAGCTGAGAAGCAGCCTGGCAGGCACCGAGGATCCCTACCGCGGCAAGGAACGGGAGGGCTGGTACGACCCGGCCGCCTGGCAGGAGATGGTGGACCTCGGCTGGGCCATGCTCGCCGTCCCGGAATCCGCCGGCGGATTGGGGCTGGGGCTGGTCGCCGCCGTCGCCATTCAGGAAGAGATCGGCCGCGCCGCCTGTCCCACACCGCTCTCCAGCACCCTGCAGGCCACCTTCGTGCTGAAGGAAGCCCAAGCGGATGCTCACCTCGCAAAGATCGCCGAGGGCAGCACCATGGCGTTGGCCCTGTTCGGCGAGGACGGCACCCCCGATGCCGACAGCACCACGGTGACCGCCGACGGCAACAAGCTCTCAGGCACGAGCTGCTACGTGCAGGACGCCCAGAAAGTGGACGGCTTCATCGTCGCGGCGAAGGCACCCGAGGGCCTCGGCCTTTACTGGGTGTCCAAGGAATCCGTGACCATCCATCGCGCTCGCATCGTCGACCTGACCCGCGATCAGGCGCGCATCGAGATTGAGGACGTCGAAGCGGAAGTCATCGCTGAACCGGGCAGCGGCGAGCAGGTCATGGCCCGGGCGCTGCCGGCACTGCTCACCCTGCTCGCCGCCGACATGGCCGGCGCTGCCGAATGGCAACTCCAGACCACCGCGGACTACGCCAAGCTGCGGGTGCAGTTCGAACGGCCCATCGGCTTCTTCCAGGCGGTGAAGCACCCCATCGTCAACATGATGATTGCCGCCGACGAAACCCGCTCCCTGGTCTACAACGCCGCCTGCGCCTACGACCACGACCCTGAAGACGCACTGCGCTGCGCGCGCATGGCCAAGGCCAGCGCATCGGAGACCGCCGCCTTCTGCTCCAACCGCTCCACACAGCTGCATGGCGGCATCGGCTTCACCTGGGAATCCGACGTGCAGATCTACCACAAGCGGCAGATGCACAGTCAGTTCCTCTTCGGCGATGCCAGCTGGCAGCGGCAGAAGCTGGCGGAGCTGCTGTAGCCCCCAAAATGCGCGTCTACGGATCAGCCGCCAGCTGCTGCTACACAGCGTCCACATCGGGCAGTTTCGAGAGTTTTCTGGGGGACTTGGGGTCAGACCACGCTAAGTCGTTGAATTCCATGATGGCAAGTGCTTAGCCGACTCAGAATTAGCGCTTAGAATGCCCTTTCGGGACCCAAAAACTCAGCCCTAAGGATCACCCCACGTGTAGTACGAAGGCATAACTCACCTCGTCTGTGGGTGAGGCGAAGAAGGCCTATCGCCAGGACTGCTCAGCCTCGAAATGATCCGCGAGTTCCATGGCATCGTGCAGAACACGGCCTACGTCGACGCGATCGTCATCGACCCGATAGATCAGGAAGTGCCTGGGGCGCCGTACCATGCCTGATTCCCTACGAGCCCGATCTCGGCTCAACACCAAGTGCCAGGAGCGAACACCCTGGCCAAGCTCCGGGCGGTGGCGGCTGCCCGGACGATCGGGTTCGGCAGCAATATCGCGCAACGCGGTGATGATGAGGATCTCGTAACGCTTTGCGGCCAGGTCACCGAACCGCTCATGGGTCCGTGCCAGAATGTCGACGATGTCACCCCGCGCTGCGGCCGATAGGCGATACAACATCATCGACCCGCCGACGACCCTCGCGCAGCAGCCTCGCGTCCCAACTCACCGAGGAAGTCGTCGAGCTGATCGTCGGCAACTTCTGCATAGCGACCGGCAGCCAGATCATCCCAACCCTTGGAAGCTGCCGCCCGCAGGGCCTCGAGCTTAACTTCTTCAAGCCGCTCGCGTTGCTCGATCAGGCGCAGACCTTCGCGCAACACCTCACTCGCGTTCTGGTAACGACCTGACTCGACCAGCATCTCCACGAGCTCATGTTGATGCTCACTGAGGACAACGTTGCGTGTCGGCATGGGCGTATTCCGTATGGATCGTGTACTGAGAGTAGCCCCATTGGCATATCATGCCAATGGGGCTACGCCCAACTTGGAACAACCTGCCCATTACATGCGCCGAGTCCGCCGCCACCAGGGCACCGCCACCAGCAGCAGCGCCAACACGACTGAAGGCCACGAACCCGTCATCGCAAACGGCGTCTTGCCGGTCATGGGCAGCACGGTCCCGGTGAGCACGTCGGGCTCGAAACGCGGCAGGCGGGCCTGCTCCACACCTTTGTGATCCACCAGTCCCGTGACGCCGTCATTGGTGGCGCGGATCAGCCAGCGGCCGAGTTCCAGCGCGCGCATGCGGGCCATCTGGTGGTGCTGTTCCGGGCCGATGCTGTCCCCGAACCAGGTGTCGTTGGACAGCGTCACCAGGAGGGTCGCGTCCCGGGCCAGTTCCCGCACCAGATCCGGGTAGACGATCTCGTAACAGATGGCCATGGCGAGGGTTTCCGAACCGGCGCGCAGGGGGGCCTGACCCGCCGGGCCCGGGCGCGCGTGGGACATGGGCAGATCGAAGAAGGAGATCAGTCCACGCAGCAGATCCTCCAGCGGCACGTACTCGCCGAAGGGCACCAGACGCTGCTTGACGTACTGACCCTCGCCGGCGCCCAGGGCGATGGCCGTGTTCTGGAAAAACGCCCGGGTCGGATCGCCGGGATCCCGCTGGTAGTCAGGGATCCCGGTGACGAACGTCGTCCCATGCCCACGAGCATGCTCGCCGAGATCCTCGAGCAGGCCCGACGCGTCGCGGGCGAACCAGGTGATCGCGGCTTCCGACCAGACCAGCAGGTCCGCCCCCCAATGGGGCTCTGACAGCTCCAGATGCCGACGCAACACCGCCTCGCGGTTCTCCGCCTGCCACTTGATGTCCTGGGGAATCACCCCCTGCACCAGGGCCACATTCAGCGGCGCCCCTGCCGGACGGGTCCAGGAGACGGCATTGAGGCCTGCGCCAAGCACCCAGAGCAGCACCAGCGCGGCGCCCCCCGGCATCACGGAGCCACTCCATCGCCGGTCGCCCGGCCGCAGCGCAGGCCCCAGCCACCACAGGCCCACGCCCGTGAACACGGATAGCAGCGACACCAGCAGTACTCCGCCCACCGGGGCGTAGCCGGAAAGCGGCGATTCGAGATGGGCATAACCCACGAACAGCCAGGGGAACCCCGTCAGCAACCAGGTCAGGAGCCATTCGAGCAGCACCCAGAGCCCACAGAAGGCCAAGCCCGCCGCGATCCGCCCGGTCAGACTCAGGCGTGCGAACAGCCACGTCATCAGGGCCGGGAAGATGGCCATGGCCAGCACGAACAATCCCACCAGCGTCCCGGCCAGCCACGGCGGCGCCGGACCGTAGACATGAATGCTCATGTAGATCCACGACACGCCGAGGCCATAGCGGCCGACGCCGTGGACGTATCCGAGCAGCATGGCGAAGCGCGTCGACTGCCCGTGGACTGCGGCCAGCAGCAGGGCAGGTGCGAGCACGGCCAGCGGCCAGATATCGAAGGGCGCCAGCGCCAGCGGCAGCAGCACACCGGAGATCAGGGCACAGCCCAGCGCCAGCGCTGGCGCCATGGCCGAAGGACGTCGGCTCACGACTCGACTTCGGCGGGAGCCAGACGCGTCATGTGCAGAAGGCGGATCCTCCGGCTGTCCGCATTCAGGACCCGGAACCGGAAGCCGTCGAGAATCACGGTCTCTTCCCGGCGCGGCAGATGACCGAAGCGCTGCAGGACAATGCCGCCGATGGTGTCGAACTCCTCGTCGGGGAAGCTCGTTGCGAACACTTCGTTGAAGTCCTCGATGGGGGTGCCGGCCTTGACCGTCCAGCTCTTGGCATCGAGCTGTTTGATGAAGCTCTCGTCGTGGACGTCGTGTTCGTCCTCGATCTCACCGACGATCTGCTCGAGCACATCCTCGATGGTCACCACCCCGGCCACGCTGCCGTACTCGTCGACGACGATGGCCATGTGATTACGGTTGGCCCGGAACTCGGTGAGCAGCACATTCAGACGCTTGCTCTCGGGAATCACCGGCGCCTCGCGGATCAGCTCACGCAGCTTGAAGCCGTCGTGGCCCTCCCGCAGGGCCAGCGGCAGCAGATCCTTGGCGTGCAGGATGCCTTTGACGTCATCGAAGTCGTCACCGATCACGGGGAAACGGGAGTGCTGGGATTCGATGACCACCGGCAGGAAGTCCTTCGGCGCATCGTCCACCCGCATGAACACCACCTGGGAGCGCGGGATCATGATGTCCCGGGCCTGCATCTCGGACACCTGCAGTGCGCCCTCGATGATGCCCAGCGCCTCGGCGTCGAGCAGGGAGCGCTCGGCCGCCGTGCGGATGATCATCATCAGTTCCCGGCGGCTGGCCGGTTCGCTCGAGAAGAGTTGGGTGACCCGCTCGATCCAGGATTTCGAACCGGTACTGTCACCGGTGTCGCCTTCAGCCATTGTAACTTTCGAACCCCTTCATTGGAGACCGACGACGCTCGCGGCGATCTCGGCCGATTGTTTTGCCAGAACGCTCAGGCAGTGTCCAGTCGATCACGCGAAGCCTGCCTGTGCTCCTGCTCGCACTGTTCATGTGGGGGCGGACGTGTCCGCGAACAATGGAAAAGTTGCTGCACATCAGTAGGGATCATCGATACCGAGGCCCGCCAGGATGCGCCGCTCCTCGGCTTCCATGCGCTGCGCCTCGATCTCCTCTTCGTGGTCGAAGCCGAGCAGGTGCAGCACGCCATGAATGGTCAGGTGAGCGTAGTGATCGCTCACGGACTTGCCCTGTTCTCGGGCTTCCGCGACGACCACCGGCGCGCACAGCACCAGATCCCCGAGCAGCGGAAGGTCGAGTTCCGGCGGCAGATCGGCGGGAAAGGACAGCACGTTGGTGGGTCGATCCCGTCCGCGCCAGGTGGCATTGAGCGCCCGCCCTTCCTCGGCATCGACGATGCGGATCACGAGTTCCGTCGCGGCGCGGCGCCCCGCCAGGGCGGCCTCGACCCAGGCCCGGAAATCGGCCTCGTCAGGGGGATCAGAACCTTCCGCTGCAAGCTGAACTGCCAGCTCAAGCGCCATCGCTTTTGGCCTGGGCCTCCTCGAAGCGGTCATAGGCTTCGACAATGCGCTGCACCAGCGGATGGCGCACCACGTCCTTGGACCCAAAACGGGTGAACGTGATGCCTTCGACGTCCGCCAGGACATCCACCACGTGCAGCAGGCCGGACCGGGTGCCACGGGGCAGGTCCACCTGGGTGACATCGCCGGTGATCACAGCCGTGGAGCCATAGCCGATCCGGGTCAGGAACATCTTCATCTGCTCGAGGGTCGTATTCTGACTCTCGTCTAAGATGATGAAAGCGTTGTTCAACGTCCGGCCGCGCATGTAGGCCAGCGGGGCGATCTCGATGACGTTGCGCTCGATGAGCTTGTGGACCCGCTCGAAACCCAGCATTTCGTAAAGCGCATCGTAGAGCGGCCGCAGGTAGGGGTCGATTTTCTGGGCCAGATCTCCGGGCAGGAAGCCGAGCTTTTCGCCGGCCTCCACCGCAGGCCGCACCAGCAGGATGCGCGCCACGCGCTCGGCTTCCAGCGCTTCCACAGCACAGGCCACCGCCAGGTAGGTCTTGCCGGTGCCCGCGGGGCCCACGCCGAAATTGATGTCGTGGCTGCGAATCGCCTCCACATAGCCGATCTGATTCGCCCCGCGCGGCTTGACTGTCTTGCGGCGGGTACGGACCAGCGTCGGATCGACCAGGTCCGCCGCCAGTTCTTCGTCCTCGGCCGCGAATTCGGCGGATATCGTCGACGCAGACGCCGTTGCCAGCGAAGCGCGATCGGACTCCTGCAGATGCAGATGCACGGTCTCCGGCGTCAAGCCGGCCGCATCACCGGTTTCCCGATAGAGCCGATGCAGCAGGTGTGCCGTCTGGGCCACCGCCGCCTGCGGACCGATGAGATCGAAGGCATTGCCCCGGTTGCGGATCTCCACGCCCAGGCGGCTCTCGAGCTGCCGCAGGTTCTGGTCGAAAGGTCCGCAGAGGTTGGCAAGACGATGAATGTCATTGGGCTCGAGAACGAGCGATTCGGAATAGGTACGGTTGTTCAAGCCGGAATCGGCCTCCAGGACCGGACGTGGGCGGCGGCGACTGGCCACCGCCTTGGGAGGAGGCCCCGCGCTCTGCGCCGAACCTCGTTCTGGATGTTCCTTTCTGCTGCGTGCTCCGCGGGCTCGCGCCAAGTAGCACCACTCCTGAATGACTGCCGAGGCTTCATATTGCAGCAGGATGGGGTGACGATGCCATGACCACCTGATCTTTCGCAGTCATGTCCTCCGCGGCGATGAATTCACCGCGCAGGGAATTCGGCCTGGCCTCGACAACTTGAACGTCCACGAAGCGTCCGATCAGCGCCTCGGGCGTCAAGCCGACCGGGGGGCGGAAGTTCACCACGCGGTTGTTCTCCGTTCGCCCCTGAGCCTCGCCAGGATCCCGCTTCGAAGCCCCGCCCACCAGCACTTTCTCAACGCCACCCACCATGGCCGCACTGATGGCCAGGGCCTGCTGGCGAATGCGGTCCTGCAGGATGTGCAGACGCTGCTTCTTGACGTGCTCGGGCGTGTCGTCCGGCAGGTCCGCTGCCGGGGTCCCCGGCCGGGCGCTGTAGACGAAGCTGAAGGAGGTATCGAACCCGATCTCTTCGATCAGCTTCATGGTGGCCATGAAGTCGGCCTCCGTTTCACCGGGAAAGCCGATGATGAAGTCCGAGGACAGCGCAATATCAGGACGGATCTGCCGCAGCTTGCGGATGCGGGACTTGTACTCCAGGGCCGTGTGCCCGCGCTTCATCAGCGCCAGGATCCGGTCCGATCCGGACTGCACCGGCAGATGCAGGTGACTCACCAGCTCCGGCACCGTGGCATAGGCCTCGATCAGGGCATCCGAGAACTCCACCGGATGGGAGGTGGTGTAGCGGATGCGGTCGATGCCGTCGATGGCCGCCACGCAGTGGATGAGTTCCGCCAGATCCGCAGGCTCACCGTCCCCGGTCGGTCCCCGGTAGGCATTGACGTTCTGGCCGAGCAGGTTGATTTCGCGCACGCCCTGACCGGCCAGGGTCACACACTCGACGAGGACGTCGTCCAGCGGCCGGCTGACCTCCTCGCCCCGGGTGTAGGGCACAACGCAGAACGTGCAGTACTTCGAGCAGCCCTCCATGACCGACACGAAGGCCGTGGGCCCCTCGGCACGGGGCTCGGGCAGCCGGTCGAATTTCTCGATTTCGGGGAAGCTGACATCGACGACGGTGGTGACAGAGGCCGGATTGCTGCGCCGGGCGTCGAGCATCTCGGGCAGACGATGCAGGGTCTGGGGGCCGAACACCAGATCCACGAAGGGCGCACGGATCGCGATGGCGTCGCCCTCCTGGCTGGCGACGCAGCCGCCCACGCCGATCACCAGATCAGGGCGGGACTGCTTGAGCTGCCGGTAACGGCCGAGCTCGCTGAACACCTTCTCCTGGGCCTTCTCGCGGATCGAGCAGGTGTTGAGCAGAATGACGTCCGCCTCGGCCTCCACGTCGGTGGCTTCGAGACCATGACTGTCACGCAGCAGATCGAGCATGCGCGCAGAGTCATACTCGTTCATCTGGCAGCCGTGGGTTCGAATGAAGACTTTGCCGGACATGGCTGTCACGCCGTTGCGGCCTCGGGGCCGCGGGATGATACCAGAGGGCCAGCAGCGACACGACAACCGCTCAGGGAACCGCCCAGAGAACCCAAGGGGCAACTGCCGGGGCTTGCAATGGCGCCCGCAGGCCCCAATATGGCCACTTCCGGCACACCATGGAGCTCATCATGGCCGAAGACACGCACCTCTACCGGGTGATTTTCCACAATCAGGGACAGATCTACGAAGTCTATGCCCAGGAAATCTTCCAGAGCGAGCTCTACGGCTTCATTGAGGTGGAAGGCTACGTCTTCAACAATCGCGCCCAGGTGGTCGTGGATCCCTCCGAGGAACGCCTGAAGGGCGAGTTCGAGGGTGTCCAGCGCAGCTACATTCCCATGCATGCGGTGGTGCGCATCGACGAGGTGGAGAAGGAAGGCCAGGCACGCATCAAGGAGGTCAAGGGATCGGTGATGCCCTTCCCCATGCCCGCCGCCCCCCGCAAGGGCCACGACAACTGACGTGGGGCAGCCAGAACACCTCCACCCGGCCGCCGTCGCTGCCCGGGATCCGCAGCGCCCTGCCCTGACCCTCGGCGACACCACCTGGACCTACGCTGAGCTCGAAGCCGCCGCCAATGGCTTCGCCCACGGTCTGCGCGCAGCCGGGCTGATGCCAGGAGACGGCATCGCGGTCCTGCTCGGCAACCGGCTGGAGGTGTTCGTCGCCTACTGGGCGGCCATGCGCAGCGGCCTCTACTACACGCCGATCAGCACTCACCTGCACAGCGGCGAGATCGCCTGGATTCTGCAATCCGCGCGCCCGAAGCTGCTGCTGACCTCCCCGAATTTTCTCGAACGGCTCGAACCCATCGCCGACAGCCTGCCGGCCATCAGGCTGCTGGCAGACGCAGCATCGCCGACTGCCCTCTGGCAGACTCTCGAAGACTTCACCGCCGGGCAGCCTGACACCTTCCCTGAAGACGCCAGCGAAGGCGCCGCGCTGCTGTTCTCATCCGGCACCACCGGCCGTCCCAAAGGCGTGATCAATGCCCGCCCGGGAGCCGCGCCGGGCACCATAGGCGAACTGGCGCGCCGGCGCATGGCGCTGCACGAGATCGACGAGCGTGTCACCTACCTCTCTACCGCACCGCTCTACCACTCCGCACCGCTGCGCTACACGGAAATGGTCCTGCGCAGCGGCGGCCGCTGCGTGATCATGGAGAAGTTCGATGCCACGAGAGCGCTGGAACTGATCGAACGGCATCGCGTCACCCACAGCCAGTGGGTGCCGACCATGTTCGTACGGTTGCTGCGCCTGCCGGAGGACGCGCGTCAACGTCACGACCTCAGCAGCCACCGCTACGCCGTGCATGCCGCCGCCCCCTGCCCGCCCGAGGTGAAGCGCGCCATGCTCGACTGGTGGGGTCCAATCCTCCATGAGTACTACTCCGCCACCGAAGCCAATGGCCAGACCGTCATCGGCCCCGAGGAATGGCTCGCCCATCCGGGCTCGGTGGGCCGACCTCTGCTCGGCGAGGTGCGCATCCGCGATGCCGAGGGCCGCGACCTGCCGGCCGGCGAAACCGGACTCGTCTATCTGGGTGGAGGTGCCCGCTTCGAGTATCTCGACGATCCCGAGAAAACGGCGGCAGCCCATGCGCCGGACGGGCTATCGACGCTGGGGGACATCGGCCATCTGGATGCGGACGGCTACCTCTATCTCACTGACCGGCGCGACTTCACCATCATTTCCGGGGGCGTGAACATCTATCCCCGGGAAGTGGAGGACATCCTGCTGGCCCACCCGCGCGTGGCCGATGCGGCGGTGTTCGGCCTGCCGGACGACGAGTTCGGGGAGCGCGTGCATGCGGTTGTGGAACCGGTGGCCGAGGCCGCTGATGACCCTGGCCTTGCCGCCGAACTGAGCGCGTTCTGCCGCCAGCATCTGGCGCATCTGAAGTGTCCGCGTGACTTCGAGTTCCGCAGCCACCTGCCCCGGCTGCCCACCGGCAAGCTGGCCAAGGGCTCCCTGCGCCTGGAAGTGATGGCTGCACTGGGAGAAGCCGAAAGTCAGGCTGGCGGGACTTTGCCGCTCACCTCGTTACAATAAACATTTACTTGCAAGGGAGAGAAGAGGATGACGCGGACAGTGGTGATCGGCGGCGGCCACGCCGGCGCGCAGGTGGTAGCGAGCCTGCGCCAGGAAGGCTACGAGGGTGAAGTGGTGCTGATCTGCGAAGAGCCGGTACTGCCCTATCAGCGACCGCCCCTGTCCAAGGCCTATCTGGCTGGCGAGCAGCCCCTGGAAAGGACGCTGCTGCGGCCAGAGAAGTTCTATGCCGACAAGGGCATCGAGCTCAAACTCGGTATCCGCGTGGACAGCATCGATCCCAAGGCGAAGACGGTGGCCTTGAGCAACGGTGACACCCTCGATTGGACCCACCTGGTGATCGCTACCGGCAGCCACGTGCGTCGCCTGCCGCTGCCAGGGGTCGAACTGCAAGGCGTGCACTACCTGCGCACGCTGGCCGACGTGGACGGCATTCGCGCCGACATGGGCGAAGGCAAGCGGCTGGTGATCGTAGGCGGCGGCTACATCGGTCTGGAGGTGGCGGCAGTGGCGGTGCAGGCGGGCCTGGACGTCACGGTTCTGGAAATGGAGCAGCGCATCCTGCAGCGAGTGACCACCCCTGCAATGTCCGAGTACTACCACGGCGTGCATACCAAGGCCGGGGTCAAGATTCACTGCGGCGCGGCTGCCAGCGAGCTCCTCGGCAGCGAGCGGGTCACCGGCGTGAAGTGTACGGACGGCAGTGAACTGCCCGCCGATCTGGTGATCATCGGTGCCGGCATCCTGCCCACCACCGAACTTGCGGAAGCCGCCGGATTGGACGTGGACAACGGCATTCTGGTGGATGACCACTGCCGGACTTCAGCAGCCGACGTCTACGCCATCGGTGACTGCACCAATCACCCGAGCGCCCTGCTCGAGCGCCGACTGCGGCTGGAGTCGGTGCCCAATGCCATGGATCAGGCGCGGGTGGCGGCGGCCAACATCTGCGGCAAGGACAAGGTGTACGACGCCGTGCCTTGGTTCTGGTCGGACCAGTACGACCTCAAACTGCAGATGGTGGGATTTTCCTCAGGCGCCGACGTGGAAGTGGTTCGGGGCGACCCCGAAGCCAACGCCTTTGCGCGTTTCTACCTGCGCGACGGCGTGGTGATTGCCGTGGACGCGGTGAACAGCCCGCGGGAGTTCATGGCAGCCAAGCAACTCGTCGCTGACAAGGCCAGGGTGGACCCGACGCAACTCGCCGACGAATCGGTGGCGATCAAGGATCTGCTCTGAAGCAAAAGCGGGCAGCCCGCCGTCGTGGGAAGGCCCTAATCGCACAGCGATTGGGCCGATCTCG
>JAFIFL010000355.1 GCA_020832055.1 Gammaproteobacteria bacterium
CGGCGCATTTCGCTGCGCGAAATAGCGCACTCCCACAAGCTGGCAGCGCCCCCCCACTGTGGGAAGGCCCTAATCGCGCAGCGATTGGGCCGATCTCGTGGCGCTGTGCCGAAGCTGATGTCGCTGCCTTCGCTGCACGTCATGTTGATCGGCGCATTTCGCTGCGCGAAATAGCGCTCTCCCACAAGCTGGCAGATCTGAAAGAGCAGGGCGTCAGAAGCGGTCCGGCCTCACCAGGGCGCGCATTTCGGCATCGAGCACCGGCGCTTCGCCGCAGATGGTCGCGGCGATGAGTTCTGCCGCCAGCGGACAGGTCAGCAGCCCGGCGGACGCATGGCCCGTGCTGACGTAGAGGCCGGGGACATCCCGCCAGGCCCCCATCAGCGGTACCCGGTCGGGCACGGTGCAGCGCACGCCGACGAACTCTGCGCTGACCTCGCCGGCCTGTTCCGGCACCCCAAGCAGGCGCTGCAGCTGGCCGAGGCGGGCCAGATTCTCTTCGCGTTCGGCGGCACTGGCGGCCCCGGCATCACCGTCGCGGACGTAGCTCGCGCCGCAGACCCAGCCGTCCGCAAGGGCCAGGGCATGACCACGACCGGTGACGATGGGCCACCTGTCAGCATTCGCGGGCATGGATTGCCGGGTGCGTGTGAGCTGGCCGCGCATGCGGCCGAGGGGCGGCTGCCCGGGAAGCAGGGGTGCACTGTGGATCCCTGCCGCGACCACCACGAACTCGTCAGCCGATGGCTGCAGGGGACCTTCGATGCGCTGCTGTGAGCAGGAGATCAGCGGGTGATCGAGCAGGTGGCGCAGCAGCTGCCCGAGATCCGCCCAGCCGGCGTTGTCGAAACGAATGACGGCCAGGCCGTCGAGTTCGTCGGCAGCGAGCCAGGGCCCACTCGGCAGGTAGCGTTCGAGCACGCGGACCAGTCGCTCCGGCCGGCGCAACTCGGGCAGCTGCAGAACCACCCGTGGCTGCCAGCATTCCGGCGCACAGGCCGCCAGCCAGCTGCGGCTGCCGGCGAAGGCGGTGGCGAACAGTGGGCCGCGCGGGCCATCGTCCAGGGGCAGGCGCGGATGCATCACGGCCCAGGGATTGCCCGATGCGGCAGAGCCTGCGACGAAAGGATCGTCCACCTCGACTCGGATGCCACGACGGGCCAGCGCGGCTGCACAGCAGGCGCCTGCCAGCCCGGCGCCGATCACCCGTACCCGACCCGGGAGTGAGGTGGCAGGGCGCCCCGCATCCGGCGGCAGCCGTCCACGCAGGACCTGCCGCTTGCCGGGTGGCCCGTCCACGCGCGTGACCGCGAAGCCGGCCTGTTCGAGACCCTGCCGGACTGCAGCCGCCACCGAGAACGTGGCCAGGGTCGCGCCCGGCCGTGACAGGGGGGGCAGTTTCGCGAACAGCGAGTGCGCCCACATGGCCGCGTTCTGCTTCGGTGCGAATCCGTCCAGGAACCAGGCGTCCACGCAACCGCCCGCCGCCGTCGCCAGCCAGTCGTCGAGACCATCTTCGGCGCTGCCGAAGTACAGCGCGAGCTGCACCCGGCCGCCGTCGAACTGCAGTCGATGCCAGCCCATGAGTGCCGGCACGGCGCAGGCATTCAAGTCCGACAGCGCTGCAGCCAGGGCCGGGTGAGCCGGCGCGATCTGTTCCGCAAGCAGGCGGCGGTCAGCGGCGGGCAGGGGATGGCGCTCGAAACTGACGAAGGTCAACCGGTCGCTGTCGCGGGCGTGGTCCAGAAACGTCTGCCGCGCCAGGGCGAAGTTGAGGCCGGTGCCAAAGCCGAGTTCGGCGATGCAGAAGGACCCGGCGCCCTCCCGGAAGCGGGCGACCAAGTCGTTGCCGGTGATGAACACGGCAGCCGACTCCGCCACACCGTCGTGACGGGAGAAGTAGATGTCGCCGTACACGGGCGCGATGGGCACCCCGCCTTCCCAGACCACCGCAGCCGGGGCCAGGGTGCGTGGATGGGCTGTCGTCACCTGTGGCCACGGGCGATGGAGCGAGCGGGATCCGTGATCCACTCGCTCCAGGAGCCCACGTAGAGGCGCGGCCGACCCAGGCCGGCGGCCACCGCCGCCAGCACGTTGTGGGCGGCGGTGACCCCGGAGCCGCAATAACAGATGGCAGCGTCGACGTCGTGGCCCTGCCAGCGTTCAGCCAGGGCGCCCGCTGGCAGGAAGCGCCCCTGCGGATCGAGATTGCCGGCATGGGGCAGGCAGTGGGCACCGGGAATGTGGCCGGCCACCGGGTCGATGGGCTCCTGCTCGCCTGCGAAACGTTCCGGACTGCGGGCATCGAGCAGCGGCGTGCCGCTGCCCACTGCTGATTCCACGTCCGCGATGCTGGCGGCATGCAGCAGAGGAGGCCGCTCCGGCCAGGCTGGCGCCAGGCCTTCAGCAGACGCAGGGGGCCGGGTTTCGAGTTCGCCGCCGGCCGCAAGCCATGCGTCCAGGCCTCCGTCGAGCACGCTGGCCTCCGGGTGGCCCAGATGGCAGGCCAGCCACCAGCCGCGGGCCGCAAACGGGCCACCGCTGGCATCGTAGAACACCACCGGCGTCTGTGGGCCCACGCCCCAGCTGCGCAG
>JAFIFL010000356.1 GCA_020832055.1 Gammaproteobacteria bacterium
GCCACCAAGGCCGAGACCCTGTGGCGGACCGTGGTGCCGCTGGCGGCGCCGGGCATGATGACCGGCCTGATCCTGGCCGTAGCGCGGGCGGCCGGAGAGGTGGCGCCGCTGATGCTGGTCGGGGTGGTCAAGCTGGCGCCCAATCTGCCGGTGGACGGTAACTTCCCGTACCTGCATCTGGACCGGGCTTTCATGCACTTGGGCTTTCACATCTTCGACGTGGGCTTTCAGAGCCCGAACGTGGAGGCGGGACGGCCGCTGGTCTATGCCACCGCGCTGATCCTGGTGCTGATCATCATCGTGCTCAACCTGACGGCCATCTTCATCCGCAACCATCTGCGGGAAAAGTACAAGAGCGAGACCGATTGAGGCGCGGGCATTGCCGGAGTCCCCGGTGCGCGCGCCTCCACGAGAACCTGCTGACGGATCGAGACCATGACGGAACGCAACGAACCCATCACCCACGGCATGAGCGGCGCGCTGCCTGACTCGGGTGGCGAACGGCTCAAACTCAGTCGCCAGAAGCCGTGCATCGAGGTGGACAAGTTGAACCTGTTCTACGGCAGCACCCAGGCCCTGAAGGACATCAGCCTGACCATTCCCGAGAAGCGGGTCACCGCCTTCATCGGCCCGTCAGGCTGCGGCAAGTCCACGCTGTTGCGCTGCTGCAATCGCATGAACGATCTCATCGACACCTGCCGCATCGAGGGCGAGATCCGCCTCGACGGGCAGAACATCTACGCCCCGACCATCGACGTGGCCGAGTTGCGCCGCAAGGTGGGCATGGTGTTCCAGAAGCCGAACCCCTTTCCCAAGAGCATCTACGAGAACGTGGCCTACGGCCTGCGCATTCAAGGCGTGAAAGAGCGGCGGGTGCTCGACGAGGTGGTGGAGAAGTCCCTGCGACGGGCAGCGCTTTGGGACGAGGTCAAGGATCGGCTCGACGCCAACGCCTTCAGCCTCTCCGGTGGTCAGCAGCAGCGTCTGGTGATTGCCAGGGCCATCGCCATCGAGCCGGAGGTGATCCTGCTCGACGAGCCGGCGTCGGCACTGGATCCCATCTCCACGGCCAAGATCGAGGAGCTGATCTTCGAACTCAAGGAGGAGTTCACCATCGTCATCGTCACCCACAACATGCAGCAGGCCGCGCGGGTGTCCGATTTCACCGCCTACCTCTACCTCGGGGAACTGATGGAGTACGACGACACGGTGACGATCTTCACCAACCCCAAACAGCAGGCCACCGAGGATTACATCACCGGCCGCTATGGCTGATCTCCTGAACCTTTCGCTGAACGTTGGCCTGAACGTTTCCCCGAAACCTCAAAGGACGCGGTGCGATGGACAAGCTTCACCTGGATCAGCACATTTCCCGGCGATACAACGAGGAACTCGAGCAGCTTCGCAATGACATGCTGGCCATGGGCCGGCTGGCTCGCGATCAGCTTGCCGGCAGTCTGGCGGCGGTGCTCGATGGCGATCGGGCCCGAGGTCTGGAACTCGACGCGACCGATGACCGCATCGACGAACTCGAGCGCAGCATCGATGACGAGGCTCAGGGCATCCTGGTCCGCCGTCAGCCGGCGGCCTCCGATCTGCGGTTGATCATTGCGGTGATCAAGACCATCACCGACTTCGAGCGCATGGGTGACGAAGCCCAGAAGATGGCGCGCATGGCCGTCCGACGGACCGACGCTGGTCGGGGCGCACTGCCCCAGGCCGAGGGGCTGCGTCAGCTCGGCGTGCGGGTCCAGGGCATGGTCGACGACACGCTGGCTTCGCTGGCGGGCCTCGATGCGAGACGGGCCCTGGCCGTGTGCCGCATCGACGCCGAGATCGACGCCGACTACAAGGCCCTGATCCAGGCCGGCCTGCCGAATCTGGCGGAAGACCCAGCCAATGCCCTGGATCTGGTGTGGGCAGCGCGGGCACTCGAGCGCATCGGCGATCACGCCTGCAACATCTGCGAGTACCTGATCTACCTCTTAGGCGGCGAAGACGTCCGTCACACACCTTTGGATGAAGTGGCGGCAGCCGCACGCAAGGCCGAGGATCGCGCGGACCGCTGAACGTCCTTGCGACGACAGCAGGTCATGGCGCAGCGCTCTTGTGGGAGAGCCCTGATCGCAAAGCGATTGGGCCGATCGCGAGACGCTCTGCCGAAGCTGATGTCACTGGCTTCGTTGAACGCCATCGAGATCGGCGCATTTCGCTGCGCGAAATAGTGCTCGCCCACCCGTGTCGTCCCTTGTGGGAGAGCCCTAATCGCAAAGCGATTGGGCCGATCTCGTGGCGCTCTGCCGAAGCTGATGTCACTGCCTTCGCTGAACGGCATGCGGATCGGCGCATTTCGCTGCGCGAAATAGCGCTCTCCCACAAGCTGGTAGCCCGCCGTCGTGGGAAGGCCCTAATCGCACAGCGATTGGGCCGATCTCGTGGCGCTCTGCCGAAGCTGATGTCACTGCCTTCGTTGAACGCCATCGAGATCGGCGCATTTCGCTTTGCGAAATAGCGCTCTCCCACAAGCTGGTAGCCCGCCGTCGTGGGAAGGCCCTAATCGCACAGCGATTGGGCCGATCTCGTGGC
>JAFIFL010000048.1 GCA_020832055.1 Gammaproteobacteria bacterium
CGCACAGCGATTGGGCCGATCTCGAAGCGCTCTGCCGAAGCTGACGCCGCTGCCTGCGCTGAACGTCATGCAGATCGACATCGACATCGGGATCGGGATCGGGATCGACTTCGATAGCGATCCCGATAGCGATACCGATTGGGAGTCACACCCGCGCGAAGACCTCAGCCCAGTCGTCCAGGGCCTGCTCCTCGCCTTCCACGAGTTGCACCACGAACTGATCGTAGCCGGCAGCGCCGAGACGCCTGATGCGCTCGGCGAGATCGTCCCGGGTGCCCGTGAACGTCAGTGCGCGGATCAGGTCGGCATCGAGCAGATCGCGCTCGTCTTCGCGCAGGAACATGAGATGGCCACTGTGGTTGTGCAGATGCCGCTCGGCCTCGGGAAAGCCCTGCCAGACTTCCCGATAGCGCTCCACTGCACTGACCAGGGCCGGCGGCAGCTTGCCGTCTAGGGACCCCGCCACCGACGTTTCCGCCAGATCGTGCAGCACCACGGCTGCACAGGGACCGGCCTGGGCCATGGCCCGGGGCGAGTCCGCCGACTCGCCCTCGTCGAGGACGCAGCCCAAGGCAAACAGTGTGCTGCGCAGGTTGTTCTCGGCGTGACCCGCGTCCCGCCAGGCGCTGCGCATGTCTTCCATGTGCTTGAGGGCCGGCTCGACGCTGCCGGAGAAGTTCAGCCAGGCCGCTCCGAGATCGGCGGTGAGGCGACGGCTCTTCGGCCCCATGGCGGAGACGTGCAGCGGCACTGGATCGTCGAGGTTGATCAGCCCGAGTTCCGGATTCAGGAAGCGCACAGGGTGCTCGCCGTCCTCGAGCGATGCCAGGACGGTTTCACCGCGCAGCAGTCCCTGCACTTCCTCGATGTAGCGGCGCATCCGACCGAGGGTCAGCGCCGTCTGACCCATGGTCCGGCGACCGGTGAAGCCGGTACCGACCCCGAAGTCGATGCGGCCCGGGGCCATGCGATTGAGGCTGGCGAAGCAGTTGGCCGCCACCGCCGCGAGGCGGTTGGAAGGGATCAGGACCCCGGTGCCGAGGCGGATGCGGCTGGTACGGTCCGCGGCCAGCGCCATGCCGATGAAGACATCGGGATTGAGCAGCTGGGTGTCGTAGAACCAGGCCTCGGCCAAGCCGAGGGCTTCCGCCTGCTGCGTGACGCGCCAGGATTCCGTGGTGGTCGCCAGGGCGATGCCGAATTCCATCAACACACTCCTTCTGCATGCAGCCGCGCCCGTTCGGCGGCATCGATTCCGAGTTCTTCCAGCAGCGCCTCGGTGTCGGCGCCATGGGCCGGAGCGGACAGCCGGGGCCGGCCCGGCTCGTCGGCAAACTTCAGCGGTACGCCGAGATGCTCGTGGCCGCGTTCGTCTTCGATGACCATGTGCCGTGCCCGGACCTGGGGGTGATCGAGGCCGGTGCGCAGATCATTGACCGGCGCGAAGCAGACGTCGAGGCCGGCCATGAACCTCTCCCACTCGGTCCGGGTGCGCTGACGGAAGGTCTGCTCCAGAAACTCGATCACCGGTCGCTGCACGCTGCCGGGACGCTGGCAGAGTTCGATCAGGTCCTCACGGCCCAAAGCCGTCAGCAGGTTGCGGACGAACTTCATCTCCACGCCGCCGAGCACCACGTACTCACCGTCGGCGCAGGTATAGACGCGATAGAAAGCATTGCCGCCCCAGATCCGCTCCTCGCTCGGCACCGGCGGCCGCTTGTCCGCAAACACCGCGCCCATGTTGTTGGGCATGCAGGCGAGTATGGAATCCATCATGGCCAGATCGAGGTAGTCGCCCCGGCCGGTGACGGTGCGGCGATACAGGGCCATGCTCACACCGGCCAAGGTCAGGGTGGCCGCCAGCATGTCGCCGGCGGGCATGGCCGGCAGACAGGGACGCCCGTCCTGATCCACGTTCACCGACAGCAGTCCACAGGTGGCCTCCACCGCCAGATCGTGAGCCGGGCGACCCACCAGGGGACCGGTCTGGCCGAAGGCCGAGATGGACGCATAGATGATGCGCGGGTTGCGGGCCGACACCGCCTCGTAGTCGACCCCGAGCCGCTTCACCACGCCGGGACGGAAGGCCTCGATGACCACGTCGGCGGTCTCCACCAGACGCATGAACAGCTCCCGCCCGGCTTCGGCCTTGAGGTTCAAGGTCAGGCTCTTCTTGCCGCGATGGGTACAGTCGAAATAGACCGATGTATCGTCCGGGGGCGTCCCGCGGCGCTGGCCGATGTGGCGATTCGGCTCGCCCTCGCCAAGCGCCTCGATCTTGATCACTTCCGCCCCGTGGTCCGCCATCATGAGGCTCGCCGTCGGCCCCGGCAGGAACAGGGACAGATCGAGGACACGGATACCTTCGAGCTTCACTGACACCTCTCCTCTTGCAATGGATTCGTGATTTGCCGTTGACTCCGGCCTCAATCAGCCGCAGCGGGCGCCAGCAGCTGCAGCACCGCGCGGTGCAGTGCCGGATCACCGGCCGCCACCACCTGCCCCCCTTTCCGGCAGTCACCGCCATGCCAGTCGGTGATGACCCCACCGGCCGCCGTCACCAGCGGCATCAGCGCCTGCACGTCCCAGGCTTTCAGCCCGGACTCCACCACCAGATCCACCTGCCCCATGGCCAGCATGCAGTAGGCGTAGCAGTCGGCGCCGAAGCGCGTGAGGCGCACAGAACTGCGAACGGCCTCGAAGGCATCCGCCTCGGCGCCCTCGAAGAGGTAGGGATCGGTCGTCGCCAGCGTCGCCATGGCCAACTCGCCGCAGCTGCGGGTGCGCAGGTGGCGCACGTCCTCCCGACAGGTGAAGCGGGCCCCCTCGCTGCTCCCGATCCAGATTTCACCGGTGAACGGCTGATGCACGATGCCGAGAACCGGCTGCTCACGGTAGCGCAGCGCCAGCAGCAGTCCCCAATGCAGGAATCCGGAAACGAACCCCCGGGTACCGTCGATGGGATCGATCATCCAACTCCAAGGGCTGCTGCCAGGGGCAGCCGCATGCTCTTCGCCGAACACCCCGTGATCCGGAAAACGTTCACTGATGCCGGCCCGCAGGCGGGCCTCCACGGCCCGATCAGCCGCGGTCACGGGATCCAGCGGCGCACCTTCTGCGGATTTGTCGACGACCAACGTCCCGCAGCGAAACTGCGCCAGCGACAGGGCTCCCGCTTCACGCACGAGCGCCTCGGCGAACCGCTCCATGTCGGTCGGCAATTCAGGGGCCACTTTCATTTCTCCTCCCTGCTACCCTTGGCGGGCTTTGCGGCGGCGGATTATGGCAGCTAAAGACCCGACCCGCCCCGGCCGTTGCATGAACGCTTTCCAGCGAGCCTTTACAGACACCCATGATTGTTTTGGGTATGCTCGGCACCCGGTCCGGCCGGACCATCCCAAGAGCCCAGAGATAGGGGGAGACAAGCCGGTGACGATCCAAGCCACTGACGCCGTTCTGCTCGACATTCACGAGCGCATGGTACGCATCCGCATCTTCGAAGAAGAAGCGGGCAAATTGATGGAAAACGGCAAGGTGCCCGGCGCCCTGCACCTCTACGTTGGCCAGGAGGCTGTCGCCGCCGGCGTGATGGCGCACCTCGAGGACACTGACCACATCACCAGCACCCACCGTGGTCACGGCCACGTGGTCGCCAAGGGTGGTCAGTTCAACGAGATGTATGCGGAGCTCTACGGCAAGGCCGCCGGCTACTGCAAGGGCCGCGGCGGCAGCATGCACATCTGCAACATGGAAATCGGCATGCTCGGCGCCAACGGCATCGTCGGCGGCGGCATTCCCATCGCCATGGGTGCTGCATTCTCAAAGAAATTCCGCAAGACGAAGGAAGTTGCCGCGAGCTTCTTCGGTGACGGCGCCAGCAACGAGGGCTCCTTCCACGAAGCCGCCAACATGGCCGCGCTCTACAAGCTGCCACTGATCCTCGTCTGCGAGAACAACGGTTTCGGCGAGTACACCCGTCAGGACAATCATCAGGCCATCGTCGATGTCGCCGACCGCGCTGCCGGCTACGGCATGCCTGGGGTGGTCGTGGACGGCATGGACGCCATCGCCGTCTACGAGGCGGCCGGCGAAGCTGTCGCCCGCGCCCGCAACGGTGAAGGCCCGACCCTGCTCGAGTGCAAGACCTACCGGTTCTACGACCACGTGGGCGTCCGCGGCATGGGTCTGTCCTACCGCACCGACGAGGAAGTCGAGAACTGGAAGCAGCGCGATCCCATCAAGCTGCTCGAAGAAAAACTGATCGAGCAGGGCATCAGCACCAAGCGCAAGATCAACGCCCTGCACAAGCGCGTCCGCGAAGAGGCGATGGCCGGGATCAAGTTCGCCGAGGACAGCCCGCTGCCGGATCCGGACGGACTGCTCGAAGACGTCTACTACGTACAAGCCTGATCGCGGAGAAGAGGAGATCACCATGGCTGAAGCCCAATTGAAGGACGATCAGGCTCCGCGCAAGCTGGCCTACGTCAATGCCATCACCGAAGGCCTGCATGAGGTGCTCAAGGAGCAGCCGGAGGCCTTCCTGGCCGGCGAGGACGTGGCCGGTGCCGGCAGCGTGTTCGGCTATACCAGCGGCCTGCTCGAAGAATTCGGTGCCGACCGTGTCATCGATACCCCGATTTCCGAGAAGGGCATCATGGGTCTCGGTGTGGGTGCCGCAGCCACCGGCTGCCGCCCCATCATCGATCTCATGTTCATGGACTTCTTAGGCGAGTGCATGGACGAAGTGGCCAACCAGATGGCCAAGATGCGCTACATGTTCGGTGGCCACGCCCGCCTGCCCGTCACCGTGCTCACCATGTCCGGAGCCGGCATGAGCCTCGCGGCCCAGCACTCCCAGAGCCTGGAGGTGTGGCTGACCCACCTGCCCGGACTGAAGGTGGTGGCCCCCGCGACGCCCTACGACGCCAAGGGCCTGATCATCTCCGCCTGCCGCGACGACAACCCGGTGTTCGTGCTCCTCAACAAGCTCTCCCTCGCCCTGCAGGGCGAAGTCCCCGAAGGCGCCTACGAGGTCGAGATCGGCAAGGCCAACGTGATGCGCGAGGGCAAGAACCTCACCCTCATCGCCTACAGCCGCATGGTTCACGAAGCCATGCAGGCCGCCGATCAGTTGAAGGAGTTCGGCATCGACGCCGAAGTGATCGATCTGCGCAGCCTGAGCCCCTTGGACACCGACACCATCGTCAAGTCGGTGAAGAAGACGCACCGGGCCGTGATCGTTCACGAGGCCGTACGCTTCAGCGGCTTTGGCGGCGAACTGGCGGCACAGATCCAGGAACTGGCCTTCGATTACCTCGACGCGCCCGTCGGCCGGGTCGGCGCACCGTTCTCGCCGGTGCCCTACAGCCCGTCCCTGGAGCAGAGCTACATGCCCAACGCCAAGCGGATCGTGGCGGAGACCCGCCGTCTGCTCGGCGTTTGAAGCCCAAGCGAACGCAAGCCATGGCCAAGCCCCTCGGCATCGCGGTCAACCCCGCCTCCGGCAAGGACATCCGCCGGCTGGTGGCGCGGGCCTCGGTATTCGACAACCAGGAGAAGCGGGCCATCGTCCGTCGTGCCCTGGTGGGCGCTGTCGAGGCCGGTGTCCGCGATGTCTGCTACGTGCCGGACTCCCACGGCATTGCCAAGTCGGCGCTGGAGGAGTTCGAGGGCACGTTGCGCGCCGAGGCGGTGGAATCGCCCCAGACCGGCAGCGTCATCGACACCGTCGGTGGCGCCCGGGCCCTGGCTGAACGGGACTGCGGCGCCGTCCTGACCTTAGGCGGCGACGGCACCAATCGGGCGTTCTGCATCGGCTGGCAGGACGCGCCGTTGCTGCCCATTTCCACCGGTACCAACAATGTGTTTCCGGTCCTGGTGGAAGCCACGCTGGCCGGCGCAGCGGCCGGCCTGGTGGCCAGCGGTCGCCTTACCCTGGCCGAAGCCGCCGTCAGGGCCAAGGCCATCACAGTGAAGGTGGAAGGTCAGCGGGACGACTTCGCCCTCATCGACGCGGTGGTCACCCGGGAGCGCTTCGTGGGCAGCCGGGCCCTGCTCGCCGGCGACATGCTGAAAGCGGCGCTGCTGACCCGGGCCGACCCGGCCGCAGCGGGCATGACGTCCATCGGCGGGTTGATCAAGCCCGTCAGCAAGGATGACGACTACGGTTTGTATCTGGAGCTCGATCCCGATGCGGATGGCGTCAATGCCCCCATCGCGCCTGGGCTCTATCAGGTGATCGGCGTGGCCGGCCATCGGCGAGTCGCCTTCGGCAAACCGGTCACCGTGATCGGCCCCTGCGTGCTTGCCTTCGACGGTGAGCGCGAACGGGCCCTGAAACCGGGCCAGAAGGCCACCCTGCGGATGCAGCGCGACGGCCCGTGGGTGATCGACGTCGTCCGGGCCATGCAGCTCGCGGCCGAACGCGGATTGTTCAGGATCAAGAAGGTGCGCAGGACCCCACGCAAGGCGAGCTGAGGCTGGACCCGCATCGCTCACCGCCACGGACCTGCACGCGACGACAGCATTTGTGACTGGAGGGAAAGATGCCCACTGAGATCTATCTGGTGAAGGCTGGCATGACCATGTCGGAAGGCATGGTCGAGGAATGGTGCATTCCGGACGGCGGCAAGGTGAAGACCGGCCAGCTTCTCTACCGGATGGAAACCGAGAAGATCAATCTCGACGTCGAGGCCGAGGCCAGCGGCACCGTCAAGCATCTGGTCGGTACCGGGGTGCCCTGCAAGCCCGGGCAGGTGATCGGCTACATCTACGGCGCCAACGAGACCATTCCCGACGACGTCGGTGGTGGCGGCGGTGGCGCCGAGGCGGCTGCCGAGCAGCCCGCGGCGGCAGCAGCACCTGAAGCCGAACCGGCGGCGGCACGAGCACCGGCCGCACCGACCGAAGGCGAAGGTGGCAGGCTGCTGTCCTCGCCGGCAGCGCGCCGTCTGGCCGGCGAACTCAGCGTCGATATCACCCGGCTCTCCGGTACGGGTCCTGGCGGCCGCATCGTCGAGGCTGACGTGCAGGCCGCTGCGGACGCGGGCGAAGCCACGGCTCCCGCCGCCGTCGCCCGCAGCAGCGCCGAACCGGCCGCCGCTGCGAGTGCCGACGCCGCCAGCGCATCACCGCTGGCCCGCCGCATTGCCGCAGAACTCGGCGTCGACCTGTCCCGCGTGGCGGGCAGCGGTCCAAACGGCCGCATCACCCGGGCCGACGTGGAAGCGGCCGCCAAATCGCCCGCCAAGGCTGTCGCCGCCCCCGGACCGCAACCCGGCGACCGGGTGCCGGTGAAGGGCATCCGCAAGACCACCGCCACGCGCATGTTCGATTCGCTGCAAACCACCGCCCAGCTCACCATGGACATGGAAGTGGAGATGGACGAGGCGGTGAAGCTGCGGGAACTGCTGGTGGCGGAGTGGAAGGACGAAGGCATCCGCCCGAGCTACACCGACATGGTGATCCTGGCCGTGGCCAAGGCCCTGCGCCGCCACCCCATGGTCAACAGCGAGTTCGGCGACAGCGAAATCGTCCTGCACGAGGATGTCCACGTCGGCATGGCCGTGGCCGTCGAGGCCGGCCTGCTGGTGCCGGTCATCCGTCATGCGGACAGCCGGGGCATCAAGGGTCTGGCCATGGAAAGCAAGCGCCTCGCCGAAGCCGCCCGTGACAACAAACTCGGTCTCGATGACTTTGCCGGCGGCACCTTCACGGTGTCGGCCTTGGGAATGTTCGGCGTCGACTCCTTCACGCCCATTCTCAATGCGCCTCAGGTGGGCATTCTCGGCGTCAACCGCATCTATGACGGCGTCGGCTGGGACGGCGACACGCCGGTGAAGCGCAAGCGCATGCGCCTGTCGCTGACCTGGGATCATCGGGTGGTGGACGGCGCTCCGGCGGCCCAATTCTTAGGCACGATCCGCGACCTGCTCGAAGCGCCGTACCGGCTGTTGATCTGAACGCGCGGGGGAGGCGCTGATCGGTCAGCGCTTCCTCGGGGAAAAACAGGGCAAGCAAGGAGTCTGCATGAGCGCCTCGGGAACCCGAAGCTTCGACGTCATCATCATCGGTGGCGGACCAGGCGGCTACGTGGCCGCCATCCGCGCCTCCCAACTGGGCATGACGGTCGCCCTGGTGGAGCGCGAACACTTGGGCGGGGTGTGCCTGAACTGGGGCTGCATTCCCACCAAGGCCCTGCTGCACGCCGCCGATCTGCTCCGCGAGATCCGCCACGGGGCCGATTTCGGCATTCAGGCGGATCCCAAAGTGGATCTGGCCGCCATGGTCAAGCGCTCACGGGATGTCGCCGGACAGCTGAGCAAGGGCGTCGGCGGCCTGATGCGCAAGCACAAGGTCACCGTGATCGAGGGCAGCGCCCGTTTGGCCGGAGGGGGTCAGGTCAAGGTCCGCACCGGGGACGGCGAACAGATCCTCGAAAGCGATTCCATCGTCCTCGCCACCGGTGCCCGGGCCCGCAACCTGCCGCACATCAGCGCCGATGGCGAGCTCATCTGGACCGCCCGCGAGGCCATGGTGCCGAAATCCATCCCCAAGCGGTTGCTGGTCATCGGCGCCGGCGCCATCGGTATCGAGTTCGCGAGCTTCTACGCCGCGCTGGGCAGCAAGGTGACGGTGGTCGAGGTCCTGCCCCACGTGCTGCCGGTGGAAGATGACGAGATCTCTGCCCTGATGGCCGAAGCCCTGGTCAAAGACGGCATCGAAGTCCGCTGCGGGACTTCGGTCGCCGCCCTCGCGCCCCAGGGCAAGGGGCTTGTGGCCACCTTCGACAAGAACGGGGAAAGCAGCGACGCGGAATTCGATCGCGCCATTCTCGCTGTCGGCGTCACCGGCAACGTCGAGGACCTCGGCCTGGAAAACACGGCCGTGTCCACGGACCGCGGCTTCGTCGAAACCGATGCCCATCTCGAAACCGGCGAACCGGGTGTCTACGCCATCGGTGATGTCGCCGGTCCACCCTGCCTCGCCCACAAGGCGAGCCACGAGGGGGTCCTGCTGATGGAATATCTGGCCGGCGGTGAGGCTCATGTGCTGGCCAAGGAACGGATTCCCGGCTGCACCTACGCCCACCCGCAGGTGGCCAGCGTGGGCCTGACCGAGCGCGCGGCGAAGGAGCGCGGCCGTGAGATTCGCATCGGCCGCTTCCCCCTGTTCGGCAACGGCAAGGCCCTGGCCATCGGGCAACCCGAGGGACTGGTGAAGACACTGTTCGACGCGCAGACCGGGGAGCTGCTCGGCGCCCACCTGATCGGCGCCGGCGTCACGGAACTGATTCAGGGGTTCACCGTGGCCATGGGGCTCGAGACCACCGAGGCGGAACTCATCAACACGGTGTTCCCGCATCCCACGGTGTCCGAAGCCATGCACGAATCCGTGCTGGCCGCCTACGAACGTGTCCTGCACATCTGAGCCGGGTTCGTCTGCAGCTGATTCGAGAGTCGCCGCGTGACGGCAACAACTTCCAAACCGCGCCCGGGCCTGCCCGGGCTGCTCGACCGCTACCTCGGACCGGAGGCTACGGCCCTCGATGGCCTCAGGGTCGGCATCGCCGGCCTCGGTGGCCTGCTGCTCGGTCTGCTGACCGTGCCGGCTCCACTCCCTGAACGCCTGCTGCTCGCGCTGCTGACCGCTGAACTCTGTGCCGGCCTCATGACGGCCCTCAATCATGCCGGCAAGGCCTGGATCCACCGTCCCGACCGGCGGCAGCAGCGCCTGCTGCTGTTCATGGCGCTGCAGACGATACCGCTGGCGATCTTCATCTGGCTGTTCCGCGACCAGGACCTTGCGCTGCTGAGCAGTGCCGTCGTGATGCTGGCCGCAGGCGGCGCCGCCGTCGTGCTCACTCCGCCAGCCTGGCAGCGGGCCATCGGGCTCGTGGCCCTGCTCGCCGGTCTGTTCGCCCTGGAGCATTTCCACCCCCAGGCAGCCGCCGGTGCCTGGTTCCTGCCCCTGCTCTACGCCCGGGTCTTCCTGGCCCATCTGCCGTCTCCCCGCCCGGACTGAGGCAGAACCCCAGCAATCGGCTACACTGCGGCCTCATGGGCACCATCCAACCGACGCAGGGACCTTCGGTGGTCAGTGGAACTGAGCGCAATCCCGCCGTCGGCCCGCACGCTGGCGCAAAGCCGGGGGCGACAATCGCCATGGAGCATGGCGCAGCCAGACCATCACGCTACTGCGAGCTGCCGTGGGCAACCCTGTCCTGCCTCCCGGACACCCTCTGCCGCGTCCCTCGGGGAAGGGCTTCGTCATGACCGAAGCCATTGCCTGTGTCGTCCTGCTGCTCACGGCTGGGCTGGCACTGGCCGCCGGCATCAGGCTCGGCCGACGCAGGGGCCCGGCACGACATTCAGAGCCCGAGGGCATGCCCGACGCGGCGGGGATTCTCGCCGCCGCCCCCGTCAGCGTGATGGTCACCGACCTGCGCCAGGACGACATGCCCATCGTCTACGCCAACGAACGCCTGGTCGAGCTCACCGGCTACCCGGCGTCGCAGATCCTCGGACGCAACCCGAGGTTCCTGCAGGGCCCCAGGCGTGAGCCGGGCAGCGACATTCGCCTGGCCCTGAGCGAAGGCCGCAGCTACCAGGGCCGCATCCGCAACTACCGCGAGGACGGCACGCCATTCTGGAATGCGCTGCACCTGGCACCGCTGCGCGCCAACGACGGCAGCGTGAGCCACTACGTTGGGGTACAGACCGACATCACCACCCAGGTCGAGACCGAACGGCGCCTGCGGGACGGGCAACGCCAGCAGTACGCGCTGGCCACCATCGCCCAGCTTTCCATCGAGACCGAAGCGCTGGACACCCTGCTCAACGAGACCCTGGCCATGCTCACCCGGGTCCTCGATCTGAAGCTGGCCGGCGTGATCGAGCACCTCGCGGACACCGACACCTTCAGACTCAGGGCGGGCATCGGCTGGCAGGAGGGCGTGGTCGGCCGCGCCACCGCACGTCCGGGCAGAAACTCGCCGGAAGTGATGGCCTTCGAGGACCGCCAGACCATCCTCGTCCACGACATCCGCAGTGACGACCGCTTCGGAACCCAGCCCGTCTACGAGCGACACGGCATCCGCTCCAGCGTCATGACCGTGCTCTGGGCCGGCAACCAGCCCTGGGGGCTGCTGGGCACCCTGTCCGTGGAACCGAACCGTTTCCGGCAGGAGGACGTGGAGTTCGTCCAGGCCACGGCGGTGCTGCTCGGCCACGCCATCGCCCGCCACCAGCACGTCAGCGAGATCGCCCATCAACGCACGCTGCTCGACGCCATCATCAGCTCCAGCATCGACGCCATCATCACCATCGACGAGACCGGCATCATCACCAGCGCCAATCCCGGCGTTCAGACCATGCTCGGGCACGCACCTGGCGACCTCATCGGTCACGGTGTGAGTATGCTGATGCCCGAGGCCCACGCCATTCGCCACCACGACTATCTGAGCCACTTTCTCAGTGGCGGCCCCCCGCGGGTCATCGGCATCGGCCGGGAGCTGCAGGCGCTGCACCGGCAGGGCCACGAGGTGCCTGTGGATCTCTCGGTTGCAGAGATCATGGTGGAGGGTCGTCGCCTGTTCGTCGGCACCCTGCGCGACCTGACCCAGCGCCAGGCCATGCAGGCCCAGTTGTTCCAGGCCCAGAAGATGGAGGCCATCGGCCAACTCACCGGGGGTGTCGCCCACGACTTCAACAACCTGCTGACGGTCATCGTCAGCAACCTCAGCAGCCTGCTCGAACATTCAGACGACCCGGAGGCGCGGCAATGGGTGGAAGAAACGCTGTCCGCCGCCCACCGGGGTTCCACCCTCACCCAGCGGCTGCTCGCCTTTTCCCGACAGCAGCCGCTGGCGCCACAGCGGGTGGACGTCGCCAACCTGATACAGGGCCTCGAACGATTGCTCGAACGGACCTTCGCGGAGCACTACGAGGTCAGCGTCACGGCCGCCGAGAACCTGTGGACCTGTACCGTGGACCCCGGACATCTCGAAGCCGCGCTGCTCAATCTGGCAGTAAACGCCCGGGATGCCATGCCCGACGGCGGCAGCATCCGCATCGAGACCGCCAATCTCGAGTTCGGGAGCGGCCAGCGTTTTGGCAGTGAAACACCCGATCCCGGCGACTATGTCGCCATCACCGTCATCGACAGCGGTACCGGCATGACCGACGAGGTCATGATCAATGCCTTCGAGCCCTTCTTCACCACCAAGGCCTTCGGCCAGGGCAGCGGACTGGGCCTGTCCATGGTGTTCGGCTTCGTCAAGCAGTCCGGCGGCCATGTTCGCATCGAGAGCGAACTGGGAGTCGGCACCCGTGTCACCCTGCTGCTGCCACGGGCCGAGCCTGCCACGACGGAGCATGCAGCGCCGGGAGCGGCCCCGGTCGCTGTGCCCGAGCCGGTGCCGAACCCGGACGAACAACCGGAAAAGCCGCTGCCCGGGACGCGCATTCTCATGGTCGAGGATGACCCGCTGGTCGGCAGTTCCACCCGACGCATGCTCGAACGCGCTGGCTATGACGTGACGCTGGCTGCCGATGGCCAGAGCGCACTGGACCTGCTGGAGGAAGCAGGCCCCTTCGATCTCCTGTTCACCGACGTGGTGATGCCCGGTTCCATGAACGGCCGCGACCTCGCCCATCGTGCCCGCGGCCGCTGGCCGCTGCTGAAGATTCTGTTCACGTCGGGCTATACCGATACCGACCTGTTCGACGGCGAGCCTTCGACCCCTGTGCACTTTCTGCAGAAGCCCTACAGCCGCGAAGTACTGGCCCGCACCATCCGCGAGGCGCTGGCACACGATGCAGGCAACCGGCCTTTGCGCTAGTGTGCAGCCCAGAACACTTCATGCACCCATTGCCTGAAAGGCTGTCAACCTTCACCGGCAGCGCCGCGTCGATGTCAATCTTCGTTTGCGAGGGATCGCGTGCTTCCAGAGCGCAGCACCCATTTCGTCTTTCTCGGCTTCCTGGCCGTGATCATCGCTGTCGCCGTACTGCGTGGGAGCCTGCTCCTGCATGAGCGGGCTGCACTGCTCGCCGAGACCGAAGCTGACCTGTCACGCAAGTCCGCAACGCTTGGCACCATCGACGCCGAACGCCTCAACAGCGCCCTGACCTGGCTGCATCTGGCCACCCGCAGCCATGACGCTCCCGGCGAACCGCCGTCCGTGCCGCCGGACGTGATGGCCCTGCTGCCCTCGCAGATGACCGTGGATGGCATCGCGCCCGCCGACGCCAGCGCTGCCGATCGTTCCTGGCAGCTTGCGGCAACGCCGACGGACGTCGCCATCGCCGTCGACGATGCGGCCGGAGTGGTGATCCTGCGCCAGGCACTGAGCGACGGACGCATGCTGCAAGTGAGCATGCCGGTCGCGGACTTCGCCAGAGACCCCCTGCCGGGCTCGCGCTTCCAAACCTGGCTCGTCGATCAGGAAGGCGAGGTCATCCACCATCCCGAGGCGGCACCTCGCCCTCCCGCCTACGGCGCCGCCGGCTGGCTGCGCGCGGAACAGCCCGTGGCCGGAATCGGCCTGCTGCGGATCATGGGCATTTCCCAGGCGGAGGTGCTGAACACCTGGTGGAATGCCATCTACCTATATGGGCTGTCCATCGTGATCGTCCTGGTCATGCTCACGACCGGTTTCGTGGTCTATCGCCGCAGCTATGCCGCCCACTTCACCAACCAGCAGCGCTATCAGGCCCGGCTGCTGAAGCTGGTCCAGGCCAGCAGCCAGATCAGCCGCGGACGCAGCTCAGCGGGCGTCTTCGAGCGCACGGCCCGGCTGGCCCGGGAGTTGATCCCGGCCCATCAGGCCGTCGCCAGCAGCCACTACGACCCCGAACATCCGGTCGTCCAGGCGGTGTCGCTGAGCGACGTCTACGCCGACTGGCGCGACTACGACGAGAACCCCACAGGCCATGGCATCTACCGGCTCGTGCTTCAGCGGCGCGAACCCATGCGTCTGACCCAGGCCGAACTCGAAGCGCACCCGGCCTTTGCGCACTTCGGTGACGCTGCCGACCACCACCCTCCCCTGCGAGGCTGGCTCGCTGCGCCGGTCCTCGCCAGCAACGGCCGGGAACTCGGACTGCTGCAGCTGTCCCACCGCTACGAGGGTGAGTTCGACAGTGAGGATGAAGCGATCCTGCAGCAGCTCGCCACAGTGGCCGCCGCAGCCATCGAGCAGTCTGAAACCCTCGCGGCGCTGCATGCGAGCCGGGCCACTGCCGAACAGGCCCGCGACGAATACGCCCGCCTGCTGGAGTCCTTAGGCGAGGTCTATATCGCCGTGGACGACAGGGGTCGCCTCGTTCATCTCAACCCTGCTGCGGCAGCGCTCTACGACATCGACCCGGAAGCCATGCGCGGCCGGCCCCTGGCGGATCTCGACCCCGAGGCCACCCGGGCGCCGGTCGCCGCCCACTTCGAGCAGGTCATGCGCAACCGCGAACTGCTGCGCTTCACCTGGCACCACGAACAGCTGAACCGGACCTTCGAGGTCCACAGCTTCCCCACGCCATCCGGGTTCGGCGCCCTGCTGACCGACGTCACCGAACGTCGCGGCATCGAAGAGCAGTTGCGGCAGGCTCAGAAAATGGAACTCGTCGGCCAGCTCACCGGCGGCGTCGCCCATGACTTCAACAACCTCCTGACCGTCATTCTCGGCCAGGTCGATCTGCTGACCTATGACGATGGCGGAACCCTCACCGACAAGGACCTCCGCGACGGGCTCCAGATGATCGCCGAGGCCAGCCAGCGTGCCGCCCAGCTCACCCAGCGTCTGCTGGCGTTCGCCCGTCGCCAGACCCTGAATCCGACCCTGGTCAATCCGGGTCGCGTGCTCAAGCAGATCGAACCGCTGCTGCGCCGGACCATTGGCGAAGACATCGAAATCGAAGTCGTGCAGAGCGCGGGATTGTGGGACGTGGAGATCGACGTCAATCAGTTCGAAAACGCCATCCTCAATCTGGCCATGAACGCCCGCGATGCCATGGCCGGCGGTGGCCGGCTCTCCATCGAAGCCACCAACATGCGCATCGACGAACATTACGCCGAGGCCAATACGGACGTGGAACCGGGCCAGTACGTCATGGTGGCGGTGACAGACACCGGACGCGGCATGCCACCCGAAGTGGCCGCCCGGGCCTTCGAGCCCTTCTTCACCACCAAGGAAGTGGGCGCCGGCACCGGGCTCGGATTGAGCATGGTCTACGGTTTCCTGCGCCAATCGGGCGGTCAGGCCAAGATCTACAGCGAACCCGGCGAGGGCACCATGGTGCGCCTGTACCTCCCGCGTCGATTCAGTCCCGAGGACCCCGAAGCCGAGCTTCCGGTGAGCAATGCCAATCCGCTGCCCACTGGTCGTGAGCGGATCCTGCTGGTGGAGGACGACGATCTGGTACGGGCCTTCGTCAGCCGCTCCCTCGATCAGCTCGGCTATCGTGTCATGCCGGTGGCCGATGGCCCCGCGGCCATCCATCTGCTCGAGACCGGCGAGCGTTTCGACCTCTTGTTCACGGACGTGGTCCTGCCGGGCGGTATGTCCGGCCGTCAGGTGGCGGATGCCGTCAGCCGGCTGCAGCCGGACGTTCGCGTGCTCTACGCATCCGGCTACAGCGACAACGCCATCGTCCACCACGGCCGCCTCGACCACGACGTGGCCTTCCTCGGCAAGCCGTTCTCCCAGGCCCAACTCGCCATGAAGGTCAGGCGCGTCCTCGATGAACCCGCCACCTGACGCACTTTGTGGGAAGGCCCTGATCGCATAGCGATGGGGCCGATCTCGAAACGCTCGACCGAAGCCGACGCCGCTGCCTTCGCGCAACGTCATCCAGATCGCTGCTGCGCTGGGCCTCACAGGCTGGGCCTCACCGGCTGCGCTGCGCAGCTTCCTGCAGGCATGACACGGCAGCCGTCGATGGGGGACACTACGGCCTGCATTTCAGTCAGCGAGCAATGACATGAGCCAGAATCACATTCGCGACCCTGAAGGCGTTCTCTACGATCGCTTTCACTTCAGTCAGGCCGTCCGTCACGGCGATCTGCTGCTGTGCTCGGGCCAGATCGGCACCGATGCCAGCGGCGGCGTACCCAAGGCGTTCATCGACGAAGCCCGCAATGCCTGGGCTGCCGTCGGCCGGGTGCTGGCCGCGGCCGGCGTCGATCATGGCGCCATCATCGAGTTCACCAGCTACCACGTTGGACTGCAGCAGGGACTCGCCGACTTCATGGCAGCCCGGGACGAGGTCCTGCGCGAACCGTGGCCGGCCTGGACAGCCATCGGCGTCGCCGAACTGGCCGTACCCGGCGCCCGGGTCGAGATCCGCGTCACCGCCCGACTGCCCCAAGGGGAGCCGGATTGAGCGCGACGCTCACCATGAAGCGGTGGGCACGACGGATCCTGACGCCCCCCCTCCTGCTCGGCGCCATCCTGGCAAGCTGCGCTGCCGGTGCCGCTGAAGACCCGGCGCTGGCAGGCCTCTGGCTGCTCGACGCCGAACGGTCTGATTCTCCCGAGCGCGCCAGCCGCCGGGCGCTGCGTGATGTGCGCCGCCTCATGCAGCCACAGGGCAACGCGCCACGGACCAACAGAGGCACGGCTGGCGCCCGGGCCGAGGAGGTCCTCGCTCCGCTGTCACCGCCTACCCGCCAGGTCAGCATCGAACTCGATGACGTGGAGGCCATCTTCCGCATCGATGACCGCCCTGCCCGCCGGCACTTTACCGACGGTCGGGGGGCGGTGATCGATTCGAGCCGTCCCGAACAGACCATCGCCGCATGGGAGGATGGCAGGCTCTACGTGGAACAGACCTTTCACGTTGGCACCCGGATCATCGAGACCTGGTGGCTGGATGGCAGGCACCTGCGCGCCGACTACGAGGCCCGCAACAGTCTCTTCAACGACCCCGTACGCTTTACGCTTCGATTCACCCGCAGTGCCACGCAGCCGTGACCTTCGACGACCTGCCGCGCATCGCCCTCGCCCATGCGCCGACCGCATTGGAAGCCCTCGGCAGCCTTCGCGAGCACCTTGGTGGTCCCCGGGTCTGGATCAAGCGGGATGACTGCACGGGGCTGGCCGGGGGCGGCAACAAGACGCGCAAGCTCGAGTACCTGATTGCGGAAGCCGAGGCCGAGGGTGCCGACGCTGTGGTGACCTTCGGCGCCCTGCAGTCCAACCACGCGCGGCAGACGGCGGCAGCCTGTGCAAGACGCGGGCTGGCCTGCGACCTGATCCTCGTGCCCGCGGTCCCCCGTGATTCTGATGGCTACCTCACGGGTGGCAACCTGCTGCTCGATCGCCTGCTCGGTGCCCGAGTCCATCGCCTGCAACCGGGGCAGGCGCCAGCCAAGGTGCTCGAGCGGGTCCTGGCCGAACACGCGGCAGCCGGGCGCAGGGGCTACGTCATCCCCACCGGCGGCAGCAATGCCACCGGGGCACTCGGCTACGTGCGCGCCGCACGGGAACTGGCCATCCAGTGTCGGGAACGGGGCATCTACCCGGCCGCCGTCATCCACGCCACCTCCACCGGCGGGACGCAGGCGGGGCTGCTGGCAGGCTTTCGTCTCGAAGGCCTCTCGACCCGGGTCATCGGCATCAACGTCTACAACGACGACAGCCCGGCGCTGGCTGCCCGGATCGAGGCCCTGACTGCCGAGGTCCTGTCGCGCATCGCGCCGGGTATCGCGCCTGCCGCGGATGCCGTGGAAGTGCTCGACGGTTTTCTCGGCGAGGGCTACGGCATTCCCACGGCCGCCATGGTGGACGCTGTCGGCCTGCTCGCGAGCCGTGAGGGCCTGTTGCTCGATCCGGTGTATTCAGGCAAGGCCATGGCCGGGCTGCTGGCCATGGTGGAGCGGGGTGCGTTCGTGGAAGACGACGACCTGATCTTCCTGCACACGGGCGGCACGCCGGCCCTCTCGGTGTATGCCAGCGCCTTCCCCGATCACTGACGGCTGCGATCAGTCGCGCCCGAGTTCCTGGCGCACCAGATCACGCACCTGAACGGCCGTGAACGGCTTCGGCAGGAAGGCCACCGTGTCGAGCAGCCCCGGATGGTCGGAGATGCGGCTCTGGTCGTAACCGGTGGTGAGTATGATCGGCAGGTCCGGGCGTCGCTCTCGAAGCTGCGCGGCAAGGTCGGCACCGCTGCTGGAACCAGGCAGGACGACATCGGTGAACAGAAGGTCCACGACCTCGGGTTCCTCGAGTACCGCCCAGGCGCTGTCCACGTCCATCACGCGGACCACGGCGAAGCCCTCACGGACCAGGATACGTTCCACCAGCCGGCCGATGTGAATGTCGTCTTCGACCACCAGGACCCGAGGGGCCGCTCTTGTCACCGCCGACTCGTCCAGTTCGTCTGCTGGCTCCCCGCCGCCCAGGGAACTCCCGGGCCGGTCTGACGCTGCCATCAGGACGGGACGCTTTCGAACGAAGTGTTCGGGACTCGATGTGGACACGCAGCACCCTTCATGTGGTTCCTGTCCGGAAACGGCCCCGTGGGCGTCTGCAACCGACCGCGACCGAGTGCGCTCGGGTAAGCTTCCGGTTCCCTCTTCTGCGTTGCTACAGCTGTTTCCGGCAAACCATTCGCCGTGGGCGCGGCAGCTGTGCACCCTGTTCTCAGGACGGAAACCTGCTGGCACATCGTTCAGGATGCACCCGCACAGTGCAGAGAGCAATCTCACCACCCGCTTTTCGCGTTCGTACTCGGCAGCACCCCGCCCGGGAAGTCCACCACGGAGGCCATACGCTTGGATGACCTGCACCCCGTTCTGCTCGGCACCCTGGCCAGCAGTCTTTCCACAATCGGCTGAGACCGACCGGCATCGAAGCCTTCGGGAGCCTGCAGACCAACGCGGCAATCGCAGCCTTCCCGGAGTAGAATCGCTGCCCTTTTCGCTGCCGGAGCCGTGTCATCGACCGTCCCGACACTCCGGAGCCCGTGCGGATGCCGGTGGCACCCGGTGCCCTGGGCGCGGAACTCAACAAGCTGATCCGGCTCGGCTCGCCGGTGGTCGCCGCCCAGATGGCCCAGATGGGCATGGGCGTGGTGGATACCATCATGGCCGGCCGCGCCAGCGCCCACGATCTGGCCGGCGTTGCGCTGGGCGGCAACATCATCTGGCCGTCCATGATCCTGCTGATGGGCGTCCTGATGGCGCTGACGCCCACCATCTCGCGCCTGCACGGCGCCGGCCGGACTGCCGACACCGGCGAAGTGGTGCGGCAGGGTCTGTGGATGGCGGTGGTCACCTCCGCTGCCGTCCTGCTGCTGGTGAGCCAGGCCGGCACAGCCTACCGGTTCATCGGCGTCGACCCGGACATCATTCCGCTGGCCGAGCAGTACGTGCTCATTGCGTCCATCGGCCTGCCCGGAGTGATGTTCTTCAACGTCTTCAGATATCTCTGCGACGGCATGGGCAATACCCGCCCGGCCATGGTCGTCGCGTTCAGCGCTCTGGGTCTGAAGATCTTTCTGAACTGGGTGTTCGTGTTCGGCAATCTGGGCATGCCTGCCATGGGCGGAATCGGCTGCGCCTGGTCCACGGCCATCGTCATGTGGTACGAGTGCGCCGCCATGCTGTGGGTGGTCAGTCGCCCCTACTACCGCCAGCGCACCGGGCTGTTCAGCCGCTTCTCCCTGCCCGACTTCAAGCGCATTGCCGATCTGCTCAGGCTCGGCGTACCCATCGGTCTGACCGCTTTCTTCGAGATCGCCGCCTTCTCGATGGTGACCCTGCTGGTGGCACGGCTGGGTGCGACGGCCGTGGCCGCCCAGCAGATCGCCTTCAGCATCAACGGCGTGGCCTTCATGATTCCACTGGGACTGGGCATGGCGGCCAGCATCCGGGTCGGCCACGAACTGGGGGCCGGACGCAACGACGGCGCCCGACTGGCCGCCCTGGTGGCCCTCGGCGCCTCGCTGGGCTATGCCTTGCTGGCTGCGGCTGTCCTGGTATTCGGCCGCGAAAGCATTGTCGGTCTGTTCACTCGCGATGCAGAGGTCGCCATCCTCGGTGCCCAGTTGCTGCTGTTCGTGGCGCTGTATCAGATCGTCGACGATGCCCAGGCCACGGCCATTGGCGGCCTTCGCGGCTACAAGGACACCCGCATCCCCATGATCATCGCGTTGTGCGGCTACTGGGGCGTAGCGCTGCCGGTGGGCGCCGGGCTCGGCCTTGGCTGGTTCGGTATCGAACTCGGCGTCTACGGCTTCTGGATCGGCCTCGCCCTCGGCCTCACCGTGGTGGCCATCGCCCTGGTCTGGCGCCTGCTGAGACTGTCGCGTCGCCCCTGGAACTATCCCCATACCCTGGCCAGCGCGACCTGAAGCCTCAGGTCTCCCCGGCACACCAGGCACGAGCGCTCTGGGCGTCCCCGGCGGGAAAGGTCCTCACCTCGGCATGGGCGAAGTGCTTGCCGAGACGGTCCGCCAGCGGCTGCCAGTCGCCCGGCGCCAGCAGCGCGATGCGGGTCAGATGCTCGTGATGCACCCGCACGAATCCGAGGTGGGACAGCAGCGTGTCCAGCGCGTCCCATGACGACTCCGATCCCTCCCAGGCACCGCCGTGCAGGGAAATCAGGACCCCACGCAGGCGCCCATGGTAGGGCAGCAGGCCGTCACCACTGGCCATATGGCCGAAGTCACGGGTGCCGAAGCTGCCGTGAACCTCCACCTCCAGAATTCCACGGGCTGCGTCCGGAGCGAGACTCACGCTCGGTGCAGCGTCCCCTGACGTTGGTGCAGGGATCGCTGGCGGCGGCTCCGGGGCCGGTGCCGGCCGCCGCAGTCCATCCAGGTGCTGCCAAGCCAGAGACAGACCCGTGACAGCAAAGGACACGCTCAACAGCGACCCGGTGATGGCCAGCCATTGCAGCAGCAGGTAGCCGGAAGTCGCCAGCGGGAACATCAGCAAGGCGGCCAGCAGCGGCACAGCCACCACGATCACCGCCAGGCCGAACCCGGCGCCCTTCCCCAGCTGCCAGATGGCTGCAACGTCCATGGGACGGCCAAGCGCGATCTCCGGCAGCAGCAGGGCCATGCGGCTGATGAGCCAGGCTGAGGCCAGCAGGGCCACCATCAGTCCGAGTGGCTGGCTCAAAGCCACCAGCGGGGCACACAGCATCACCACCAGTGCGGCCGCGAGGATCTGCGCACAGGACCAGCCCAGATAGCGCAGCTCGCGCAGGGCAAACGGCCCCACACCGAAGGGGGGCACCGTTTGCGGGCCGAGCAGCATCAGGCGATGGATGTTGATCGCCAGCAGCACGTAGACCGCGAGCCGCAGCAGGACAATGGCCGGCAGCGCCGCCTCGGCCGAGTCCGGCGCATACAGCAGCCAGGCATCGATCAGCACATGTACGACCCACGGCAACGCCAGGGCATGCAGCAGCGCCGCCCGGCGCTCGAGCAACAGCGCCAGTGAACCGGCGAGCATGCGCCCGAGGGGCAGCACAGAATTCAACGGACGGGTGCTCATGGACACTCCTGCAGAATCGCGATCGCAATAGTGCCGCAAACGCGGCCACGGAGCACGGCTGTCGGC
>JAFIFL010000357.1 GCA_020832055.1 Gammaproteobacteria bacterium
AGCCGCCCGGGACGCGCGCCCGTATCGCGGTCATGCTCGCGGGTACGGACACCATGGACCCATGTCCCGACATAGCCCGTGGCCGGCTGCAGCAGCCGGGTGCCGCCGGCCGGCAGATCCCGATGCACTTCCAGTTCGCCGAGTTTCAGGACCTCGAAGTCGATGACATTGAGGTCGGCGCGCTTGCCCACCTCCAGCGATCCCCGGTCTTCCAGACCCAGCAGCTGCGCATTGCGCAGGGTCTGTCGATGCACCACACGCGAGAGCGGCAGGCGGGGTCCGCGGCTGCGGTCACGGACCCAATGGGTGAGCTGATAGGTGGGCGCCACGGCATCGAAGATCACGCTGACATGGGCACCGGCATCGGACAGGCCGGTCACCGTGACATCGTTCATCTGCATGGCATGCACGGCGTCGAGATTGAAGTCGCTGTAGTTGGTGAAGTACATGACGACGAAATCGCTGCCGTCGCCCGCCACCAGAAAGTCGTAGAGGTAGTGCCAGGGATCGACGCCCGCCGCCGCCGCCCGCGCGCCCAGCGACTGCTCGGCGGTGGGCTCGTAGTCCTTGCTGTCAGCGAGCGCAAAGGTCTGGGCGAAATTGAGTTCGGCAAAGGCCACGCCGTTTTCCATGGTACCCGGCAGCTCGTGGGGCACGCTGGTCTCACTGAGGATGCTCGCCCTCACTTCCGGTTTGCGCAGTTCCCGCAGCCGTTCCGGCAAAGGCAGGTCCCGCAGCGCAAGGTAGCTCGGGCGACGCATGAAAGAGTGATAAGTGGACAGACTCATGACGATGCCCGTGGGCCGGACGCCCACCTGGGGATGCAGCTGTGCGCCCTCGGCATTCAGCGCCACCACCCGGTCGAGCACCTCCTGCCAGCGGCGCTGCCACTGATCCACCTGAAACAGCGTGAAGGTGAGCGGACGGCCGCTGGCCCGTGACAGGCGGCCCATGAGTTCCACTTCCTCACCGAGATCATGGGGCTCGCCTCCGAGGTGCTCCGCCGATCCGAGGGTGCTCGAGGGAATCATCTGGAACAGGCCCCGGCCGGCATCGCCCAAGGCCGCAGCCATGGCCAGCACTTCATCGTCGGCCGCGAAGGTTCCCGGCACCGGCTCACCGCTGACCGAGCGATGGCCGAGAATGCGGGAGGTGGAAAAACCCAGCGCCCCGGCCTCGACACCCGCGCGGACGATGGCCCGCATGCCAGCGAGATCGTCAGCCGTGGCCGGACCGTTGTCCCGGCCGCGATCACCCATGACGTAGGTGCGCACGGCGCCGTGGGCCAGCAGTGATCCCACGTCCAGCGCATACTGCCGCCCGGCCAGGAAATCGAGATACTCGGGATAACTCTCCCAGGCCCCCCAGGGCATGCCCTCGTGCAGGGCCGAGCCGGGAATGTCCTCGACGCCCTCCATCAGTTCGATGAGCCCCTTCTCGCCACCGGGGCGGACCGGCGCGAAGCCGACGCCGCAGTTGCCCATGACCACGGTGGTGACACCGTGGCTGGCCGAAGGGTCCATGGCGTCGTCCCAGGTCACCTGACCATCGTAGTGGGTGTGCACGTCCACCCAGCCCGGCGTGACCAGTGCTCCCGTGGCATCCACCACCTCACGGGCCGGACCCTCGATACGCCCGCCCACGGCAACGATGAGGCCGTTCTCGATGGCCAGATCGCCGACTTCGGGCGGGCCACCGCGGCCGTCCACCAGGGTGCCGCCGCGAATCACGGTGTCGTACATGGAACCTCCTCGAAAAAATGGGGGTCAGTGTCGATGTACCCGCACCGGCAGATCGAGAATGCCGCGAATGAAGTTCGACCGCAGGCGCTTCGGTTCGCCCACCACTTCGACATGGTGAAAGCGCGCCATGATCTCTTCCCAGACGACGCGCAGCTGCATTTCGGCCAGGCGATTCCCCATGCAGCGATGGATGCCGAAGCCGAAGGCCACGTGATGACGCACGTTGGGTCGGTCGATGATCAGCTCGTCCGGACGCTCGATGACGCTCTCGTCCCGGTTGCCCGAGATGTACCACATCACCACCTTCTCACCGGCGCGAATGCGCTTGCCGCCGAGCTCCGTGTCCTGTTTGGCCGTGCGGCGCATGTGCAGCACCGGGGTCTGCCAGCGGATGATCTCCGGCACCATCTGCGGAATCAGCCCAGGGTTCGCCCGCAGCTTTGCATACTCGTCGGGGAACTGGTTCAGTGCCAGCACACCGCCGGAAATGCTGTTGCGGGTGGTGTCGTTGCCACCGACGATGAGCAGCATGATGTTGCCGAGAAACTCCATGGGCCGCGTCGGCAGATCCCGCGTCGCCTCGCCGTGGGCCAGCATGGTGATCAGGTCGAGGCGCTCACCGGGCTCCTGCGCTGCCCGTTCCTGCCACAGCCCGAGGAAGGTCTGCATGCAGTCCATGAGACCGGCGTGCTGTTCCTCCCGGGTAATGCCGCCGAGATCCGCGCCGGTGGTCTCCGGTGAGCCCACGGACAGATCCGACCAGTAGGTGAGCTTGCGCCGATCCTCGAAGGGGAAGTCGAACAGAACGGCCAGCATCTGGGTGGTCAGTTCGATGGA
>JAFIFL010000358.1 GCA_020832055.1 Gammaproteobacteria bacterium
TGATGGGCAGCGTCAACGCCAACGCCGGCGACACAGACATCCTGAATACCGGCATTATCACCGGTAGCGTGAACTTCAATGCGCCGGGTTCGGTGAACAGCCTGACCATGGCCTCCGGCTCGCACATTGCGTCCGGGTCGGTCACTGCGGCGACCGATTCCACCACCGGTGAGCCTGTCACCTCGACAGCAATCGAGCTGCAGGGGCTCGGGCTGTTCTCGGGCAATGTCAGCGGAGTTGAATCGCTGACCAGAAGCGGTGAGGGCACCTGGGTGCTGACCGGAAGCGGCAGTTCCTCTGCGGATCCGACCACGGCCACCTACGATATTGCCGAGATCGACATCGTGGCCGGTGGGATCCAGTTCGGCGGCAGCTTCGGTGAGGCAGGCCCGACCCCGGGCAGCCCCTTCCAGCAGCCGGGCTTCCTGGCGGGCAATACCGCCCTCGATCCGCGCTTCCTGGATGTGGTCAACGATACCCTGGCGGGTGCCGGGCAGTCTGGCACCAACACCGTGATCAACGTCGAGGGCAATATCGACGTCGGCGAGGACGGTGAACTCTCTGGTGAGTTCGCACTGTTCGGTGACCTCGAAGTCGCCGGTACTTTCACGCCCGGCTTTGTGACCACGCGCTCCAACCCGCGCACGGCCGGCCCCGAGCAGCTGCCCTTCATCGCACCCGGACAGGTGCAGATCGAGGGTGACTACACCCTTGCGGGCGGCACCCATGCCATCGGCTTTGGTCCGGAGCTGCGCAGCCTCGGCGGCGGTGACTTCGCCGAAGAGAGCCTTGCCACCAACATGACCACGGTCAGCGGCGACGCCAACCTCGGCAGCACGTTGAGTGTGCTGGTCGAACCGGGCCTTTACGTCGATGGCCAGAGCGCCGCGTTCCTGCAGGTCTCCGGTGAGCTCGATGGGGATGGCCTGAGTGTGGCTCCGACGATGAATCCCCGCTTCGTGAACTTTGCCGTCACGACGAGCGAGGACGAAGGCGTGACGGTTGCCAGCGTCACGGCGACCCGTGACTCGTTCACCACGGCCGCAGCCAGCGAGAACGAAGCGGCAGCAGCCGGTGCGCTCGATGCTTCGGTGGCGGACGTCGTGGATACCCTGCGGACGGCGGACCGGGACAGTGATGCGTTCCGGTCAGCGACCATGCTTGGCCGGGTGATCACTCAGCTCGACTTCGGTGGTCTGAGCGACGAGCAGGTGAGCGCGACCTTCGGCGATTTCGCCCCAGGGTTCCTCGCTTCGCTCAACGCCCTGGACGTCTCCCGCCCGGTGCTGAGCTCGACCATGCGCCGTGCCAGCGGCCGGTTCGTTGCACCGGAACAGGAGCGGGGCATTTCCGGCTGGGCCGAGGGTCACGTCCTGAACGATCGCATGGATGCGTCCGGCGGAGCCGCCGGGATCGAATCGGACTTCCACGGCCTCTCGGCCGGTCTGGAGGCCCGCGACATCAACAGCCTGATCGGTCTGGCCTTCGGTTACTCCGACATCAGCGTGAAAGGCCGGGGCAACACTGACCGGGCGGATGTCGAGGCGAAGACGCTGGGACTCTACGGCGGTTATCGCAACGGGCCCTGGACCGTCAATGGCCAGGTCGGCTTCACCTGGAGCAACTTCGAGACCCGTCGCGCGCTGGGCGGGATGCTGCCCGACGTGATTGGTGGGCTGGCCGGTACCCGTGTCGCGACCGCGGACTACGACAGCACCGAGTGGAACGTCTCCGCTGAAGTGGCGTACGACTTCATCCTCGATAACGGCGTGACGGTCTCGCCGCTCGCTGAGCTGCGCTACCGTGACCGCTCGGTCGACTCCTACCAGGAGGAAGTCGGTGGCGTCGCGTTGCTCGATGTCGACAGCAATAGCGGCAGCATGTGGATACCGACCATCGGCGTCGAGGCATCCAGCGAGATGTCCTTCGGGGATTGGAATGTCCGCCCCATGGGTGGTCTGCGGTATGCCTTCGTGCCCGGATCGGACGAGGAGATCGATGTCCGCATGATCGGGACCAACTCGGTCTACGAGACCCGCGGTGCGGAGATGGACGATCAGCTGGTCGTCAATGCCGGCGTGGAGCTCGATCGGAACAACCTTTCGATCTTCGGCGGCGCCAACGTCGGCTTCACCGGTGATCAGCGGACCTTCCAGTTCAACGCCGGTCTGCGTTACCGCTTCTGAGGCCTGCGGCCTCGTCATCGGGTCGGCCCTGCGGGGCCGGCCCAGTTCGCAACCCACGACAGCACGCCCGCGGGCGTGCTGTCTTCGTTCCAGACGAAATGCGCCCACAAGCACGCTGCCACCTTGTGGGAAGGCCCTAATCGCGCAGCGATTGGGCCGATTGCGAAGCGCTGTGCCGAAGCTGAAGCCACTGCCTCCGCCGAACGTCACGCAGATCGGCGCATTTCGCTGCGCGAAATAGCGCTCTCCCACAGTGGCGCATCGTTCGGCGTTGCCCCCCTGTGGGAAGGCCCTAATCGCGCAGCGATTGGGCCGATCTCGACGCGCTCAGCCGAAGCTGAAGCCACTGCCTCCGCCGAACGTCACGCAGATCGGCGCATTTCGC
>JAFIFL010000359.1 GCA_020832055.1 Gammaproteobacteria bacterium
CGCGGTGCAGCGAAGGCAGCGCCATCAGCTTCGGCAGAGCGCCCCGAAATCGGCCCATTTGCCTGCGGCAAACAGGGCTCTCCCACAACGTCGAGCGACACCCCCACTGTGGGAAGCTGCGCAGCGAAGCGGAGCAGCGATCTCGTCGCGGTGCAGCGAAGGCAGCGCCATCAGCTTCGGCAGAGCGCCCCGAAATCGGCCGATTTGCCTGCGGCAAACAGGGCTCTCCCACAAAGAGTTCAACGGCCGATGTCAGCCGCGGGCCAGCGCCCGTGGCGGGCGATCCGCGCCAGACGCCGGTAGGTGACCGGATCCACCGCATCACGCCACACGTTCAGACGCAGTCTGCGGCCGTCGCTTTCGCGCCGGCAGGGCACGGTGACTGCCAACGCTGAAATGCGCGCTTCTCCACAGGGGACAACGCGGTGCCAGCGACCATCGCCAGCGTCCAGCAACAGGCTGCGGGGCCTGAATTCGAGGCCCCGTACCCGGTCCCAGCTCTTTGCTGCGCTCAGCCCGACCGCGAGCACGGCAGGCACGAACAGCAGCGGCCGAGTGGAACCCGCCAGCCACGCTGCCTGCAGCAGCAGCAGGACCACCGCGGGGAGGCCGCAGGCGAGGGCACGGTGGGCCCAGATCGAGGGCTCGAGGCGGACAGCTCCGCGCAACACCATGGCGTCAGCTCACAGGCCGCCCGTGGGAGCGGATGAACTCGATCATGGCCGACAACTCCGCATCCAGTGGCACCCCACGGCCGGTGAACCAGACCAGCAGTTCCGGATCCTCGTTATCCAGCAATCGCAGATAGATGGCCCGCTGCTCCGGTCCGAGCGAGGGATAGACATCCTCCACAAACGGCAGCAGCAGCAGATCGAGTTCCCGCAGGCCACGCCGGCTGCGCCACCACACGCGTCGCGCATCGAGCGCCCGGGCTTCCTGAGAATCTCCACTTTCGGTCATGACCTGTCCATCACACCTTGTCTATAATGCGCGCCGAGCGGCCGATGCCGATCCGGCGACGACGGGAGGCGGCGGATGATAGCAGCAGGTGCCGACCACCGCAGGGCAGAGCGGCCCCCTCGCACACACCCTCACATGAATAGGGACATTCTCCAGCACGGGTGGGACCGCCGGGCTGTGGAACAGCAGGATCCCCACACCACGCTCATGTGCACCATGGGGCGAATTTGGTGCCCGTTCACCGTCCGGCACGGTTTCCGTGGCCCGAGACTTCCCAAGGAGTGATCCATGCACCCCGATTGGCAACAGTTCCTGGAACATCAAGGCGCCCATTTCGAAGACGTGGACGGCGCCCCCGGCGTCGCAGCCTTCGACGGGCCCGCCCCCTGCATGCAGCCGGAACTTGCCGACCTTTCACCTCTTGGACTGCTGCGCATCGAGGGTCCGGAGGCCGGCAAGTTCTTTCAGGGCTATGCCACCTGCGATCTGCGCGATGCCGCACCCGATCGAGCCCTGCCGGGCGCCTTGTGCAGCCGCGAAGGCCGTACCATCGCTACGTTCCGGGTCTGGGGTGCCCCCGAAGCCCTGACCCTGCGCCTGCATCGCGACCTGATCGTGCCGGTGCGCGATCTGCTGGCCCGCTTCATCGTCTTCTCCAAGGCGGAGCTGATCGAAGCCGGGGACGCCATGGTGGGTATCGGCCTCGTCGGTGACGGCGCCGAGGAGCACATCATCGACCTCTGCGGTGCGGCACCGGCAGCCGGCGAGGTGATCACCGCTGGTCCCGCCGACGCGCCCTGGACGGCGATCCGCAATCGCGGCGAACGGTCCCGCTTCGAGATCTGGCTGCCTGTCGGCGCGGCGCCCGAGGTGTGGCAGCGGCTCGCTGCGCGGTCGCGCCCCGTACCCTGGGCCCGTTGGGCGGCACACCGCATTCGCGCCGGCTACATCGAGCTGTCACCACGCACAGCCGGCGAATACGTCCCCCAGGCCCTGAACCTGCAGGCCAACGGTCTGATCAGTTTCAAGAAGGGCTGCTACCTCGGCCAGGAAGTGGTGGCGCGCACGCAGCACCTCGGCAAGCTCAAGAAGCGCATGTACCGCTTCTCCATTGCCGGTCTCGACCACAATGCCCCGGCCCTCGGCACCCCGGTAACGCTGGGCGATGACGACGGCGAGAAGGTAGGTGAGGTGGTGGCTGCAGCCTGCGATGAAGGCCGCTGCGAAGTACTGGCCGTCATCCGCAATGATGCCGCAGAGCTGTCGCTGGTCGTGGGCAAACACGCCCTGACCCTCGAACAGCTGCCGTACGACGTGCCGTCGCTGGCCATGCGGGCCTGAGGTACCGCAACTGTGGGAGAGCCCTAATCGCAAAGCGATTGGGCCGATTGCGAGGCGCTGTGCCGAAGCTGATGTCACTGTCTTCGCTGAACGTCATGCCGATCGGCGCATTTCGCTGCGCGAAATAGCGCTCTCCCACAGCGGGCGCGCTGCCACCTTGTGGGAAGGCCCTATCCGCCGCAGGCGGATGGGCCGATCTCGCAGCGCTTTGCCAAAGCTGAGGCCGCTGCCTTCGCTGGACGTCATGCCGATCGGCGC
>JAFIFL010000049.1 GCA_020832055.1 Gammaproteobacteria bacterium
TTGTGGGAGAGCGCTATTTCGCGCAGCGAAATGCGCCGATCTTAAGGGCGTGCAGCGAAGGTGGCGTCCTCAGCGCACCGGTTCATCCGGTGCGTGGACTTCGCCTATGGCTTCACCCATGCGCACCTTGCGGCCCGGCGTCAGGGTCGCGTCCAGCCGGGCACGGCCGGGTGGGAACAGCAGGATGACCGTCGAGCCCAGTTCGAAAGCGCCCATCTCGCTGCCGCGGGGGCAGAACAGGCGGGTGTCCGCCGCCAGCCGCCAGCCTTCGGTGCTGCGTGGCGTGACGCGGCCGGCCCAGGGCGTGCGGATGCCACCGACGATCATGGCGCCCACCAGCACCATGGCGAAACGGTCACCGGCGCCGAGAAAGGTGGTGACCACCCTTTCGTTGCGGGCGAACAGCCCGGGCCGGGCCGCGGCGGTGGCCGGATTCACCGAGTACAGGCCGCCGGGCAGGTAGGCCATGGAATCGAGCATCCCGTCGGCCGGCATGTGCACGCGGTGGTAGTCGCGAGGCGCCAGATAGAGGGTCGCGAAGGTGCCGCCGCGAAAGGTCTCGGCAAGGCTGGCATCGCCGAGCAGTTCGGCTGCGGTGTAGGTCACGCCCTTGGCCTGCAGCAGGCGGTGGCCGTCGAGGCTGCCGGCCTCCGAGACCGCGCCGTCACAGGGAGACAGCAGCGCCGGTGTCGGCGCCAGCGGCCGTGCGCCGGCGCGCAGCGCGCGCGTGAAGAAGGCATTGAAGGTGGGATAGGCCGCTGGGTCCGGCTGTGCGGCTTCCGCCATGTCGACGCCATAGAAGCGGATGAAGCGCCGCATCACCCAGGGTGTGAGCAGCGGGATGCGGCGTCGGGCGAATGCACCGGCCAGACGAGTGAGCAGGGTTTTCGGCAGCAGATGCTGCAGCCAGACGAAGACCCGCTGCCCGAGGGTCACGGTGCCTCTCCGGTGCGGATCGGGGTATCGCTGCGGTTGCCCCACTCCGACCAGGAGCCCGGGTAGGCCTTGATGCCCGGAAAGCCGAGCAGGCGGGCGGCGAGCCAGGTCAGTCCTGAGCGATGGTGGGTCTGGCAGTGGGTGACGACCTGTTTGTCCGGGGTGATGCCGTGGGTGGCGAGGTGCTCGGCAAGGTCCTCACGCAGGCGCAGCGCCCGGTCGCGGTCCATCAGTTCCAGCCAGTCCAGATTGACGGCGCCCGGTATGTGCCCGCTGCGCGCCGCTGCCTGGCGTTCGCCGCGATACTCTGCCGCCGAGCGCGCATCCCACACCAGCAGATCCTCATCACCGTCGGCCAGCGCCTGCATGATGGTCTCGGCGTCGGCGATGGGACCGGAGTGAATTTCGACGCTCACGTTGCCGGCAACCGGTTCGTTTGCCTTCGACTCCAGGGGACGGCCGCTGGCCTGCCAGGCGTGGATGCCGCCATCGAGGTAGGCCCAGTTGTCATGCCCGATGACTTCCAGAGTCCAGATCAGGCGACCCGCCCAGCCGCCGCCTTCGTCGTCGTAGGCCACCACTTTGAGATCGGGGCGCAGCCCGAGGCGGGAGAACAGTGCGTTCAGGCGTGCCTGATCGGGCAGGCGCCCCGTGGCCGGCGGGCGGCCGTCCACCAGTTCCGAGGGTGTCACCAGCACGGCGCCGGGAATGTGGGCTGCGGCGTAGCGTTCTGCCGAACCCACGTCCACCAGCAGGGTCTGCGCATGGGGCAGCGCTTCGAGAGCCTCCGGCGTCAACAGGCGGTCCGGGTTCGGTTGGGTCATGGTCTACTCCGGGTTGGCAGATGATCGCGCCAGCACAGGGCCGCGACCGGTCAGGGACATCCCGGAAACAGCTCAGGACATCTCGGGAAAAACGGCCGTGATTGTAGCGGACGGCGCTGTCGGCGACCTCAGAGTCATCCGCGGCCTGCGCTGAGTTCGCCTTCGAGCATGCGATAGCTGCGCCAGCGCCGGGCATCGATGCGGCCGTGGGCCAGGGCTTCGCTGACGCCGCAGTCCGGCTCCCGATCATGGCGGCAGTTGCGAAAGCGGCAGTGTCGCGCTGCGCTGGCGATCTCGGGGAAGCCACTCATCAGCTGCGTTGGATCGCTGACCTCTGGCGTGAGTTCCCGGATGCCCGGCGAATCGATGATCACACCCCCGGCGAGCGGATACAGGCGCACGGTGCTGGTGGTGTGGCGACCGCGACCATGGCCTCGGCTGCGCTTGCCGGTCAGGCTGCCGACTTCCGCTGCGGCCTCCGGCAGCAGCGCGTTGAGCAGCGACGACTTGCCGACGCCGGACTGGCCGACGAGTGCCGCGGTGCGATCGCCGATGGCGTCGCGCAGGGTATCGAGACCGATGCCGGCCACGGCGCTGGTGCAGTAGACGGGTACGCCGAGCCCCTCGTAGAGCTGGATCAGGCTGTCGATCGAAGGCTGGTTGCGCGCGGGCAGGTCACACTTGTTCAGGACTATCGCGGCATGGAGACCGTCGAGCTCGGCGGCCACCAGATAGCGATCGATCAGGTCGGCGTGGGGCTCGGGGTCGGGGGCGATGGTGATCAGCAGCAGATCGAGGTTGGCGCAGATCGTCTGGACGACGCCGGATCGGTTGCGGCGCGCAAGCAGGCTGCGGCGCGGCTGCACCTCATCGATGACGCCGCGCTCGGGGTGCTCCGGATCGCGCTCGATGAGCACCCGATCACCGGTGACCACCTCGATGCTGCGGCTGCGCTGGAAGCAGCGCAGCCGTTGGGACGGTGCGCCGTCCCGGGACAGGGTAGCCACTTCCACTTCGCTGCGCAGGTGGCTGACGACCACGGCCGGCACGAGGTCGGGTTGCTGTCTGGGGTTGTCCTGATGAGCCACGCGAACGCCTTGTGCTGGCCGCCTCCTTGGCGGGTCCGTATTCTACGCGGTTTGCAGCGCTGTGAATGGGAGTCTGGCCGGGTGACGACAGTGGAGGCACCGCTGGTCTGGATGGACCTCGAAATGACGGGGCTCGATCCGGACGAGAACGTGATCATCGAGATGGCGACCCTGCTGACCGACAGTCAACTCGAGGTGATCGCGGAGGGGCCGGTACTGGCCATCCATCAGCCTGAGTTCGAGCTGGCGAAGATGGACGACTGGAACGTCAGGCAGCATGGTGGCTCCGGGCTCACGGCGCGGGTGCGGGCAAGCTGTATCGACACGGCCACCGCAGAGGCGGAGACCCTGGCATTCCTGCGGCAGTATCTCGAACCCGGTACCAGTCCCCTTTGCGGCAACAGCATCTGCCAGGACCGCCGCTTCCTGGCCCGCCACATGCCGGCACTCAACGGGTTTCTGCACTACCGGATGATCGACGTCAGCACCGTGAAGGAGCTGGCGCGGCGCTGGTACCCCGCCACTCTCGACGGCTTCAGCAAGGAAGGTGCCCATCTGGCGCTGGAGGACATCAAGGACTCCATCGCCGAGCTGAAGCACTATCGAGAACAGATTTTCCGTCAGTCCTGATCGGCTGGTGCGGCGCCCGATTGTCGGGCCAGCGCCCAGTCGATGTGCTCTCTGATCATGGCGTCCACGCCGTCGCGGCGGGCCTTCAGGGCGGCGATGATGCGTGCAGTGGGTGGGGCATTGCCCAGGGCGACGGCCAGGTTGCGCAGCCAGCCGTTGTATCCGGTGCGGCGGATCGCGCTGCCGGCGGTGCGCGCGAGGAAGGTTTCCTCGGACCAGAGGAACAGCTCCACGAGGTCGCCGGCTTCAAGTTCGTGACGCGGATGGAAGTCGTCCTCCCGGGTGTGTTGGGCGAACTTGTTCCAGGGGCAGACCAGCTGGCAGTCGTCGCAGCCGAAGACCCGGTTGCCCATGGCGGCCCGCAGGTGCTTGGGAATGGCACCACGATGTTCGATGGTGAGGTAGCTGATGCAGCGTCCGGCGTCGAGCTGCTTTGGGCCGACGAAGGCATCGGTGGGGCAGATGTCGAGGCAGGCGCGGCAGCTGCCGCAATGATCGCGGGTTTCCGGCGCATCGACGGGCAGTGGCAGATCGGTGAAGATTTCGCCGAGGAAGAACAGGCTGCCGGCATCCCGCGACAGCAGCAGGGTGTTTTTGCCGATCCAGCCTAGGCCTGCACGCTGGGCGATGGCCTTTTCGAGGACCGGAGCGGAATCGGTGAAGGCCCGATAACCATAGCCGGCGATGGCCTCGTCCATGCGTTGCGCGAGCCGCGCCAGCCGCGGCCGGATCACCTTGTGGTAATCGCGGCCGAGCGCATAGCGGGAAACGTAGGCCAGATCGCCGCGCCGGAGCACCGCCAGCGGATCGTCATCCGGTGGCGCGTAGTGCATGCGTGCGGCGAGAATCCGCAGGGTTCCCGGCACCAGCTGCACCGGGTCACAGCGCAGCTCGGCGTGGGTGTCCATCCAGGTCATTGAGGCCTGATGACCGGCAGCCAGCCAGCGCCGCAGGTGCCCGGGGTGCTCACCGAGGTCGGTGTCGGTGATGCCGATGCGGTCGAAGCCGAGTTCCGCCGCCCAGCTGCGGATGTCGGTGACGAGTTGATCTGGATTCATGCCGGATCCTGCAGCGATGGATGGGTAGCCTACAATGCGGGGCCTGCACTCGTGGGCTCCAGTGATTGCGGGTCGACCTCAGCAACGAAGTGTACGCCCGAGTCCCTGATGGAGGATCGATGACCAGATTGCCAGCCGCCGGCGTACCACCGGTTTCGCGCCTCTATGCTGCCGCGGAGAACCGCGAGCTCGATCGCCGGGCCATCGAGGAGGTGGGCATTCCCGGGATCGTCCTGATGCGGCGTGCGGGATCGGCTGCATTCACCCTGCTGCGTTCGCGCTGGCCCGGGGCACGCAGCCTGACGGTCTTCTGCGGTCGCGGCAACAATGCCGGGGACGGCTACGTGGTGGCCGGTCTGGCCCGCAGTCGGGCCCTCGACGTGCAGCTGCTGCAGGTCACCGATGCCGCGGATCTCGAGGGTGACGCGGCCCGGGCCCGGGACTGGGCCGTCGAGCAGGGGGTGACGATCGAGCGCTTCACGCCTGACGTGGCCTTGCGTGGCGACGTGCTGGTGGATGGTCTGCTCGGAACCGGCATTGCGGGCGAGGTGCGCCCGGAGTTTGCCGTCGCCGTGGAGAAGATCAACGGCGCCGGCCTGCCCGTACTGGCGCTGGATGTGCCGAGTGGTCTGGCGGCGGATACCGGCTGCGTGCTCGGCTGCGCGGTCCGGGCGACGGCGACCATCACTTTCATTGGTGTCAAACGCGGCCTGCTGACAGGCGACGGTCCGGATCAGGTCGGTGAACTCGAGTTCGACGATCTCGGATTGCCCGATTCGGTATTCACCGGCGCGTCGGCCCCCGTCGGGATCGGCCTGTTGACTCTGGGCGGTGACGAACTGCGGCTGCCGCCCCGTGCCCGCAACGCCCACAAGGGCCGCTATGGCCACGTCCTGATTGTCGGTGGCGATCACGGTATGGGCGGGGCGGTGGCCCTGGCTGCGGAAGCCGCGCTGCGTTGTGGGGCGGGTCTGGTGAGCGCGGGGACCCGCGCCGAGCATATCGCTGCGATCCTGGCGCGGACCCCGGAGGTCATGGTCCGGCCGTTGGAGTCCCGGTCGGCACTGCTGCCACTGCTCGACCGCGCCTCGGTGGTGGTGCTCGGCCCGGGACTCGGGCAGGAGCCCTGGGGGGAACAGATGTTCGACGCGGTGATCGAATCGGGTCGGCCCCTAGTCATCGATGCCGACGGTCTGAATCTCCTGGCAGCCACGGAGCACCGCCGGGATGACTGGGTCCTCACCCCCCATCCGGGCGAGGCCGCGAGGCTGCTCGGCATGACCACGGCGGCTGTCAACGCGGATCGCTTCGCTGCGGTGTTGGCGCTGCAGGCGCGCTACGGTGGCGCCGTCGTGCTCAAGGGTGCGGGCAGTCTGATCGCCTGCGGGGATGAACTGGCCCTGTCCCCTTACGGCAATCCCGGCATGGCCACCGGCGGCATGGGTGACGTGCTGTCGGGCGTCATCGGTGCCCTGCTCGGCCAGGGCCTGACGCCCATGAGGGCGGCGAGTCTCGGGGTCTGTCTGCATGGGGCTGCAGGCGATGCGGCCGCAGCCAGCGGCGAGATGGGGCTGGCTGCCAGTGATCTGGCGCCGCACCTGCGCCGGCTTCTTGATGGCATCACGTCATGACCGCCGAGGTCGATGTTCCGCTGCCAGACGTCGAGGCCACTGAGGCCCTCGGCGCGAGCCTGGCCAACCTTCAACCGCCGGGGCTGATCACTCTCGAAGGTGTTCTCGGTGCCGGCAAGACCACGCTTGTGCGTGGATTTCTGCGGGCGCTGGGCCATGCCGGCAGCGTCAAGTCGCCCACTTATACCCTGGTGGAGCCCTACCGCGTGGCCGGGCGCGACGTCTACCACATGGACCTCTACCGTCTCGCGGATCCGGAGGAACTCGAAGAACTCGGGGTCCGCGACTACTTCGCTGCGACAGCCTGGGTTCTGGTGGAGTGGCCGGAGCGAGGCGAGCCGGTCCTGCCGACGCCGGACCTGACCGTCCGGCTGGCCACCGAGGGCGAGGGGCGCCGCGCCCGCATCGTGGCCCGCAGTGCCCTGGGCGAGGACTGGCTCCGCGCCCTCCGAGATCACGGTTACATTTGACAACCAACCTGAGATAGACTCGATAAGTCATTGACTATCCGGAACTCCTGCGCCATGTGCCTGTGTCGGAAAGGTGTTCTTTCATCCCTTCGCTCAACGCTGCTGGCGGCGCTCGCCCTGTTGCTGCAGAGCCCCGCCATGGCGGTGGAAGTCCAGCAGATGCGGCTGCACAGTGCCCCGGATCACACCCGGCTCGTGCTGGACCTCTCTGGCCCGGCCGAGCATTCGGTGTTCCAGCTCGAAGATCCCCTCCGTCTGGTGGTGGATCTCGATCAGGGGCGCATGCGTTTCGATCCGGCCCGGTTGAATCTCAATGGCACGCCACTGGCGTCCGTTCGGGCCGCCGATCGCCGCGAGCAGGGGCTGAGGGTGGTGCTCGATCTGCGCCGCAAGCTCGATCCCAAGGCCTTCAGCTTGGCGCCGGTGGCGCCCTATGGTCACCGCTTGGTGATCGATCTCTACGAGCAGAAGAGCGCCGAACCCGAGCGCCCGCCGCGGCAACGGAGCGCGAAGCGGGACGTGGTGGTGGCCATCGATGCCGGTCACGGCGGTGAGGATCCCGGTGCCATTGGCCCCAACGGTCTGTTCGAGAAGGACGTGGTGCTGGCGATCGCCCGCCGGGTGGAGTCCATGCTGAAGGCGGAACCCGGCATCAAGCCGGTGATGATCCGCACCGGTGATTACTATGTGCCCCTGATCCGGCGCACCCAGCTGGCCCGGGAACACCGGGCGGATCTGTTCATCTCGGTGCATGCCGATGCCTTCCATCATCCCTCGGCCCGCGGCGCATCGGTGTTCACCCTGTCCGACCGGGGGGCCACCAGCGAAACGGCCAGCTGGCTGGCGGCGCGGGAGAATCGCGCCGATCTCATCGGTGGGGTGGGCAACGTCAGTCTCAACGACAAGGACGACGTCCTCGCCCAGGTCCTGCTCGATCTGTCCGTCACGGCGAGCCTGAGCGCGAGCCTCGATGCCGGCGAGCGCGTGCTCGAATCCTTAGGCGGTGTGGCGAGGCTGCACAGTCGGCGGGTGGAACAGGCTGGGTTCCGGGTGCTGCGTTCCCCTGATATTCCGTCGATCCTGGTGGAGACGGGCTTCATCTCCAATCCCGAGGAGTCCCGCCTGCTGGCGACCCGGGACTATCAGCAGCGCATCGCCAATGCCATCGTCGCGGGTGTCCGGGCCCACCTGCACGAACAGCCGCCGCCGGACACGCTGCTGGCCTGGCAGCGGGACAATCCGGGCAGTGACCGCCGTTACGTGATCGAGAAAGGTGATACGCTTTCGACCATTGCCCGCCGTTTCGGGGTGGAGACCACCGCGGTTCGGCAGGCCAACAATATCGCCGGAGATCTGATCCGGGTCGGGCAGGTGATCGTCATCCCGGCCTCCTGAGCGGTCGCTGATCACCGGCCTCGACTGACCGGTGACCGTTTTGCCCAGCATCCAGCTCTTAAGCCCCCAGCTCGCCAACCAGATTGCCGCCGGCGAGGTGGTCGAGCGGCCGGCCTCTGTGGTCAAGGAGCTGCTCGAGAATGCCCTCGATGCCGGTGCCCGGCGCATCGAGGTGGACCTCGAGCACGGTGGGACCCGGCTGATCCGTGTGCGCGACGACGGCAGCGGCATCGCCAAGGCCGAATTGGCGCTGGCCGTGAGCCGCCACGCCACCAGCAAGATCCGTTCGCTCGAAGACCTCGAAGGTGTGGCCAGTCTGGGCTTTCGAGGTGAGGCCCTGGCCAGCATCTGCTCGGTGTCCAGGGCGACGCTGACCTCGGCGCAGACCGGCAGCGCAAGCGGATGGCGGCTGGTGGTGAACGGTCATGCCGAGGACGTGGAACTGACGCCGGCGCCCCACCCGGTCGGTACGACGGTGGAAGTGCGCGATCTGTTCTTCAACACGCCGGCACGGCGCAAGTTCCTGCGCACCGAGCGCACCGAGCTCGATCGCATCGAGGATGTCATCCGCCGGCTGGCCCTGGCCCACCCGGAAGTGGCCTTCGAGTTGCGACACAACGGTCGATCACTGCGCAGCCTCCCGCAGGCTCTGGATCTGGCAGCGGTGGAGCAGCGGGTGGCGGGTGTGTGTGGCGCGGCGTTCATGGACAGCGCAGTGCGCATCGAAGTCGCCAGCGACCGCCTCGGCCTCACCGGCTGGGTGGCCTCGCCGACCTTCTCCCGCTCCCAGGCCGACCTGCAGTTGTTCTTCGTCAACGGTCGGGTGATCCGCGACCGGCTGGTGGCCCATGCCGTGCGTCAGGCCTTTCAGGACGTGCTCTACCATGGCCGCCACCCGGCCTTCGTGCTGTTCCTGGAACTGCCGCCGGAGCAGGTGGACGTCAACGTGCATCCCACCAAGCACGAGGTCCGGTTCCGGGATCAGCGCGCCATTCACGGTTTCCTGTTCGGGTCATTGAAGCAGGCCCTGGCCGAGATCAGGCCGGAGGATCGGCTGGCGCAGATGCGCGAAGGCCCGGCGCTGGTTTCGCCTGCCGCGAGCGGCCTGTCCGGCCCCTCTCATCAGCCCGGCCTCGCCCTGCGGCTGGCCTCGCGGCAGGCGCCCGGCAGTGCTGCTGCCGTTCGCGATCATCTGGCACGCTATGCGGAACTCGGTCGCGAGCCAGCAGGCGACGGATCGTCGCCGGTCCACGCCGTCCCGGGGCTGGCCAACCCTGCGCTGCCCGCGGCCGAGGACGACACGCCGCCACCCTTAGGCTACGCCCTGGCCCAACTCCACGGGGTTTACATCCTGGCCCAGAATGCCGACGGGCTGGTGGTGGTGGACATGCACGCTGCCCACGAGCGCATCACCTATGAACGCATGAAGACGGCACGGGACGCGCAAGGCATCCGCAGTCAGCGCCTGCTGGTGCCGCTGAGTCTCGCCGTGAGCGAACGGGAGGCCGGCCGCGCGGAAGCGGAGCACGAGGCGCTGGCGGCGCTCGGTCTCGTCCTGGAGCGGCTGGGCCCGGAGAGTCTGGTGGTCCGGGAGGTGCCCGCGGCTCTGGCGGACGGTGACATCGAGGGGCTGGTGCGGGACGTGCTTGCGGATCTGGTGGAGTTCGGCAGCAGTCGGCGGGTGCGGGACGAAGAGGATGCCCTGCTGTCCACCATGGCCTGCCATGGTTCCGTGCGGGCCAACCGGCAGCTCACGCTGGCTGAGATGAATGCCCTGCTGCGGTCCATGGAGGCCACCGAGCGCAGCGGGCAGTGCAACCACGGCCGGCCCACCTGGGCCTTGCAATCCCTGGCCGAACTCGACCGTCTGTTCCTGCGCGGGCGCTGATGGTCGATCTGGCTGCCCCCGAGGCGGACGCCGCCGGTCGCTGGCCCGTGCTGCTGCTGATGGGCCCGACGGCCACCGGCAAGACGGATCTGGCCCTCGCGCTCGCCGAGCGCTTCCCGGTGGCGCTGATCAGCGTCGATTCCGCCATGGTCTATCGTGGTCTCGACATTGGCAGCGCCAAGCCGTCGCCGTCAGTGCTGGCCCGCCATCCCCATGCCCTGGTGGACATCCGCGATCCCGCAGAACCCTATACGGCGGCAGACTTCAGGCACGATGCGCTGGCGGCCATGGCGACTGCGCGCAGTGCCGGCAAGGTGCCGCTGCTGGTGGGCGGTACCATGCTCTACTTCAACGTCCTCGAGCGCGGCATCGCCCGCATGCCGGCCAGCGACCCGGCGCTGCGCGCGGCGCTGGAGGCCCGGCTGGCCGCGGAAGGTTCGGCGGCTCTGCACGCGGAACTGCTCTCGGCCGACCCGGTGGCCGCCGTGCGCATTCACCCCAACAACCGACAGCGGCTGTTGCGGGCCCTGGAAGTGCAGGCCGCCAGCGGCCAACCGATTTCCTGGTGGTGGCAGCAGGCTGACGCCGGCGCGCCGCTGACGCGGGACTTCTGCCCCCGGCATGTGGTCCTGCTGCCGGCAGATCGGGCCGAAATGCATGCCCGCATCGAACGCCGCTTCGATGCCATGCTGGCGGCCGGACTGCTCGGTGAGGTGCAGCGGCTGCGTGATCGTGGCGATCTGCATCCGGAATTGCCGGCCTTGCGCGCCGTGGGTTACCGGCAGGTCTGGGCCCACCTCGAGGGTGTTTGTGATGCGGATGAGATGCGTCGGCAGGCCCTGGTGGCGACGCGCGGACTGCTGCGCCGGCAGCTCACCTGGCTGCGCAAGCATGCCGCCCTTCAGGGGCCGCGCATCGAACTGGCGCCCGCCACGGATGCCGCGCTCGCCGGCGCCATCCATGCCAGCTTGAATTCCGCCGAGGCGCGCCCCATAGTGCTCCAACGGTGAAGCTATCGAACATCTGTATGCCAATCTGCCTGTTCGCAGCCCCCATGCGACGCTCCGTGTCTTGTCAGCAACGCTTGTTCCGGTCTTCGGTTCAAGGACGGTCTGATGCTCTCGGTACGTCGGGGCCGAGCCGGACCCCAGGACATTCCCAGGAGTAAACGCTCATGTCAAAAGGGCACTCGCTACAAGACCCTTTCCTCAACACGCTGCGCAAGGAACGCATTCCGGTCTCCGTGTACCTGGTCAACGGGATCAAGCTGCAGGGACAGATCGAGTCCTTCGATCAGTTCGTGGTGCTGCTGAAGAATTCTGTCAGCCAGATGGTCTACAAGCACGCCATTTCCACAGTCGTGCCGTCCCGCGCCGTGCGTCTGCCCAGTCAGCAGAGCAACGGTGACGAAGACGCTGCCGACGAAGACTGACGTCCCCTGAAGGGGACAGCGAGCGAAGCCATTGTTGTTCGAACGTCCATCGAGTGGTGAACGCGCGGTCTTAGTCCACGTCGATCTCGATGCCGACTGGCTGGCTCAGCGGCGCGCCGGCAACGACCCGGATGAGCATCCGGATGCGGACGTCGACGAGTTCGCCGACCTCGCGCGGGCGGCTGGCGCCGAGATCGTCGGTTCCATCCGCACTCGACGCCAGAAGCCGGCGCCGCGCTATTTTCTCGGCACCGGCAAGGCGGACGAACTCAAGGAGCTCGTGGTCGCCACCGAAGCCCAGCTGGTCATCTTCGATCACGATCTGTCTCCCGCCCAGGAGCGCAACCTCGAGAAACTGCTCTCAGCGCGGGTGCTGTCGCGCACCGGGCTGATTCTCGACATCTTCGCTCAGCGCGCCCGGACCCACGAAGGCAAGCTGCAGGTGGAACTGGCCCAGCTCGGCCACATGTCCACGCGGCTGGTGCGGGGCTGGAGCCACCTCGACCGTCAGAAGGGCGGCATCGGCCTGCGCGGCGCAGGGGAAACCCAGCTCGAGCTGGACCAGCGTATGATCGGGATCCGCATCAAGGCCATTGGTGAGCGGCTGGAGACGGTCCGCCGGCGTCGCGCCCAGAGCCGGCGCTCGCGGCAGCGCAACGACGTGCCCCTGATCGCCCTGGTGGGTTACACGAATACCGGCAAATCCACCCTGTTCAATGCCATGGCTGAAGCCGGGGTGCTGGCAGCGGATCAGCTGTTCGCCACGCTGGATCCCACCCTGCGGCGGGTGGAGCTGCCGGGCTTCGGCCGTGCCGTGATCGCCGACACGGTGGGCTTCGTCCGCCGTCTGCCCCACGATCTGGTGGCGGCTTTCAAGGCCACGCTGGAAGAGGTGGTGGAGGCCGACCTGCTGCTGCATGTGGTCGATGCCTCGGATCCGGAAATGGCCGAGAAATCGGCCGAAGTGCATTCGGTACTCGACGAGATCGATGCCCTCGGCGTGCCGCGACTGGAAGTTCACAACAAGATCGACGTCGCCGGCGACGCCCGCCCGTCGCTGATCCCGGATGAAACGGGCCGGCCGCGGCAGGTGCGGGTCAGTGCCCGCACCGGAGCGGGTCTGGACCTGCTGGTACATGCCATCGCCACCGTACTGGGTGACGCGGTGCGGGTAGCGACGGTGCTCGGCCCTGAACAGGGCCGCCTGCGGGCCAATCTCTATTCGAGCGGATGGGTGGAGGCGGAGACGGCAGATGCCGTCGGCAACGTCGAACTGGCCCTGCGGTTGCCGCTGGATCGTGCGCTGCGGCTGGCGGCCAGCGGTTTGCACCTCTCACCGCTCGATGCACGGGCGGAAGGTCTTCTTGCAGCCTCGGGTGGCCCTCCCTAGAATACAGATGAATCGCGTGTGCGATTCCGCATCGAAGTCCCGCGTGTTGCCCGGCCATCGCTGAGCAGCGCCCATCCTGAATTCCCTATCGATACGCACGGAGACCCTCATGGCGTGGAACGAGCCGGGCGGCGGCAAGAAAGACGACCCTTGGGGCGGTGGGGGCCGCGGTGGTGGTGGTGGCGACCAAGGTCCACCGGATCTCGACGAGGCCCTGCGCAAGCTGCAGAACCAGCTGTCGCGCGTCTTCGGCGGTGGCGGTGGGGGTGGCGGTGCCAGCATCGGCGGCGGCGGCTTCAGTGCGCGCGCGGTGGCGGTGGTCGTCGGTGTCGCGCTGGCAGCCTACTTCCTCCTCGGTTTCTACACCCTCGACGAACAGGAACGGGGTGTGGTGTTCCGCTTCGGAGCGGTTCAGGAGCAGGTGGCCATGCCGGGCCTGCGCTGGCGGCCTCGGGGTATCGACGAGGTGACGCCGGTCAATGTCACCCGCGTCTTCTCTGAAGGCCACTCGGCACTGATGCTCACCGAGGATCAGAATATCGTCGACGTCAGCCTGACGGTTCAGTACATCGTCGCCAATCCCATCGATTACGCGGTGAATGTGCGTCAGCCCCAGGTCAGCCTGCAGCAGGCCACGGAGAGCGCCCTGCGGCACGTGGTCGGCGGCTCCACCATGGACGACGTCATCGGTGAAGGTCGTGAGGTGATGGCCGGCAGCGTTCAGGAGCGTCTGCAGTCCTACCTCGACTCCTACGGTTCCGGCATGTCGGTCCGGTCGGTGAACCTCGACCGCGGTGCGCCGCCAGCCCAAGTCGAATCGGCCTTCGACGACGTTCAGCGGGCGCGGGAGGACGAAGTCCGCTTCGTCAACGAGGCCAACGCCTACGCGGAGCAGATCATCCCCGAGTCCCGTGGGGACGCTCAGCGCATCATCGAGCAGGCCCAGGCCTATCGCGATCAGGTGGTAGCCCGGGCAGAAGGTGAATCCGATCGCTTTACCCGTCTGCTCGTGGAGTATCAGGCGGCTTCGGAGGTGACCCGAAACCGGCTTTACATCGATGCCATCGAGTCGGTCCTCGAGAATGTCAGCAAGGTCTTCATGGACGTCGAGGGTGGCAACAACATGCTGTACCTGCCCCTCGATCAACTGCGTCGGGGCACCGGTTCATCGAATACCACGCCGCGTGCCAACAGCGGCGGCAGCCAGGATGCCGCGATCCGCGACCTCGCTGATGCCGTGCTGCGTGAGATCGAGAGCCGTCCCACCAATGCGAGGAGGCCGCGCTGATGTCTACGCGAAATCTGGTCGTGATCGTCATTGCGGTCATCGCCCTTTTCCTCATCTCCGATTCGGTCTATACGGTCAAGGAGACCGAGCGGGCCGTGAAGCTGCGATTCGGGGCGATGGAGGAGATCGACATTTCCCCTGGCCTGCACTTCAAGATCCCATTCGCGGACGTGGTGAAGAAGTTCGATGGCCGGTTGCTGACCCTCGATCTCGAGGCCCAGCGCTTCTTCACGCTCGAGAAGAAACCGCTCAACGTCGATTCCTTCGTGAAATGGCGGGTTGCGGATGTGGGCCTTTACTACCGGGCCACGGCTGGCGACGAAATCAACGCCCGGATGCGTCTCGAAGAGCGTGCCCAGACCGGTCTGCGTAACCAGATCAGCCGGCGCGACATGTACGAGGTGGTGTCCGGCGAACGCGATACCATCATCACCCAACTCACCAACAGTCTGAACCGGGTCATGCTCGAAGAATTCGGGGTCGAGGTGCGGGATGTGCGCATCAAGCGCATCGACCTGCCCACTGAGGTCAGCGACTCCGTCTATCAGCGCATGAGCGCAGAGCGGGAAGTGCTTGCACGGGAACACCGTGCCCGGGGCCGTGAGCTGTCCCAGGGTATCCGCGCTGATGCCGAGCGCCAGGCCGTGGTGATCCGGGCTGAGGCGGAGAAGCGTTCCGAGCAGATTCGCGGTGAAGGCGATGCCCGGGCCGCGGCGATCTACGCTTCGGCATTCAATGCCGATCCGGAGTTCTATGAGTTCACCCGCAGTCTCAATGCCTATCGGCGGGTGTTCTCGAGCAAGGACGATCTGATGGTCATCGATCCAAGCAGCGACTTCTTCAAGTACATGAACTCCCATACCAACGGAGCGCTGAACGCTCGCGGCGGTCGCTGATCCATGTGGCGGGATCTCGGTACGGCGCTGTGCCTGGTGCTGGTGATTGAAGGCATGCTGCCGTTCCTGTCGCCGCGGAGCTGGAAGGCCGGGGTCCGTCAGGCGCTGGCGCTCAATGACCGCAGTCTCAGGGTGATGGGCCTCGCGGCCATGCTCTGCGGTGCGGGGCTGCTTTATCTGATTCGCTGAACGTCGCGAAGTCCGCGCCGACTGAGAGTTGGCGTGGGTTTCGCGCGCGCGGCACGGGCACGGGAAGAACCGGCTTTGGCAAGCGATAGTCTGGATCAGGGCGGCCGCTGGATGCTGCCCGACGGCGTGGACGAAGTGCTGCCGCCGCGGGCCCGACAAATCGAGGCGTTGCGCAGACGCCTGCTCGAACGCTTCGATCTGTGGGGCTACGAGCTGGTGTTTCCGCCGCTGCTCGAATTCCTCGATTCGCTGCTGGTCGGCGTGGGCAGCGACCTCGATCTGCAGACCTTCAAAGTGACCGATCAGGCCTCTGGCCGCTTGATGGGCATCCGCGCGGATCTGACCTCGCAGGCCGCCCGCATCGACGCCCATTCGCTGCGCCACGAGGGTCCCACGCGGTTGTGCTATGCCGGGACCGTGCTGCGCACCCGTGGCGAAGGCCTGTTCGGCTCCCGTTCACCGATCAAGGTGGGTGCGGAGCTTTATGGTGTCCCGGGTCCGGAAGGTGACGCGGAGGTGCTGGCGCTGATGGCCGATACCCTGGGTGCTGCCGGTCTCGGGGCGCCCGGCGGCGCGGTCCACATCGAGCTCGGGCACGTGGCCATCTACCGCGCGCTCGCGGCGGCTGCCGGCCTGCCCGCGGCCGCCAACACGACGCTGTTCGAGGCTGTGCAGCGCAAGGCGGTGGCGGACATCCGGGCGCTGCTCGCCAGCCATGACGTCGCCGGTGATATCAGCGCCATGATTGTGCAGTTGCCGACCCTGCTCGGTGGCAGCGATGTTCTGGAGCGCGCCCGTGAGGCGCTTTCCGGCGCGCCGGCAGGCGTCGAGGTCGCGCTCGACGAACTTGAGGCGACCGCTGCAGAGGCGCGCTTGCGGCGACCGGAGCTGACCCTCGGCTTCGATCTGAGCGAGCTGCACGGTTACCACTACCACACGGGCGTCGTGTTCTCGGCCTATGCCGAAGATCACGGTCAGGCCCTGGCGCGGGGCGGCCGCTACGACGACATTGGTGGAGCATTCGGGCGGGGACGCCCGGCCACCGGCTTCGACCTCGATCTGAAAGTGCTTGCAGATCTGGCGCCTGTGATCGCCCCGCAAGGCGCGACGCTGCGTCTGCCTGCGCGAAACGGGCTGTCGGATGCTCAGATTCGACAGTTGTGGAAGACGGTGGCCGCATTGCGTGCGCAAGGCGTGCGGGTGCTGCCGGAGGGTGCCGAGGGCTGGCCGGTCACGGCCACCTTGGATTGGGACGGCACCGCATGGGTGTCCACGAACAGGATTGAAACAGGGCGAACCGCGCCCTCAGAGGATTAGCAGATGGGCAAGAGCGTCGTCGTCATCGGAACCCAATGGGGCGATGAAGGCAAAGGCAAGGTCGTGGACCTCCTGACCGAGGACGTGGCCGCAGTGGCCCGCTTCCAGGGTGGCCACAATGCGGGCCACACTCTGGTGATCGACGGTGTGAAGACGGTGCTGCACCTGATTCCATCGGGCATCCTGCGCGAGAACGTCATGTGCCTGATCGGCAATGGCGTGGTGCTCGCGCCCGGTGCTTTCATCAAGGAACTCGAAGGACTCGAGAATCGCGGCGTGCCGGCCCGGGAGCGGCTGCGCATCTCGCCAGCCTGTCCCTTGATCCTGCCCTATCACGTGGCGCTGGACTTGGCCCGGGAGCGTCGGCGGGGCAACCTGAAGATCGGCACCACCGGTCGTGGCATCGGGCCGGCCTATGAGGACAAGGTGGCGCGCCGCGGCCTGCGGGTGGGCGATCTGTTCGACGAGCCGCGCTTCGCGGTCCGGCTCGAAGAGGTCATGGACTACCAGAATTTCGTGCTCGAGAAGTACTTCGGCGAGCCGGCGCTGGACCCCAAACAGGTGCTCGACGAACTGTTCGGCCATGCCGAACACATCCGTCCGCTGGTGGCCGATGTGGTCGACCTGCTCCACGACTTCCGGGTGGCCGGTCGCAACATTCTCTTCGAAGGTGCCCAGGGTGCGCTGCTCGACATCGACCTCGGCACCTATCCTTTCGTGACGTCGTCGAACACCACCGCGGGCGGCACGGCCGTGGGCAGCGGCTTCGGGCCGCTGTACCTGGACTACATCCTCGGTATCACCAAGGCCTATGCCACCCGGGTGGGCTCCGGCCCGTTCCCGACCGAGCTGTTCGACGCCACCGGCGCACGGCTCGCCGAGCGCGGCAACGAATTCGGCTCCACCACCGGCCGCCCCCGTCGCTGCGGCTGGTTCGATGCCGTGGCGCTGCGGCAGGCCATCCGCATCAACAGCATTTCCGGGCTGTGCCTGACCAAGCTCGACGTCCTCGACGGCCTCGAGACCATCCGCATCTGCACCGGGTATCGCCAGCTTGGCGGCGGGGTGAGCTGTGCGGCACCCTTCGGCTCCGACGCCTACGAGACCATCGAGGCGGTGTACGAAGAGGTTCCCGGCTGGGAGCAGTCCACCGCCGGTGTGAAAACGCTGGCAGGTCTTCCGGCCAATGCCCGGGCCTACATCACGCGCATCGAAGAGGCGGTGGGCGCGCCCATCGACATGATCTCCACGGGTCCCGATCGCGCCGAGACCATCATCCTGCGCAATCCATTCGACTGACGCCCAGCCGGGCTCTGTGCAGCTCAGTCTGCCTCGAGTCCGGTCCGGCCCGTTATGCCCCCCCAAGCGAAGTTCGCGTCGATCCGGGTCGTGCGTGGCCGCAGGCACTGGCTTTCCCCCAGGCGCCGGATGGACGCCGACGGTCACGCTGCATGGACTTCCTGCGGCGACTCCAGACCGAGCAACAGGACTCCTCGCGGACGGTGCCTGCTCAATTGGCGCCGTTCGTTCCGGGCGGATTCGAAGGAATCTCCTCGATGCGCATGGTGTTGGTGGTGCGGCGATCGCCGAAGGGGATGCCGGCGGTCAGGACCAGTCGGTCGCCCGGCTTGACGCTCTGCCGTTCGGTGAGGTGGCTGATGATGGCGGCCACGGCGGCTTCCAGGTCGTCACCGAAGTCCCGGGTAGGTACCGCTTTCACGCCCCAGATCAGGCTCAGGCGGCGTCGGGTCCTGTCGCTGGACGTGAGGGCCAGGATGGGGGTCAGGGGTCGGAAGCGGGCCACGGTGCGGGCGGTGGCACCAGAACCGGTGAGGCAGACGATGGCGTCGGCGCGGATCATCTCGGCGGCGTGGCAGGCGGAGTAGCCGACGGCCAGATCGACGGGGTAGCGGGTGTCGCGGTCACGGCGCAGCAGGTCCCAGCGCGGTTCGAGGTCCTGCTCCGTGAGCGTGATGATGCGGGCCATCATCTGCGCTGCGGCAATGGGATGGTCGCCGCTGGCGGTCTCGCCGGAGAGCATCACCGCATCGGTGGAGTCGAGCACCGCATTGGCCACGTCCGAGGCCTCGGCGCGGGTGGGGCGGGGTGCCTTGATCATGGACTCCAGCATCTGGGTCGCGGTGATGACCGGCACGCCGCGGCGGACTGCGGAGCGGATCAAGGCCTTCTGGATCCGGGGCACTTCTTCGGGCGGTAACTCCACGCCGAGATCGCCGCGGGCAATCATGATGCCGTCGGCCACCTCCAGGATGGCGTCGATGCCGGTGACGGCCTGAGGCTTCTCGATCTTGGCAATCACCGGGATGTCGCCACCGGCTTCGCGGATCAATGCCTTGGCCTGCTGCACATCCTCGGCGCGTTGCACGAAGGAGAGTGCGATGTAGTCCACCCCCTGGGCGACGCCGAAGCGCAGATCGGCGATGTCCTTGTCCGTCAGGGCGGGCACGGTCAGCAGCACGCCCGGCAGGTTCACGCCCTTGCGTGGCAACAGCCGCCCCCCGTCGAGGACACGACAGCGGGCGCGGGCGTCGATGACATCCTCCACCACCAGATGCAACTGGCCGTCGTCGAGCAGGACGCGGGTTCCGGCACGCACGTCGCGGTGGAAGGCGGGATAGGACACCGCAATCAGCGGCACCGTTGCGTCGGCGACCGCTGCGGAGCCGGAACCCGTGAGATCGATCATTGAGTTCGGGACCAGTTCGATGCCGGCATCCGGTACGTTCTCGACCCGGATCTTGGGGCCCTGGAGGTCCTGCAGGATGGCCAGAGGATGATCCTGTTCTTCGGCTGCTGCGCGCAGGTCACGCACCAGGGTGCCGTGAAAGTCGTGGCTGCCGTGGGAGAAATTCAGCCGGGCGACGTCCATGCCGGCGCTGATCAGGGCGCGAATCCGCTCCGGGGCGGCGCTGGCCGGCCCGATCGTGCAAATGATGCGCGTCCGGCGCTCGGGGCCATGCATGGGGTCATCCTCGTCCAGTGTCGCTGTGGATGCGCGGGGTGCCGGTGGCCGGTACTATCGACGCGACCGCGATGTCGCTCCCGAGTCTACCTGAACGGGGTGCCTGCACGATTTCCCACCCATGCATGAGGCGCGTGATGATCGATCGAGAACTGTTGGCCATCCTGGTCTGTCCAGTGAGCAAGACCGCGCTGATACCGAATGCTGATGGCAGCGAATTGCGCTGTATTGCCAGCGGGCTGGCCTATCCGGTGCGAGACGGCATCCCTGTCCTGCTTGCGGACGAGGCGCGGGAGCTCTCCGCGGAGGAGATTGAGGCGCTGCGCGAGAGCTGAGGCCGTTATGGCCTCAGCTGCGCGCTGGTTTCGGTTTTGTCCTGTACAAAACATGTCTAGTGGTTGTTTCTCGCAGCGGGTTGGCGTATCTTTAGGTCTGTTGGGGGTGAATGCGGTGGTTTCTGGCGCCGATTCCCTGACAAAACCAGGACAAAGCTGACCGGACGCTGGTGCCGGTCCGCTCGGTCCACCCCCATCGCCTAACGAGGGCCAGCACCCGCCATGAACAGTCTCAAGCTTCCTTCGCTCGCCAATGTCATGCCCGATATCGCCAATGCGCCTCTGTCCAAGCCCCAGGGCACCCTGGACTGGGTGGGCATGGCCAACGTGCACCAGCCGTTCCTCATCGACGAGGGCGGTCAACTCCGCAGTGTCCACGGCGTGGCCCAGATCTATGTCGATCTGGCCGACAGCCATGCCAAGGGCATTCACATGTCGCGTCTGTATCTGCTGCTGCAGGAGTTCGCGGCCGAGCGCGCTCTCAGTGTTGCGGCCCTCGAGGAGGTGTTGGGCGTCCTGACCGACTCCCACGCGGACCTCTCCACTCAGGCGCTGCTCGAGATCCGCTTCGACCACTTCCTGCGCCGCCAGGCGCTGAAAAGTGACAACTCGGGATGGAGCCATTACCCGGTTCGGCTGCGTGCCCAGCAGCAGCAAGGCGTGGCGCAGGTGGAACTCGGTGTGGACGTGACCTACTCCTCGACCTGTCCGTGCTCCGCAGCCCTGGCCCGGCAGTTGATTCAGGAGCAGTTCGAGCGGGACTTCGCCGTTACCGGGACCGTGGACGCGGAGAAAGTCCTGGCCTGGCTTGGAACCGAGCAGGGGATCCTGGCCACGCCGCACAGCCAGCGCAGTGTGGCTGAGGTGCTGGTGCGGCTGGCACCGGGTGCGGGTGAATTGCCCATCGCGGCCCTTGTGGATCGGGTCGAAGAGGCCCTGAAAACACCCGTGCAGGCGGCCGTGAAGCGTGAGGATGAACAGGCGTTCGCGCTTTTGAACGGTCAGAACCTGATGTTCTGCGAAGACGCCGGGCGTCGCGTCAAGGCCGCGCTGAACGCCGATTCCCGGATCCTCGATTACTGGGTGCGGGTGAATCATTACGAGAGCCTGCATGGCCATGACGCGGTGGCCATCGTCACCAAGGGCGTGAAGGATGGGTATCGCCCCATTCCTTGAGTGGTCGCGAGGAGCGGGGGCCGCGGTTGACGTCAGGCCGTGGCCAACGGCTCCGCAAAAGGCCGGGGCAGCACTGCTGATCATGCGTTCTGAAATGGCCGGTACAGAAGCGTTGTGCAAATGCCTTGTTGACAAGCAGGGACCCCGTTTGTACATTGCGCCGCCGCTGTGCCCCCCGTGGGCACGCGAGCCGAGGTGGCGAAATTGGTAGACGCGCCAGCTTCAGGTGCTGGTGGGGGAAACCCCGTGGAGGTTCAAGTCCTCTCCTCGGCACCATCCTGACGCCGGAAGGCTTTCAGCCCTCCGGCGTTTTCATTTCCGGCCCTCGCGAATTGCAAACCGCGTGGAATACGCCGACCCTCTGCGATGGCAGTTGGTGCCTCTGGGCGCCACGCGCCGATCCGTATGCGACACTTCAGAGCTGGTGGCCAGAACTGGTGG
>JAFIFL010000360.1 GCA_020832055.1 Gammaproteobacteria bacterium
ATGAGGGCCATGCCGTCGACGATCGGACCGAGGCCGTACTGGGTGATCAGGCGCGCACCGCCCATGTACAGCGATTGCTGCGGGCCGGGAATGTTGGTCACCACGCAATTGAAGATGGGCCGCATGCGGTTCGCGAGTCCGGCGCGAGTGTAGAGCCGGGCCGCGAGGCCTGCCATGGAAGCGGGAATGAACTGACTGTAGTCCGTCATCAACCGGGCGCCGACCGCTTCGGTCAGTGCCTTGGACTGTACCGTTCCTTCGTGGACGGCCTGCAGGCGGGCAATCGGGTCACCAATATCCGACCGGAGCTGTGCGGCCATGGCGGCCACCTGATTGCCCATGGCGCCAGATTGATCCTTGGCGCGCACGGAGATCGGCGCCATGGCCACCAGCGACTCGACCGGCAACTCGTTCTTGCTGAGCAGATAGCGCCGCAGTGCACCACCCACGATGCTCAATACAGCGTCGTTGACCGTGGCCCCGCTCACGGCGGACTTGATGCGGCGGATCTTCGCCAGCGGGAAGGAGCGGCCATCCACCACCCGATGAGGGGAGATGGTGCGATTGAAACGGGTCCGCGGCACGGTGGCTGGAAGCTTGAAGGACTCATTGCGCCAGCCGGCAGCCACGCGGCCGATGGCAGGTACGGTATTGGCCATGAATCGGGCGAAATGGAACGGCTGGCGGAGATTGTTCGCCCAGGCGCGGATCATGAGCTCCGCTGCCAGAGGATCGCGATCAGCCGACCAGGGCTGCGCCGGCGGCGGCACGTTGGCCTCCGGCTCGAGATCGTGGATCGCACCGGTGATCTCCGCTCCCGACACGCCATCGATGGCGGCATGGTGAATCTTGGAAACGAGAGCGAAGCTGCCTGGGGGCAAGCCATTGACCTGATCAAGGCCCTCGATGACATAGAACTCCCACAGGGGCTTGGTAGTATCCAGCGGACGGGCATGCAGCCGTGCTGTCTGGATGCAGAGCTGCCGCCAGTCGCCAGGCTTGGGCAGGGCGATGTGGCGGACATGAAACTCGAGGTCGAAGTCCGCATCCCGCACCCAATAGGGATGATCGAGATCCAACGGCACGCGCACCACCCGCTCCCGGAATGTCCGCGCCAGATGCAGGCGGCTCTCGATGGTTCCGAGAATGTCCTTGTACCGGACGAAGGCACCCGGCGCCGTGGACGGGTCGTAGACCGCCAGCGCACCGATATGCATCGGCTGATTGGGCGTTTCAAAATAGAGAAAGGATGCATCCATTCCGGTGAGTTGTTGCATGGTCACTCCCCCTGTCATGTCCGCGCCTGGAATACGACTCCGAGGCTACACCTTTGCGGGCCGCAGCACAGGCCACAGCCACCAGGGTGCTTCGAACGGACGCCAGCCCTCCCGGGGCTGACTCAGTCGATCCGCCACCGCGTAAAGCACGGCAGCATTGATGGCCAGCCCCAGATGGCTGGACAGGACTTCGAGATTTTCTCGGCGCGGTCCGGGCGGTTCACAGGAGATGCGCCAGGGCACGATGCCGTCACTGCGTGACCAGATCGCGGTACTCGGGACATTTTCCGGCGGTTCCCGCCGCGCACCATCGGCAAAACGGGCCGTGAGCTCGGCGTCCTGTCCGCGATGAATCTGCCGGTAGAGGCGCCAAGCCCGGGTTCGGGTAGGGCTGCCGGCGATCGGACTGCCAAGCGTGACGAGGCTGCGTATCGCCTGCGGTTGGCGCCGCGCCAGATTGCGCGCCAGCACCCCGCCAAGGGACCAGCCCACCAAACTGATCGGCTCCTCGCTCGCAGCGACCATGCGCCGCAGCAGATCATCGAGGTCACCACGTTGCTCCGGCCCCCCGAGGTTGGTACCGAGACCCCAGCCGCGGGCATCGAAGCCCTGACGTCGCAGGAAAGCGCGCAGGGCCGCGGTGGAGCGGTCGCTGCCGGTGAAGCCAGGCAGCACCAGCACTCTGTGACCATCACCCCGGGGCGCGGAACTGAGCCAGAGACTGCCGGGCAGCAGAGATGCGAGATCTGCAGCTGCCCGCAGCGGCTCAGTCAGCCCTAGTAGCGCTGACGGTCGCTTGACCAGCGTCTCGTCAGCCATCGCTTCACTCACGATGGTTGCCGAATGGCCCGGTTCAGAAGCTCGTCGGTGCCGACTGCTCGGGAGCCACGCGCTCGGCAAACTCCGCACGGGCGGTGTTGACGGCCTCGGAAGCCTGCTCCTGGGCGGAATCGACAGCTTCGGAAACCTCATTGCGGCCACGGCGCAGAGCGCCCTTGACGACGCTGCCGGCACTCTTGCTGCCTTCGCGCAGCGTCTCGATGTTGTCGCGGGTCACGGACGACACCTTGGAACCCACTTCCTTGATGTAGGCGCGCTGGGCGTCGACGGCGTCACGCAGGGACTCGGCCTGGCTCAGGGTCTTGACCTGCTGCACGGTGGATTCCACCAGATCGCCGAAGAACGCGTTCTGACGCAGGAGAATGGAGCCGGTGGTTTCGGCGTTGATCAGAACCAGGTCATTGACCGGCTTGAGCACACTCTTGAT
>JAFIFL010000050.1 GCA_020832055.1 Gammaproteobacteria bacterium
GGCCCTAATCGCACAGCGATTGGGCCGATCTCGAGGCGCTGCGCCGAAGCTGACGACGCTGCCTTCGCTGGCTGTCATCGAGATCGGCGCATTTCGCTGTGCGAAATAGCGCTCTGTTGCGCGCCATCCCTGGCGCGCCCCGCTTCGCGGCGCACTGCGTGCGACGCATTTCGTTCCAGACGAATTGCGCCCACAGTGGCGCTCGTCGCTGGCGTTGCCCTGTGGGAGCTTTCATGGGAGCCGTGAGAACAAGGCCGTCTGGGTCGGTGGGCCGAACTCTTCGTCGCGCTCGCCGATGCCGCTGAAGTGGACGCCGTAGCCGTTGCGCCGGGCCACGCCGGTGGCCCAGTGTCTGAACTTGGCCCGGGTCCACTCGAAGGTATGGTCGGGGTCCCGGAATTCTCCGGGTGCGAGGGCGTACAGCACGTTGTATTCCTGGTTGGGGGTGGTCATGTACAGCGCCTGCGGTCGGTATTGACCGAAGACGGCAGCCTCGACGGCGGACAGGGATCGCGGCGGCACGTGCTCTATGGTTTCGATCATGGTTGCCATGTCGAAGTCCACCAGAGCGTCATTGCGCTCGGCGTAGGAACCGCACAACAGCCGCAGGCGCGGCCTGTTGCCGTCGGGGCCTGCGAGATGCTCGGCGAGCATGCTGCGGGTTGTGCTCAGCGTCAGCGCGGACGACTCCAGGCCCACCACTTCGGTGAATTTCGCTTCCTGCAGCACCCGGTAGAGCAGCGATCCCTGACCACAGCCGAGATCGAGCAGGCGCTCCCCCTGCAGGGTGAGCAGCACGCCTACGGTATGATCGAGCCGCTCTTCGTGGAGGCTGGTCATCTGGGTGATGGTCAATAGGGGCTCCACGTTGCAGATTCGCTGGCGAGCGGTCAGTTTGGAGCATGAGCGCGCGGGACTCTACCCGGTGCGCAGTTTTCTGGTCGCTGGCTCGTTGCTGGTGGGATGATGGATGCTGCCGCCTGTTGGTACGGGCTCGTGCCGGGTCGTACAGGGTCGCAAAGGGAGTCGACCATGGCAGGCAGCAAAGGGGGGCGCAGGCTGGTCATGGCGTTGATCCTGCTGGCAATGCTTGGTGTCTATGTGGCGATGGCATTCCATCACGGCCACAAGGCCCTGCCAGCCGGCCTGGACGTGGCGACGCCATGGCGCGAGCCGGCCGACGTGGCATGGCTGGTCGACAGCACCTACCTGGACGATCACGGGCGGCAGCACCGCGAGGCGATGATCTTCGATGAAGTGTTCCGCCTGATCGGCGGCGCCGAACGGCTGGTGGTGCTCGACATGTTCCTGGTGAACGATTTTGCCGGCGATGTGCAGGAGGGACACCGGCCGCTGTCCAGGGAACTGGCCGAGGCCATGATCGCCCGCAAACGGGCGCGCCCGGAACTGACGGCGGTACTGATCACGGATCCGTTCAACACCCTTTACGGCGGGCTGCGCTCGCCGCTGTTTGCCGAGATGCGCGAGGCGGGCGTGCGGGTGATCGAGACGGATCTTCGGCGCCTGCGGGATCCCAATCCCACCTGGTCCGCGTTCTGGCGGCTCTGCTGTCAGTGGTTCGGGAATTCCCCCCGGCATGCCTGGCTGCCTGACCCGGTGGGTGCCGGGCGGGTGACGCTGCGCAGTTACCTGGACATGGCCAACTTCAAGGCCAATCACCGCAAGACTCTGGTCGTGGACGACGGCGAGGATTGGGTCGGACTGGTGACCTCGGCGAATCCCCATGACGCCAGCAGCCGCCACAGCAATCAGGCCATCCGTTTCCGGGGTGAGGCCGCAGTGGATCTGCTGGCCAGCGAGTGGGCGGTAGCGATTTTCTCGGGAGCGGCGGACGCCTTTGCTGTTCCGGAGGCCACGCCCGCAGCGACCAGGGGTACCGAGTCGGGCCTGCGGGTGGTGACGGAGGCACGCATCCGCGAGGCGGCGCTGACGCTCATCGACGAGGCCCGGGCCGGGGAGCGGCTGGATCTGGCCATGTTCTATCTGTCGCACCGAACCGTGGTGCGGGCCCTGATCCGTGCGGGGGAACGCGGGGTGGTGGTGCGGGTGCTGCTCGATCCCAACAAGGGCGCGTTCGGGCGCAAGGGATCGGGCATTCCCAACCGGCAGGTGGCCATGGAACTCACTCGGGCGGGGGTACCGGTGCGCTGGTGCAATACCGAGGGCGAACAGTGCCACAGCAAGTTTCTGCTGCGACAGCAGGCCGACGGCGGCGTGGATCTGCTGGCGGGTTCGGCGAATTTCACCCGCCGCAATCTGGACAATTTCAATCTGGAGGCCAATGTCCACCTGCGCGGCAGCAGCGAGCAAGCGGCGCTCGCTGCTGCCCTCGCGACCTTCGACCTGCGCTGGGCCAACGAACCCGGGCGCATCCACAGTGTCGACTATGCGACTTACGCAGATCACACCCGCTGGCGCTACCTAGCCTATCGCTTCATGGAGGCGACGGGCCTCTCCACCTTCTGAATACCCCTTGGAAAACCTTCCAGGGCCAACCCGCGGTTCAGCCTGTGGCCTGACCGCGCGTCATCTGGTCGCCGATGAACAGGGCGCTGAGTTCCGTGTCGTCGGCGGCCAGGATCCGGTCCACCCAGCCATGGAAGTTCTGACCGCCGCTCTCGTTGCGACCGAACAGCACGTGGCTGCGGGCCTTGGCGGCCAGGGCCGTCTGCAGCTTCAGCCCGGTCTTGTAGTCCTCGTCCTGAACCACGTACTCGAGCAGCTTGAACTGTTCCGTGGCGGCGGCCCGGTCAGCGTCGCTGGGCTCGTTCTCCATCAGGTAGTACTGGGTCGTGGTGGACTCGCCGACGGTGGGGCCCGGCAGCAGCTGGGACAACATCACGCTGCGTCCGCCGCCCATGAAAGAGGCGATGGAGATGTGGGGAAAAATGGTCCACACGCCGGTCATCAGGTCGGCCATGGGCCACTCGGATTCGGGCAGTTCGGCCAGATGGGCGAAGCGGTTCGGGGAGATCACCCGCTGGTGCGGACCCCAGGCGTAGTAGTTGGCCTGGGCGGAACGGCCGCCGCCGATGGTGTCCTTGTGCAGCACTGGCAGATGGTAGAGGTCCAGGTAGCCGTCGTAGGCCACCTTCCAGTTTGGTCCGGCCACGGTGCGGGACTCGAACAGGTTCCAGGTCGTAAAGCCGAAATGGCCGAGCAGGCTGTCGTAGCCGGACAGGAAGGCGTCGATGTCCAGTGTGGAGTCCGCGTCCAGGATGACCCAGATCAGCCCGCTGCGCTCGGCCACGGGCAGGGGCGTGAGGCCGTGGCAGCTCTTGTCGATGGCGCCGAATTCGTGGCCGGACGCAATCCCCACCAGGGCACCCTTCTGATCAAAGGACCAGCCGTGGTAGGGGCAGATGAAGCGACGCGAGCGGCCCGTGCCTTCCAGGATCTGCGCGCCGCGGTGGGAGCAGCTGTTGAGGAAGGCGCGGACGTTGCCCTCGGCATCGCGGGTCATGAAGACCGGCACGCCCACCGGTTCCATGGCCTTGTAGTCCCCGGGCTCCGGCAGTTCGCAGCTGGCGGCCAGCAGCAGCGGGACGCGCTTGAAGATGCGCTCCTTCTCCTGCTCGAAGCGATCCGGGTCCGTATAGTTTGCGGCCGGGATCCGCACCACGTCCGGTGCCAGTTCCATCGTGCCCTTGGCGTCGTGGGCCAGATTGTGGCGCGCCATGGCGATCAGTTCGCTCGTGGACATGCTCCCTCCGTTGTCCTGGATGTCTGCAGGGTCCACGCTACCGCAAGCGGGCACGCGTGAATGCTCGCGATATCGAGGGTTGTCCGGAACGCCCGCAGGGCTGCAGCCGGGCGTCCTTGCCCCATGGGTTGCGGTCGTATACAAGACGGTCAGTCGTGAAGGTTTGTTTGGGAGTTGCCAGACCATGAGTGCAGTGGGTGCGTTGGACGGGATCAAGGTGGTGGATCTGTCGGTGATGATCTCCGGGCCGCTGGCCGGGATGATGCTGGCCGATCAGGGGGCGGACGTGATCAAGGTGGAGTCGCCGGGGCTGGGCGACATCATGCGCTTTTTGGGCAGCAGCAAGGGTGGCGTCACCGGGATCTTCCTCAACAACAATCGCGGCAAACGTTCCCTGGTGCTCGACCTGAAGAAGCCCGAGGGGCTGGACGTCTTAAAGCGCCTGATCAGCGAGGCGGACGTCCTGATCCAGAACTTCCGCCCCGGTGCCATGGAGCGCCTGGGCCTGGGCTACGAAGATGCGGCGAAGCTCAACCCCAACCTCATCTACACCTCCATCTCCGGCTATGGCCCCGACGGCCCCTTCAGCCACCGGCGGGTCTACGACAACGTGATCCAGGCGGGTTCGGGCTTGGCCTCGGTGCAGACCGATCCGGGCACCGGCATGCCGTCCATGTATCGGACCCTGGTCTGCGACAAGACCACCGCCTACACGGCAGCCCATGCCATTACATCGGCCCTCTTCGCACGGGCCACCGGCAAGGCGGCGGGGCAGCACGTGGTGGTGTCCATGCTCGATGCGGCCATCGCCTTCATGTGGCCGGACTCGGCCATGGACGCGGTGCTGCTCGACGATGACGTCAAGCGGTCCCCCACCATCGGCTCCAACTATGCGGTGACAGAACTTGCGGACGGCTATGTCTCTGCAGGAGCGGTCAGCGATGCCGAGTTCAAGGGACTCGTGGCTGCCCTGGGACATCCGGAGATGGGGGAGGATCCCCGTTTTGCGACGGCGCAGAGCCGCATGGGAAATCTGATGGAACTGGTCACGCTCATGCGCCAATACGCCTCGGAGACCACCGTCGATGTCTTTCTGGCACGCTGCGAAGAGTTCGACGTTCCGGCTTCGGCCATCCTCAAGCTCGAGGAGGTGGCGGATGATCCCCAGGTCAAACACAACCAGATTTTCGTGGAGCGCGATCATCCCGTGGCCGGTCGGGTGCGCGAGCCGCGTCCGGCGGCGCGGATGTCGGCCACCCCGCAGCGGGTCAGCGATCCTGCCCCCCTGTTCGGGCAGCACAGCGACGAGATCGTTCAGGAACTCGGCCTCGATGCGGCGGCGCTGAGGGAGGCCGGCGTCATCCACTGACAAGCGTTGCCGGGGTCCGTCTCACGGCAGCGTCGGGGGAAGCGTAGCCCGTGAACTGGATCATCGGTCTCGATGATGCGCAGGCACAGGATCCAGGGCGTTGCGGCGGCAAGGGGGCCAATTTGGCCCGGCTCCGTGCGGCCGGCCTGCCGGTGCCCCCCGGCTTTGTCGTCAGCGCTGCCGCCCACGCGAGGTTTCTGTCCGCAGTGGACGACCCGGCCGTGGTGCCGGCTGCCGTCGGCGCCGATCAGCTCGAAGCATTCTGCGCGGAACGCCGCAGCACGCTGCTGTCCACGGCGCTGCCCGCGGAGCTTGCACGGGAGATTGCTGAAGCCTGGCGGGCGCTCAGTGCCGGCCGGGGGCAGGACTTCCGCTGCGCCGTGCGCAGTTCCGCCACGGCTGAGGACGGGGCGGAGGCCAGCTTCGCCGGTCAGCACGACACCTACTATTTCGTCGATGGCAGCACCCTGGCCGGCCGCATCCGGGCCTGCTGGGCATCCTTGTGGACGGTGCAGGCCCTGCAGTATCGGACCACCCACGGGGTCCCGACGGAAACCGTGGCCATGGCGGTGGTCGTTCAGGAACTGATTGCGGCGGACGTCTCGGGCGTGGCCTTCACCGCGCATCCGGTGACGGCAGCCGATGATCTGGTGATCGAAGCCACCTGGGGACTCGGTGCAGCCCTCGTGGACGGTCGGGTATCGCCGGACCGGTATCGCGTGGCGCGCAGCGATTTCGCCGTTCTTGAGCGCCACCTGGGCAGCAAACAGCTGGCCGTGGCCGCTGACGGCACCCTGCAGCCGGTCAGCCACGGGGATCGCCAGCGCGAGACCCTGCCGCCCGAGGTCCTCGCCGAGGTGTGCGGCGCGGCTCTGCGCTGCGAGGAGGCCTTCGGTGGGCCTCAGGACGTGGAGTGGGCGCTGGCCGGGGAGTGCCTGTGGGTGCTGCAATCGCGCCCGGTCACGACCCTGGCGTCGCCGCCGGCCCCGGTCACTCCGGCGCTGCCCCCCGGGATCTTCGTGCTCGCCAAGCCGCTGGTGGAGAACTTCTCCGGTCCGATCTCGCCCCTGCTGGCCGATCTGTTGGAGTGCGCGGTGGGTCCCCGGCTCAAGGTCATCTACGGGCGGATCTACGCCGACATCACCGGCTACCGCCCCCTGATGCCCTGGGTGATGACGGATGCCGAAATCGCCCGCTACCTGTACTCCATGTTCGCAGTCCTGCCCGAGCGCAGGCGACTCTCTGTCCCGGGCCTGTTGCGGCTGACGGCAGCCGTGTTGCTCGCGGCGCTGCTGCTCGGCCCCCTGCTGGCGCGCACGCGGAACATGCCCGACGACTTCATGGATGGCTTCGCGGAGCACAGCCGTCGGCTGGCGGACGACCCCGACATCGATCCGCTGGCCTTGCTGACGGCCCTGGCCATGCAGCCCGGACTCACTGCGCCGGTGGGCCTGCAGCCCATCGCGGTCAACATCACCGCCATTCGCGGAGCGTTCTGGCTGGGTTGCGTGCGGCTGATGCTGCGGCGCTGGACGCCGGATCTGCCGCCGGAGTTGGCCGTGCACCTGAGTCACGGCACCGAGGGCGTGCGCTCCGCGGAGATGGGACAGGCCATCGAAGTGCTGGCCGGTCTGGCGCGGAAGGCGCCGGCGGTGGCCGCCCTGCTTCAGGGCGCCACGACGGCCGCGGCGACCCTGGCGCGCCTGCGTGCCGAGCCTGCGGCCGCCGCCTTCCTGGCGGGTCTAGAAGGGTTTCTCGTCGTGCATGGTCATCGCGCACTCGGGGAACTCGACCCCTGTGTTCCGCGCTGGTACGAAGATCCCTTGCCGGTACTGATGATGATCCGCAATCAGATGGCCATGCCCGCAGGCGACGGCAGTCGGCTGCAGCGGGGCTTCAGGGCCCGGGAGGCTGCAGGCATACAGGTGCGGGCGGCGCTGAGGGACGCTGCCCCCTGGCGCGCCGGTTGGCGCTGGCGCCTGATTCGTTTCGCCGCCGGGCGTTCCGGCTACTTCTTCAAGCTGCGGGAAAATTCGCGCTTCGCCCACATTCGCATCTTCGATGCTTTGCGGCGACGCCTGCGGGTCATGGGTTCCGGACTGGTGGCGCGGGGCCTGTTGCGGCAGTGGGACGACATCTTTCTGCTGCGGCTGCCGGAGCTCGACGCCATCCTGGCCGACGGGATGGGTGCCACTGCGATTCATGACCGGCTTGCGGACCGGCGCCGGGAACAGCGGCAATGGGCCCGCATGACGGCCCCGATGACACTGGGGGTCGAGATCGATCACGGGCAGGATCGATGTGCTGCGGACCCGGGCGCGCTGCTGCGAGGGCTGCCTGCTTCACCGGGTCATTGCATCGGCCGGGCACGGGTGATCATCGACCCGGCCGTGGATGCGACCCTGCTGCCGGGCGAGATCCTGGTGGCGCCCTTCACCGATCCGGCCTGGACACCGCTGTTCCTGACGGCCGGAGCGGCGGTGGTGGAAGTGGGCAGCTTTCTCTCCCATGCCGGGACGGTCGCCCGCGAGTACGGCATGCCCTGCGTGGTGGACGTGGAGGGCTGCACCGAGCGCATCCGCACGGGAGATCTCATCGAAGTGGACGGGAACGCCGGGACGGTACGGCTGCTGTCCGGGGAGGCGCCGGTATGAATGCGCTGTTGACCTTGCTGGTGGTGGTGGCGGGGATCCATCTGTCCATGCGCTGCATCGCCGCCGGCTATCGCATCCTCGACCTCGGTTATGCACTGCGCCGGGAACGCAGCCGCGTGGCGCGAGGACTGCTGCTCTGGTTCGGCCTGGCCTTGGGTGTCGGCTGGGTTCTGCCCGGGCACTTGCAAGCGGTCTTCGCTGTGAGCCTGCTCGGATACGCAGGCCTTCATGGGGTCCTGGTTCTGCTCCTGACCCGGGTGTTGCTGCCCCTGTCCTGGCGCCGGAACCGCGCGTCAGCGCTCGACGATGGCCGCTACGCCCATGCCGCCCGCGGTGCAGATGGAGATCAAACCCCGCCCTGAGCCCTTCTGTGCCAGGGACTCCGCCAGGGTGCCGAGGATGCGCGCGCCGGTGGCGGCGAAGGGATGGCCGATGGCCGATGGCCAGCGAGCTGTTCGGGTAGCACAGTGACGAGATCGTCGCAGAACTCGGGCTCGATGCGGCGGCGTTGCGGGAGGCGGGTGTCATCCACTGAAGCAGTTCGCGCGTGGCCCACTGGCCGGGCCTCCTCCATTCAGGCCCCGTCGGATATAGTGACGATCGCTTGTGTGGAGGGCCGAGCAGGTCCGGGGAAGCGGCCGTGCAGCAGAAGCTGTTCCGAAAGGCGGCGTTGGAACGATTGTCGACGCCCGATCAGCTAGACGACGCCATGCAGATCACCACGCCCATGGGCTGGTTGGCGCTGCTTGCGCTGTTCATGGTGGTGACGGGGGGCGTGGTCTGGAGTGTGGTCGGCAGCGCTCAGATCAAGGTCCCCGGCCAGGGAATCCTGATTCACCCTGGCGGCGTGCTGGACGTGGTGTCGCCCGTGAGCGGCCCGCTGGCCGCGCTGCTGGTCCGACCGGGCAGCCGGGTCACCGAAGGCACAGTCGTCGGACGCGTGTCGCAACCGGATCTCGAGCAGCAGATTCTCGAAGCGCAGTTGGCGCTGGCGGAATTGCGCCTCGAGCGCGAGGCGCTCGAGTCTCTGCATCGGGCCGAGTTGGAGTCGGAAACCGCCTATTCCCGTGAGCGGCTTGCCCAGATCGCGGAAACCCGTCAATTTCTCAGCGAACGCCTGCTGGCCCTCGAGGAGCAGTATCGGAACGTGGAGCTGCTTTGGGAGCGCCGGGTGATCGTTCGCCGGCAGCTCATCGATGCTGAACTCGAAGTCAATCGCACCCGCCAGGAACTCGCCGCCCTCGATGCAGAACTGCTCATTCTCGAGAAGGATGCCACCAGCAGTGCGTCCCGGCGAACCCGTGAATCCCGCGATCGCGACCATGCCATCGCCAGCGCCGAGCGGGCGCTGGCCGCGCTCGTGGAGCGCCGTGACCGGGTCACCACAATACGCTCGCCGTATGCGGGCACGGTGGCCGAGCAGAAGGTCAACGTCGGCGAGCAGGTGGTCACAGGCATGCCGCTGTTCAGCCTGCTTCCCGATGATTCGGCGGTCGCCGCAGTGGGGTCTGAGACCTGGCAGCCTGCGCCGGACCGACTGGTGGGGGTGGTGTATGTGTCGCCGGTGGAGGGCAAGGGTATTCGTCCGGGAATGCGCGTGGAGGTGGACCCGACTACGGTACGGCGGGAGGAATTCGGGACGCTGCGGGGCATCGTCCGGGAGGTGGCTGAGGTGCCCTCCACGACGGAAGGCATGATGCGCATCCTGCGCAATACGGGGCTGGTCACTGCTTTGGCCGGCGACACAGCGCCTTTCCAAGTGACCGTGGAGCTACTCATCGACCCGTCGACCGTAAGCGGCTATGCCTGGACTTCCGGTGGCGGCCCGGATCAGCGCCTGAACCCCGGTACGCTGGCCCAGGCCGAGGTGGTGACCAGCGAAGTGCGCCTGATCGGGCTGGTGATTCCTGCCCTGCGGCGGATGCTCACCCGGGACGTCATCGCGGAAGCGGTGACGCTGGCGCCCGACATGGGCCACTGAGCGGATGTTCGGCACCGATCAGGCCGGCAAACGGCGCGTCCGCCTGCCTGTAGTCCTGCAAATGGAGGCCATCGAGTGTGGCGCTGCCGCGCTGGCGTCCATTCTCGCCTACTATGGACGTCACGTACCGCTGGAACAGCTGAGGCATGAGTGCGGGGTCTCCCGCGACGGCACCAAGGCGTCCAACATTCTTGCTGCGGCGCGGCGCCATGGCATGAAGGCGAAGGGTTTCAGCATGGAGCCGGAAGCCATCGCCAAGCTCAAGCCACCCTTCATCGTGTTCTGGACTTTCAATCACTTCCTCTGCGTTGAGGGGTGGGACCAGCGCCACGTCTACCTCGGTGATCCGGCGCTCGGTCGCCGTCGCGTCACGCATGCCGAATTCGACGAGGGTTTTACCGGTGTCGTTCTGGTGTTCGAGCCGGGACCGAATTTCGAATGCGCGGGTCATCGCCCGAATACGATGGAGTTGCTGACGTCCCGTCTGAAGGGCCTGGGTACCGGCTTCGCATACGTGCTGTTGGCAAGCCTCGGGCTGGTGATCCCCGGCCTGCTGATTCCGGCCTTCTCGCGAGTGTTCACGGACTACTTCCTGATCCGGGGCGAACTGGCCTGGGGACCGGTACTGCTGGCGATCATGCTGGTCACGGCGGGAGTTGCGATGGCGTTCACGCAGCTGCAGCAGAATGGCCTGCTGAGGTTTCAGACCCGCTTTGCGATCAGTGGTGCAGCACGCTACTTCTGGCACGTCCTGAGGCTGCCGCTGGGATTCTTCACGCATCGCTTCGGGGGCGACATCGGTGGCCGGGGGTCCCTGAACGACAGCGTCGCCGATCTCATTTCCGGCAAAGTGGCGACGGTGCTGCTCAGCCTGTTGACGCTGCTGATCTATGCCGTGGTCATGTTGCAGTACGACGTGGTGCTGACGCTGCTCGGCGTGGTGTTCGCCCTGTTCAACCTCATCGCCTTCGCGCTGGTGTCGCGGCGGCTGGTCGAGTCCCATCAGAAGCTGGTGCTGGACGAAGGCCGCCTGCAGGGTGCGGAGATGCGCGGGCTGCAGCTCCAGGACAGCTTCAGGGCCAGCGGAACAGCTGGTCTGTTCTTCGAACGTTGGGCGGGCTACCACACCAAGGTCGTGAATGCACAGCAGAGACTGGCGGTGACCCAGACCCTGCTCACCAATCTGCCGCTGCTGTTCGCAGGGCTGGCCTCCGCCGCCATCCTCACCGTGGGTGGGTTGCGAATCATGGACGGCGAGCTCACTGTTGGCATGCTGGTCGCGTTCATGGCGCTGATGGCTGCCTTCCTGGCCCCGGTCACTGCCATCGTCGGCATCGGCAGTGAACTGCAGCAGATCCAGGGTGACATGCTGCGGCTGAACGATGTCCTCGAGCAGCCCCTCGATCCGCTCATGGCAGCGCAGACACGCGTGTCTTCCCCGCCGGCCGATTGCGTCGGTGCCGACGGCAAGCTGCGCGGTCACGTCGCACTCGATCGGGTGACATTCGGCTATTCGCCCCTGGGTGAGCCGTTGATCGAGCGACTGTCCATCGACATTCCGCAGGGCAGGCGGGTGGCCATCGTTGGCGGCTCCGGCAGCGGCAAGTCCACCGTCGGCAAGCTGCTCGGCGGCCTGTTGCTGCCCACAGCTGGCAGCATCCGCTTCGACGGTGTGCCGCTGGCGGAGGTGCCCCACAATCTCTTCCGCAGCTCGGTAGCGATGGTCGATCAGGACATCTCGCTGTTCCAGGGCACGGTGCGCGACAACATCACGCTCTGGGATGACACCATCAGCGAGCATCGGGTGATCGAGGCAGCGCGTGCAGCCGCCATCCACGAAGCGATCGCGGAACGCCCTGGCGCTTACGAGCATCGGGTTGCGGAAGGCGGTCGCAATTTCTCCGGTGGGCAGCGGCAGCGCATCGAGATCGCCCGGGCGCTGGTCGGCAAGCCCTCCGTCCTCATTCTCGACGAAGCCACCAGCGCGCTGGACGCGGATACCGAACGCAGTGTCATGGATCACATTGCCCGGGAAGGTATCACCTGTATCGTCATCGCCCATCGGCTGAGTGCGATTCGGGACTGCGACGAGATCGTGGTGCTGGATCACGGTCGCATCCTCGAGCGCGGCAGTCATGACGACCTGATGGCTCGCGATGGCGCCTATCGTGCGCTGGTGGAGAGCTGACATGGGCGGGACGCCGGAGGAGGCCATCCCTCACCGCCAACGGGACGTCTGGCTCGAAGAACCTGACGCGCTCTGGATCATCGATGGCGCGGCCGATCTCTATGTGGTCCCCATGGAAGCGGGTGGTCGGGATGGGCGGCCGAGATTTCTGGTCGAGATCAATGGTGGTGTGGCGCTGGGCCAACCGGCGGATGCGGCCGCCCGGCTTATCTTGAGGCCACGTCCGGCTACGAAACTGACCCGGGCTGCCCGCGCGCTGGCTCCCGCCGGAGGGGAGACGGACGAGGAAGCGGCCGTGGGCATGGGCGGTCTGGTAGAAGACTGGTTGGCGGCCGTGGCGTCTGGCCTGACCGACCGCGAACGCCACCGTGATGAAGATCCGGCCATGCCCGCTGCGGGTGAGGTCACCCTGGAACCCGGTCACCGCTTCTCAGTTGCCGGCAAGGCGCCGGCATTCCTCCTTTCGATCGAGGGTGAGTTGAGTTACGGAGGCGGGGCTGCCGGACGATCTGTGCTCATCGCTCTTCCGGGACGCTCCATCGAAGCGCCGGCTGGAGCCAGGGTCGAGGTGGTGAGTGCGGCCACATTGCTGACCCGTCAGGACTGGTTCGAACTGCTGCAGGCAGGCCAGGGTGCATTGCTGGATCTCATGGCGGCGGGGATCGGTCGCCTGGATGCCGAGGAGCGCGAGCGTCTGCGTCGCCAGCGTGCGTATGTGGCCGACGAGTTCGCGGGTGCCGTGCGCAAGTTCAGCGGCCTGCTCGATGCACAACCCAAGACCGCACTCGAGGCTGTGGATGAAGAGCATCTTCTGTTCGAGACGATGACCGTGGTGCTCGCAGCGGTGGGCGTCGAGGCGCGGATGCCGGCGATCCCTCCGGGTGGAGAGGCATCGTCGGTGACACTCGGGGCCATTGCCAAGCGGTCACGGGTGCGCATGCGTCCGGTGACGCTGCGTTCAGGGTGGCATCATCGTGACAACGGTCCGTTGCTCGGTCGATGGGGCGATGAGCGACGCCCTGTGGCCCTGCTGCGTGCGTCTGCACGCGGCTACCGCATGCATGACCTTGCGGCGGGTGAAGTGACCCTCGTTACCGACGCAGTGGCCGAGTCGGTGGCCGCAAGCGCCATGTGTCCCCAGCCCTCATTGCCGGATACACCGCTGAAGCTGGTCGATGTGCTGACCTTCGGCCTTGGTCAGGTGCGCCGGGATCTCGTCACGGCCGTCGTGGCCAGCATCGGCGTGGGGGTGCTGGGCCTCGCGCTGCCATTGGCCAATATGTACCTGTTCGACGACGTCATCCCGGCCAGCAATCGGGGGCGCATGCTGGAAGTCGGCGCGGCCCTGGCGATCCTGGCGGTGGCCATAGCTGTCATGGCCTATGTTCGCGACGTGGCTTTGCTGCGGGTTCATGGGCGGCTGGGTGCGGGATTCGCGGGCGCGGTCTGGGATCGTCTGCTGCGCCTTCCGCAGCAGTTCTTCGTGGACTATGCGGCGGGCGATATCGCCTCACGAGTGAAGGCGCTGCAGACTATCCGGGACGTCCTGGCGACCGAGCTGGTGGTGGCCGCCACCGGTGTCCTGATCGCCCTGTTCAGTCTGGCGCTGATGTTCTACTTCGCCCCACTGGTGGCAGCCGCGGTGCTGGCACTGTTTGCGGTCCTGATCGGCATTTCGGTCTGGCTCGGCCGTGCTTCGTATCAGGCGATACTCCAGGGTGAAGCCATGTCCGGCAACATTTTCGGTCTGGTACTGGAGTTGGTCACCAGCATTCAGAAGCTGCGCCTGGCCGGTGCCGAGGATCGGGCCTTCGCGCGCTGGGGCTTCCTCTACGCCAATCTTCGGGATCGCCTGCTCCGCTCCACGCGGTTGAAGAATCGCCATCAGGTGGTCATCGCCGGGTACAGTGTGCTCAGCCTGACGCTGGTCTTTGCAGTGATGCTTGCCGCTCTGGCTGGCACCGGGGTGGAGGGGCTGACCACCGGCGAGTTCCTGGCATTCCTGGCGGCTTTCCTGACCTTTCAGGCGGTGTCAGTGCAGGTGTCCCGTGCGGTGGTCAGCGGCTATGGATTGATCCCCCTCTACACGCGTGCCAAGCCGATCCTCGAGGCCGAGCCCGAACCGGCGGCGGAAGGCGATCCACCGGGGCGACTCACTGGAGCAGTGGAGCTCGGCAGCGTCGGCTTTGCCTATGGCCCGGACCTGCCGCCGGTGATTCACCACCTTTCCCTGTCCATCAGACCCGGAGAGTTCCTGGCCATCGTCGGCCCGTCCGGCAGCGGTAAATCGACCCTGCTGAAGCTGCTGTTGGGCTTCGTATCGCCCACCGCCGGTAGCATCTTCTACGACGACCAGAATCTCGATGACCTGGATGTGGAGGAGGTCCGGCGGCAGATCGGTGTCGTCCTGCAGAGCGACCGCCTCACGCCGGGCTCTCTGTATGAAATGATCTGCGGCGCGACGTCCGCAAGCCTCGACGACGTCTGGAAGGCGGCACGGCTCGCCGGCGTCGCCAGCGACATCGAAGCCATGCCCATGGGCATGCACACCGTGATCACGGAAGGTTCGTCGACGCTATCCGGCGGTCAGGTGCAGCGGCTGCTCATCGCCCGGGCGCTGGTGGCCGAGCCGTGCCTGCTGTTCTTCGACGAGGCCACCAGTGCCCTGGACAACCGCACTCAGGCCGAAGTGCAGCGCAGCCTGGAATCGATGGCGGTGACGCGTGTCGTGATCGCGCATCGGCTGACGACCGTACGCAATGCGGACCGCATCGTGGTCCTTGAGGCGGGACGCATCGTCGAGATCGGCGACTTCGACGAACTGATGGAGGCGGATGGCGCGTTCGCACGCCTGGCGCGTCGCCAATTGACCTGACGACTGGAGCATGATTCATGCGCAAGGTACTGTTCTTTCTGGGCGGTTTGAGCGATCAGGACGTGGAGTGGCTGGCGGCCACCGGTGAGGTGCTGCAGCTGGATGCTGGCGAGACCCTGATTCGCGAAAACGAGCCCATCGGCTCCATGTACATTCTACTCGACGGAGCCATGGCGGTCTCGGCGGAGGAGATCGGTCAATTGGCGGTGCTGCGCAGCGGTGACATCGTCGGTGAGATGTCCCTGATCGATTCGGCGCCACCCTCAGCCACGGTTTCGACGGTGGAAGCCTGCTCGGTGTTCTCCATCTCCCGGCGTGCGCTCACCGAACGATTGGTCAGCGATATCGGGTTCGCGGCCCGATTTTATCGGGTCATCGCCATGTTCCTGTCAGACCGCCTGCGTGGAACCGTGCGTCGTCTTGGGTACGGTGTGGAAACTGGTGTCGATGAGGTCCATGCCCAGGCCGACGAGTTGGACGAAAGCGTGCTTGATGACATTCATCTGGCGGGAGCCCGATTCGAGACTTTACTCAAACGCTTGTCTGAGTGAGGTGTCGAACCGGGCTGGGTGGCGCTATCGGCGCCACAGCAGGCTTCGCTGCTTGATCAACCCTTCTTGGTGGGAGCGTCGCTGGTGCTGGTCGTCTTGGTCTTCTCGGCCTCCTCGGCGTCAGTCTCGCCGCCACCCGTGGCCAACTGCTCCTTATCGCCTGTTGGTGCTTTCTTCGATAGGAAGGAGCCTCCCGAGACTTGGCTCAGATCTTCGTCCGACAGTTCCTTTGCACTCAATTCTTCTTGATCCTTCCTGGTCATGTCAGTGTTCTCCTTTAGCGCGAGGATTGGTGGGCTGACCCTCCTGGGGGCTCCAGCGTGTTCAGGATACACCGATTGAGGGTCTGACATGTGTTCTATGTCACATAGTCACCCCTTGATTGTGTGACATGGGGTTCGCAACAAGCAGGGCTGCATCTGCCGGCCTGGCGGCTTCAGCGCTCGACGATGGCCGCTACGCCCATGCCGCCCGCGGTGCAGATGGAGATCAAACCCCGCCCTGAGCCCTTCTGTGCCAGGGACTCCGCCAGGGTGCCGAGGATGCGCGCGCCGGTGGCGGCGAAGGGATGGCCGATGGCCAGCGAGCTGCCCTGGGGATTGATGTGCTCGCGCCGGATGGTCCCCAGCGCGCCTGCGAGGCCGAGACGATCGCGGCAGTAGTCATCGGATTCCCAGGCCGCGAGCGTGCACAGCACCTGAGCCGCGAAGGCCTCGTGCAGCTCGTACTGGTCGAAGTCCTGCAGGCTGAGCCCCGTCCGCGACAGCAGTTCGGAAACCGCCACGGTGGGCGCCATGAGCAGGCCCTCGTCCGCATCGACGAAGTCCACGGCCGCTGTCCGGCCTGCCCGCAGCCAGGCGGCGACGGGCAGATCATGGTCCTGCGCGTAGCGCTCGGAGGTGAGCAGCACCGCCGCCGCGCCGTCGGTGAGCGTGCTGGAATTGCCTGCCGTGAGGGTTCCGGCATCGGAGCGGTCGAAGCTCGGTTTGAGCCTGCCGAGCTGTTCGAGGCTGGTATCCGCCCGGATGTTGTTGTCCCGCAGTGCGCCAGCATGGGGGACCACGAGTTCGTCGAAGAACCCCGACTCCCAGGCCGCGGCGGCAGCCTGATGGCTGGCCAGCGTCCAGGCGTCCTGGTCCTCGCGGCTGACCTGCCAGGTTCGCGCCATGCGCTCGCAGTGCTCGCCCATGGACAGCCCGGTCCTCGGTTCGGCATTGACGGGCGCCTGAGGTGTGAGTTCGCCCAGGCGCAAACCCTTCAGCGCAGCGAGGCGGTCGCGCAGTCGCTTCGCCTGGGTGATGCGCAACAGGCGCTGGGCAAAGCGGCGCGTGAACACCACCGGCGGATCACTGGTGGTGTCGGTGCCGGCGACGATGGCGCAGTCGATCTGGCCGCTGGCGATCTCGGCACCGGCCAGCAGGGCCGCCTGCAGGCTGGTGCCGCAGGCCTGCTGCAGGGTGATGCCCGGCGTCAGTGGTGACAGGCGGGTGGAGAGCAGGGCTTCCCTGGCCAGATTCCAGTCCTTGGAGTGGACCGTGACGGCACCGGCCATCACCTTGTCGAGTTGCCGGCCTGCCAGTCCGAAGCGCTCGACGACGCCTTCGATGGCCGCGCTGAGCAGGTCGAGATTGGTCTCGTCGGCATACAGCGTGTTGGAACGGCAGAACGGGATGCGGCTGCCGCCGATGATGGCGATGCGCTTTAGGTCACTCATGATCGCCGTGCTCCTCTGGTGCTGCTTTCGCCGGTGCTGGCTTTGCCGATGCCTGCTGCCGTCGGTACCACAGCGGGCCGCCCCGGAACGGCGCGAAGCCGGTGCCGAAGATCAGACCCGCATCGAGCAGGTCCGCATCCTCCACGACGCCGTCGTCGAGGCAGGCCTGACATTCGTCGAGGAAGGGATCGATGATGGCCTTGGCCAGGGCATCGAGGTCGTGGCCGTCGGCGGCCTGGCGATCCTTCTCGGGTTTGTCCTGCTTCCAGACGTAGAAGCCTTCGCCGGACTTCTTGCCGAGTTTGCCGTCCTGCACCATGGTGTAGAGCAGCTGGCGATCCTCGCCGGCCTTGGCGTCGCCATCCGAGTCGAGCAGCGTTTTCATGACGCCGAGGCCGACGTCGAGGCCGACGGTGTCGATGAGTTCCACCGGGCCTACGGGCATGCCGAACTGTTCCGCCGCAGCGTCGAGCGCCTCTTTGGGCGTGCCTTCCCGGTGCAGGTGCATGGCGGCGCGCATGTAGGGCAGCAGCACGCGATTCACCAGGAACCCGGGCGTGGCCGTCACGGGCAGGGCGTACTTGCCGATGGCCGTGGCGAAGCTGGCGCCGTCGGCCACCCGCTCGGGGTCGGTGGCCGTGTCGTGGACCACCTCCACTAGCGGCATGCTCGCCACGGGGTTGAAGAAGTGCAGACCGATGAGCCGCGCGGGCTCGTCGAGGGCGTCAGCCAGCTCGGCCAACGGAATGGCAGAGGTATTGGTGGCGATGATGGCGTGATCGAGGATTCGTCCGCGCAGCCCTTCGAGCAGGGAACGCTTGGCATCCCGGTCCTCGAAGATGGCCTCGATGATGACGTCGGCGCGCTCGATGCCGCGTCCTTCTACATCGGCACGCAGCCGGGCGCGGGCCGCGGCCAGGGCCGCTGGCCGCTTCAGCTTGCGCGCAAACAGCCTCTGCGCCCGCCCGATGGCTGGTTCCACGTGCTTCGTCTCGCGATCCTGCAGCGTCACGTCGAGGCCGCGCAAGGCGCACCACGCAGCGATATCTCCGCCCATCACCCCGGCGCCGATGACGTGGACGCGGCGGGCTTCGAAATCGCTGCGCTTGCCTTCGGCCTTCAGCCGCTCCATCAGCCGGTACACCCGGCGCAGGTGGGTGGAGGTGGTGCCGACGAGCAGCTCAGGCACGTTCTCTGCTTCGGCGCGGATCATCGCAGCCACTGATCCGCCGTGGCGCTCGAAGGCGTCGATGAGACGGTAGGGGGCGGGGTAGTGTTCGGGCCGGGCCTTGCTCGCGGTCTGCTTGCGCATCTGCCCTGCCAGCAGCTTGCGGGCCGGTCCCAGGCTGGCCAGCCGGGCCATGACGCCGGGTCCGCGATGTCTGCGTTTGCCGAGCACCGCCCGCCGCGCGTCCCAGCGCAGGGATCCGTGGCGATCACTGACCGCGTCGATCAGGCCGGCGTTGCGGGCCTCCGGCGCACTGAGCAGGCGCCCGGTCAGCATCAGCTTCATGGCTTCCATCGGCCCTGCAACGCGCAGGCTGCGACCGCTGCCGCCGAAGCCGGGATAGATCCCGAGATTGACCTCGGGAAAACCGATCCGCGTCGATTCGTTGTCCGCCGCCACCCGCCAGTCACAGCACAGGGCCAGTTCGAGCCCGCCGCCGAGGCAGGCGCCGTCGATGGCCGCGACCTTGGGAAAGGGCAGAATGGCGAAACGCTCGAACAGGGCGTGCACCAGTTCCAGCTGGGCCCGCAGCACCGCAGCATCATCGGTGGCGTCGAACTCGCGGATGTCGGCACCGGCGACGAAGCTGCCGGACTTGCCTGACGAGAGGATGAGGCCGCGGGCAGGCTGTTGTTCGAGTGCGGTCACGGCCGCATCGAGTTCCGTGATGACGTCAGTTCCGAGCGTGTTGGCGCGCTCGTTCTGCTGATCGATGGTCAGCCAGGCGACGTCGTCGAGATCGCGGTCCAGGCGCCAGTGGCGCCAGTCGTCCGTGCTGGTTGCCCTTGCTTGCTCGGCCATGGGCTTGCCATCCTCGGCGTCGGAACTGGACGGTTACTCTAGCAGGATGGCTGATGGAGGGCAGATTTGGGGGGCGGTACCGCAGGCCGCAGTATTGCCGCCTGATCGGGCATGCGTCACAGCGGCCGGCTCAGGAACCAGCCTGTCACGGACAGTCGCAGGCGCCGGGCGCGGCGCACCTCATGCCAGTAGTCGGCAGCGCGGAAGGCCACGAGCGTGCCGGCTTCGGGCAGCACGCTGTGAATGCCCTGCTCCGTCTCGATGCGCAGCGCGCCGCCGTCGACCTCCCGCCAGTCCGGATTGAGATAGAAGATGGTGGAAATCTGCCTGCGGGCCTGATCCGCGAACTGGTCGAGATGGCGGCGGTAGAAGCTGCCGCGTGGATAGGTGGTCAGGTGGCATTCGTACTCGTTCAGGCCGAGAAACAGCTGCTCGTTGAGGTGGCGGCGCAGGGCCTCCATGCGATCGAGATAGATCCCAAGCGGTGCCGGCGGGGCTTCGTGGTCCACCCACAGCACCTGATCGCTGCGGATCTCCGGCCTGACCTGAAAAGTCCGGCCACGGCCGATGCCGGCGGGCCGGAGTGCTCCGGACTCCCAGCGCGTGCGCAGCATGGCCTCGATGGCCGCCGTGGCCTTGGGATCGAGGAAGTCACGGACGACCACCCAGCCCGGCTCGCTGAGCCCGTCAGCGATGACCTGCTCGCAGCCCGGCTGCGGAGCATCGCTCATGGAGCGCTCATGGCCGGGGTCCGGCCGGTCTCCTCGTCGAGTTCCTTTTCGAAGTCCGGAGCGAAGAGGAAGGGAATCGAGAAGTCCATCTGTACGTCGGCATAGCGGTCGTCGAGGCGTCCGGCAGTGCTGTCGCCGAGAGGATTCCAGACCACGGAGATCTGCTGCAGCCCGGGTGCGATGTTGCCCAGGGGTACGAATCCGGTCAGGCCGAGCATGCGCAGGTCGGCCCGTTCGGTGGCCATGAAGCCATCGAGGGGCACCGGCTCGCCGTTCAGCTGCACGGACCAGAGCCGCTTCAGGCAGGCGCCGTCGGCCTTGGTCCGTTCGTCGGCGCAGAGCGCTTCCAGCATGGGATTGTCGCGCAGGGGCTGATAGGGGATGAACAGCTCGACGAAGCCGCCCTGCTGGCGGAAGCTCGCAATCATGGGCCAGGGCCGGACGCGATCCAGCGGGCTGCGCATGTCCAGATAGTGGCTGCTGCGCAGGCCTTCCCGCAGAGCCTTCTGGTCGAGGAAGCGTAACTCGCCCGAAAGCGTGAAATTGGTCCAGCCGGCATAGCGGATCTGGCCGATGGCGACGATCAGGAACACACCGAGGGCCAGGGACAGCAGGAATACCAGTGGCCGGGTATTGCTCTGCAGGGTGAGCTGCACGGGCAGGATCAGGCGCTGGGGAAGGATGAAGCCGTTGAGCGTCCCCAGGGCGCCGACCAGGCGGCGGAAGGCCGGCCGTGCGGTGAGTCGGGGGCGGCGCCGTCCGACCTGGGCGTCCAGCAGCCACAGCAGGGCCGGCACGGCTGCGATCAGGCCCATGAGACTGAAGAAGGCCACTGTGATGGCCCGATTCGGCATGCCGAACTGGGCACCGACGACGCCGGCAATGATGACGGTGACCAGCATCAGCAGGCCCAGCCAGAGCACGGCGAGGGCGACCAGACTGATCACGGCGAAGAGCGAGGAGGCCACGCGGTCGGAGGAGGCGATGGCCTGATCGAGGTTGGGGATGCGCTGCCGGTATCTCTCCCGGGTCAGCGGCCCGAGCCCCGGCGTACGCCTCCAGTTGATGCCTTCCGGAAACGCTGTGCGCAGGCCGATGAGTCCCACCCAGTAGGCGCGGGTGAGCAGATGCACCAGGAAGCAGCTCGCCAGTCCGTAGCACAACCCGGTGATCACGGTGGTGCCCAGCGTGCCGCCGATGAGCATCCCCAGGGAGAGATGGGTGTAGTAGTCGGCGAACTGCTCGAACAGGAACGTCGGCAGCGTGAACAGGGCGAAGGTGGTCAGACCGGAGATGATCAGCTCGATCTCGTCGGTGCGATCACGCAGGCGGGCCAGCTCGCGCCTGCCGAGGTCCGGTTTCGGGTGATCGCCTTCCTGCATCGGGTTCTCCTGCCAGGACGCATTCGAGCACCCGGCGCGGCGTTCGGCAATCCTTCGCTGAATCCGGCAGCGCCCCCCC
>JAFIFL010000051.1 GCA_020832055.1 Gammaproteobacteria bacterium
GAAGCCGCTGCCTTCGCTGAACGTCATGCAGATCGGCGCATTTCGCTGTGCGAAACAGCGCTCCCCCAGAGCGCTTGTGACTGCCCGTGGCGTGATGGGGTTCTCGGATTGCGGCCTGGGCCGGGATGAAGATGAGGGCATGGGTGTGGTTGTGGAGGCTCGCAAGCGGTGGCCATAATGCCGAGGGCTTCTCGGTTCGGGGCCCGGCCCGGGGGCTCAGTTGGGGAGAAAGCTGCATGAACAGCTCGCAACACGCATGCTCACCGGCCCGATCGCGGGGCTTTACCCTGACGGAGTTGCTGATCGCCCTGGCGATCGTGGCCATTCTCACGTCGGTGGCATTTCCGCTCTACAACAACTACACGATCCGTTCCCACCGGGCCCAGCTCATGACTGACCTCGGGACTTGCGCCCAGGCGCTGGAGCGCTTCTACACCGTGAATTTTTCCTACTTGGGCGCAGCCGAAGACCCGGACGATCTCCCGACACCCCCGGCGGCGGGCCTCTGTCCGCAGCAGTCGCCCCAGCAGAATCCCCGCTACAACATCGTTCTAAGCACCGTCACCGCCAACAATTTCGTCCTCCGGGGCATTCCCATCGCCGGCACGGCGCAGGAAGGCAACGGCGTGGTGGAACTGCGGGCCAATGGTCAGCGCTTTTGGTACCGCGATGATGACGACGCAGCGGACGCGCCCCAGGAAGGCTGGGACGAGTAGGGCGCTGACAGCCGCCGGTCCCCTGGCCCGTTCCGCTTATCGGGCTTCGCTTTATCCCCTGGCAGATCCGCCTAGACTCCAGTGTCGTACAGTTGGGGTGGAGTCTTCATGCGACGCCAATCGGGCATCACACTGGTGGAACTGCTGGTCACGCTGGCCGTGATCGGCATCATGGTCGGCGTCGTGTTTCCCGGCTTCCGCGGCCTGATGGATCGCAACAGCATGACCACCACGGCCAACTCGCTGGTGCTGGCGGTGAGCTATGCGCGCAGTGAGGCTCTGCGCGGCGCGGGTCTGGTGAGGCTCCGGGCCCGGGGCACCTGGCCGGGTGGCTGGGAGGTGGTGGTGCCCGACGAGAACGGCGTCAATCAGGTGGTCCGGGTCTTCGATCCCATTCCCGGTTCCCTGACCCTGGCCGCCTCCGGCGGCATCACGCAGCTGACTTTCAACAATCAGGGGCTGCTGCAGGACGCCACGCCGCGGACGTTCACGCTTTGTCTTCCCGGCGACTCCGGTGTCGAGATCAGCATCTCGGCCACGGGTCGCCCCAATACTTCACCGCTCAACGCCGCCGCTTGCCCGGCGGGGAGTTGATGGCCATGCAGCGCAGACCTTCCCGGCAATCCGGCTTCACCCTGATCGAGGTCCTCGTGGCCGTCCTCATCGTCTCGGTGGGTGTGCTCGGCGTGGCGGGCCTGCAGTTGTTGTCCCTGCAGAACAACACCAGCGCCATGTACCGCACCCAGGCCATTCAATCGGCCTACGACATCATCGACCGGGCGCGGGCCAATCGTGATGTCGTCTACGCCATCGGCCTGGAAGACAACCCGCCCCAGAACCCTCGTGATTGCGAGTCCAACATCTGCTCACCGCAGCAGATGCGCAATTTCGACATTGCCGGCTGGCGGGAGGAGCTCGCGGACACCCTGCCGGATGGGACGGGGGCCGTGGCTTATGCGGGCGGCGTCATGACGGTGACCGTTCGCTGGCAGGACACCCGCAACCCGGCCGCAGCTCCCCTCGAGGTGGCGGTGACCACCCAGATCAATGTGCTCTGAGGAGGCGCCCATGACCCACCGATCCAAGCCACGGTTCAGTCAGAGGCATCAGCGCGGACTGTCACTGGTCGAGATCATGGTGGCGCTGCTGCTCGGCGCCATCATCACGGTGGGCATCGTCAACATGTTCACCGCCAATCGCGCCACCTATCAGGTCAACATGGGGCAGGCCCGGCTGCAGGAGAACGGCCGTTTCGCCATGGACTTCGTGACCGCGTCGATGCGCAATGCGGGCTACATGGGGTGTTCGAGCCGGGTGCCCGAGATCAATAACGTGGTGATACCGGCCGGCGGCAACAACGAGTCGCCGCCGGCATTCGCCTTTGACCTGCGCAACGCCATCAGCGGACATCGCAAGCTTTCCGCAAGCGATTGGGAGCCGGACCTGGTGGATTTGCCTGCAGCCATACCGGTGGCTGACATTCCCGTCGGAACGGACGTCCTCATCCTCCGCTATGCAACAGGGGAGGACGTGCGCTACCACGGCCACCATCCGAGCCAGGCAGCGGTTTCACGGGCTGACCTCCCTCCCAACTGCGGCCCGCAAAACAACGACCCCTGTCCCGGCTTCGAACAAGGCGATGTGCTGGTGGTCAGCGATTGTCAGTCGGCAGTGGTCTTCATGGTGACGAATCGGACCCCACAGGAAAATCAGAATCGACTCAACATCAACCACAACACAGGTTCCGTTGTCGGTGGCTTCAAGAACGCGGACAAGCCCTTCATGGTGGTCGGCGAGCTGTCGGACGATGCATCGTTCCTGTCCATTCGCAGTGAGATTTTCTACGTGGCTCCCGGCGCCGCGGCCGACAACACCACCGGACTTCCCCTGGCGCTGTGGCGGTCGACCGGCGGGGCGACGCCGGTGGAACTGGTGGAGGGCATCGAGGCCATGACCCTGCTGTACGGCGAGGACACAACAGGTGATCGCACGCCCAATGTCTATCGGACCATCGACGAAGTGGGTAACCCCGAGAACATTGTCACGGTTCGCGTGACGCTGAGGGCGAACAGCGTCAATGCCGTCACCGGCCAGGGCGATGGCCTGCTGCGGCGGGACTTCACCAAGACCGTGGCGATCCGGAACAGGATCTAGGAGAGCAATCATGAAGCGCAGATCGGCCCGGCGCCATGACGCTCAGCGTGGAATGGCCTTGTTCCTGGCCCTGGTGGTATTGCTGATCATCACGGTGCTCGGTGTCTCCGGCCTGCAGACCACGACCCTGGAAGAGCGCATGGCCGCCAACTCACGGGATCGCGACTTGGCGTTTCAGGCCGCAGAGGCCGCGCTGCTCGATGCGGAACGCTTTCTGAACAGCGCGGTGGTCGGCAACTTCAATAACGCCAACGGCCGCTATTTGATCAACGCAGCGGAGCGGCCCATCTGGCACGGCAACAACCAGCAGGCCGGCCAAGGCGTGTTCGTCTATTCGGTGAACCGCCCCGGCGGCGGCGCACAGGCGGCGCCGATCCCGGGCGTGGCGCGACAGCCGGAGTACTTCATCGAGCAGTACCCCGTGATCGCTGCCGCTGGCGGCAGCCTGGAGGCCGGCGTGGCGGCGGAGGGCCTGGCGTTCTTCCGAGTCACGGCGCGCGGTTTCGGCGGCCGTGAGAACACCCAGGTCATCTTGCAGATCGGTTACCAGCGGTGATCGAGCTGATCGCAAAGCGACTCTTTGAGGGACGCGTCATGAACGCATTGGACAGCCAAGAGATCGAGTCGCCGCGCCGGCGATATGGGCACAGGAAGGGTGCCGCGGTCCTGGCGCTGTTGGCTGCGATGCTGACGGCTCCTGCAATGGCCGAGGAAACGGTCGTCGTGTTCGACACCACGGGCGACCATAGCGTCGTTGTGCCGGAGGACGTCACCCAGATCACGATCGAGGTGTGGGGCGCGGGCGGCAGTGGGGGCCTCGCTTCCGGGAGAAACACATTTCGCGGCGGTGGGGGCGGGGGTGCGTACGCACGCTCGGTTGTTTCAGTGGTCCCAGGAGAGTCCCTGAATGTCCGTGTCGGTACGGGCGCAGCTGGAGACAGCGGTTCAGATGGCGGCGACTCTTGGGTCCGCCGCGGTTCCAGCAACCTAGTCATGGCCAAGGGTGGCAAAAGTACGACTCGCAATTCCGGTGCCGATGGTGGTTCCGGTGCGGCGAGTATGGGCGACGTAACCTTTTCGGGGGGAGATGGCGCCGGTAGGGGCGGTTCAGGGAACCAGCGTCATGGTGGCGGTGGCGGTTCCTCCGCCGGACCCAGCAGGGGTGGGCATCCGGGAAGCAATGACAACGCTCCGAACGGTGGTGAAGCGGTCAGCGGGGGTGGCGCCGGTGGCTCAGGGCGTGTCGGTGGCCAGTCCGGTGCTGGCCACCCTGGCTTGGCCCCAGGTGGCGGTGGTGGTGGTGCCGTCAGCCTGGACAGGGACGAGCGTTTCAATGGCGGAGCGGGCGCCCGCGGCCAGGTCGTTCTGCGCTTCACGCCGGGAGATGACGACGGCCCGCCAGATTCGGATACCGGTCCCGTTCAGCCGCCTCCGGACACGGGCGAAGAGCCGGAGCTGCCGTCAGTCGAGGAAGTGGTCATTTCCCAGATTCCGCTTTTCCTGTCCTCCTCAGTGAATCCGCAGGTGATGCTGAATGTGTCCAACGACAATCAGCTGTACTTTGCGGCTTACGATTCGCATTCGGATCGTACCGGCGACGGCAGCATCGATGCCGGTTATGTACATGCGATCGACTACTTCGGCTACTTCGACTCCTTCAAGTGTTACGTGTACGACGCGTCAGAGGGCATCTTCAGTCCGTCCCGTCTGACCGAAGACAAGTACTGCTCGGGGGAGTGGAGCGGCAACTTCCTGAATTGGGTGGCGATGGCCCGTATCGATACGGTCCGCAAGGCACTTTACGGTGGCTTGCGGCACATCGACTCGGCCTCGAGAACCGTTCTTGAACGCACGTACCTTCCCAACGATGCCCATGCCTGGGTACGCCACTACGCAAACGATGACATCGATCGGCTGACCCCGTTCACGCTGCCGCCGGCGACGACGACGACCAGTTCCACCAGCGTGACCATCCCAAGCGGGAGCCGTAATGCAGACACATCGAGGCGAACGTTCAGGACCGGGTGGACGTCCAGAAATGATGTGTTCCTGGGCGACCAGGTGGTGATTCGGAGTGCATCCTCACCGACAACAGCCGTGATGCGTGGCGTCGTGATCGAGTTCAATGAAAGCAATCGGGACGTCCGCGTGCAGATCACTGGAAGCACAGGCGTCGGCTCGACTCGCAGCGACTGGAGCCTCGTCAACCATTCGCGCCGGGGCGTGAGCTTCTGCAACACCACGTTCTCAAATACCCGGGAATCTCAGAACGTCACCGATCCACCGCTGATCAGGGTGGCCAGGGGCGACTATTCGCTCTGGACCGCGAACGAGCGCTGGCAGTGTCAGTGGGCGGAGGAGCAGAACCGGACCGGCCACAACAGTATGCGGGTGGGTGGGCTCAACTTCAGCAACGGTAATGACCTGGTAGCTTCCGGATTGGCGGCGAATGCCGACAATCCACTTCGATCGCGGTTCGGTTTGGGCGAAGCGAATTACCATGCGCGCGTGGAGGCGTGTGTCGACGGGCTCGTTGGCAATGAGAACTGCAAGCGCTACGTGGGGGGCAGCCTCAAACCCATCGGCGTACTTCAGCGATTCGGTGAAGATGGGAACATGGATTTCGGTCTGATGACCGGCAGCTACAGCAAGAACCTTTCGGGCGGTACGTTGCGCAAGAACGTCTCCTCGTTCCGTGACGAAATCAACCCCCTCACTGGACAGTTCGTCACGCCCACCACGGGCTCGATCATCCGGTCGCTCGATGTCTTGCGCCTGTTCGGCTACAACCACGATACGGGTTTGTACAGCGGCGCCGGTGACGACTGCGGCGTCGGGGTTCGCAAGGATCAGATGGTCGATGGACGGTGCATGAACTGGGGCAATCCCCAGTCAGAGATGTTCCTGGAAAGTTTACGGTATTTTGCCGGAAAACAACCCCAGTCGGCGTTCCGGGTGGCCGGGACCGACAAGATTGCGGGGCTGGAGTCGCCTGAATGGAAGGATTGTCTCAGTAACGACAACTGGTGCGCGCCGGTTCATATCGTCAACTTCAACTCCAGCGTGACTTCATTCGATGGCAACCAGCTGGCAGGCGGCGCGGATCTTCCGAATTTCGGCTCTGCGAGCAAGTGGACCGATGCCGTTGGCAAGGGCGAGGGCTTGCATGGCAACCAGTTCTTCATGGGAGGATCCGACGCCATCTGCACCGGCAAGACGCTCGGTGCGCTGTCGGGCGCGATCGGCATCTGTCCGGAGGCGCCGAACCAGGATGGCACCCATCACATTGCGGGACTCGCCTACTTCGCTCATACGCAATCCATTCGCAATGATCTGAAAAACAGCGCGGGGCAGTCGGTTGACGTCAATGTCAGGACGCTTGGAGTGTCCCTGGCGCCTGCAGTACCGCGGATCGAAATCCCGCGACCGGGATCGAGTGATCCGGCGGTGACGATCCTGCCAGCCTGTGAGAACACCGGTGATGGCGGCCTGCGCTGCGCTCTCGCGGACTTCAGGATGATCGAGCAGGACCTCGAGGCGGGAACGGGATCGTTCTTCATCCAGTGGGACGTCCATGAATGGGGCAGTGACTTCGACATGGACATGAATGGCACGCTCTCCTACAAAATCACGGCCGACCAGATCACGGTGACGACCCGAACCTGGGCGGACTCCAGCGGCCGATCTGCAGGATTCGGCTATATCATCAACGGTACGACCTTCGACGGGTATCACGCCCACTCGGGTATCAACAACTACGTCTATGACGACCTGACGGGCGTTCTGAGTTGCGGCGGTGCCAATCGTTGCGATGTCGCCGAACCGGCGACATCCGTCACCTACCCGCTGGGTAGGGGCGATGCGGAATTGCTTGATGATCCGTTGCTGCTCGCGGCGAAGTGGGGCGGATTCGATCGCAGCGAAGGTGACAGCACGCCTGCTCGACAGGAGCTTTGGGACTCGGCGGGGGATGGTCTGCCGGACAACTATTTCCTCGCCACGGATCCATCCGAGCTGGAACAGGGACTTGCGGACACATTCCTTTCAGTCCTCGTCACTTCAGCGTCAGCGGCCGCGGTGACAACGAACTCCACCCGGCTCGATGCCGATACCGCCATCTATCAGGCGCGCTTCAGCAGCGAGCGCTGGAGTGGCGAGTTGCTGGCCTTCGGCATTACGCCTGGTGGTGAGGTTGAACCGCAGCCGATCTGGAACGCCGCGACGCGGCTCGATGCCCAGCTGCCGGGGCAGCGCCGCATCTTCTCCAGCCGGGAATTTCCAGTTCCGACGAACGAGAATCCGACGGCCATCACGAGAAAGGGCATTCCGTTCAGTCATGACGCGCTCGACACCACGCAGCTCGCACAGCTTCGGGAGGACCTCTCGGCGGAAGAGATCGCGGATGGTGTCGATATGGATCGTCTGGAGTATTTGCGGGGCGACCGTAGCCTGGAACTCCGGCCTGATGATCAGACGCTGCCATTCCGCCGTCGCGACAGCGTGCTGGGAGATATCGTCAATTCGAATCCTCAATTCATCGGCAGACAGAATTTCGGCTACGTCGTGCTCGGCCGCAACGATGCTTTCCCCACGGAAGTCGGCACCGACTACCTCGATTTCCTGAGCGATAACCTCGATCGGGTGCCGCTTGTCGTGGTGGGTGCCAACGACGGCATGCTGCATGCTTTCGATGCGCGGGTGGATGAGGACAGCATGAACCAGGGCCTCGGTGGGCGGGAGGTCTTTGCCTATGTGCCGGCAGGCATTTACGAGGATCTCTATCGGCTGACGCAACCCGACTACGTCCACCGCTACTATGTGGACGGCACGCCGCGGGTAGCTGATGCCTGGCTGGGTTCCACAAAGGGCTGGCGCAAGGTGGTTGCGGGCACGACGGGCGCGGGCGGCCGCAGTGTATTCATGCTCGACGTCAGCGATCCGAAGAACTTCTCAGCTACCGACGTGCTCTGGGAGTTCCGCCACCGCCACCTCGGGGTCACGATCGGACAGCCCTCGGTGGTGGCGCTGCCCACCGGCAAGTTCGGAGTGATCGTCAGCAGTGGCTACAACAATGGTGGGACCGGACGCGTTTTCGTGCTCGACGCCGAAACTGGCGCTGTCATTCACAGCTTCGATACGGGTGAAGAGACCGCGGGAATGGGGTCGCCACTCGTGCTCGATACGACAGGCAATACGATTGCGAACCGGATCTACGTCGGCGACATGGAAGGGCGGCTCTGGCGTTTCGATCTGGTGCCGTCCAACCAGAATGACACCCGCAACTGGGGTGCGCCCGGCTTCCTCAAGGACCGCGTTCAAGGTAATGACATCGTCCGTCCGCTAGCCATCGTGCAGGGCCCGAACGGGGAAGTGCAGCCCATTACGGCCCAGCCGGAAGGTGGCCGGAACCAGGATGGCAACATCATGCTGTTCTTCGGGACAGGGGCCTTCTTCCGCACTGGCGACAACATCGTAGGCAGCAACCCTGACGTGCAGACCTTCTACGGCCTTGTCGACAGAGGTGTGCGCGTGCGTGGGAGAGGCGGATTCACCAAGCAGGACATTCTGGCCGAGGTGCGCGAGTTCGGCCGCGATCTGCGGGTCGTTTCGGATACTGAAGTGGCCGGTGCCGACGGCTGGCTCCTGGATCTGCTCCTGGAAAAGGATCGCGACGGTGACGGAGCCATTGGCGAGCGAGTCACCCAACGCGCCATTCTCCGCGGCGGGCGCATCATCTTCACCACCTTGATTCCATCGCCGAATGCCTGTGATCTAGGTGGGTCCAGTTGGCTGATGGAACTCGACGCTTTCACCGGTGCTCGCATCGAGCGGCCGGTTTTCGACCTCGATGGCGATGGGTTGTTCGATGACGCCGACATGATCACCGTGACCATCGATGGCAAGGAGATCAGGGTGGCGCCATCGGGGCAGTTGCCACCTGGAATCGGTCTGCTGTCTCAGCCGGCCATCCTTTCTGCGGGGGATCGGGAATTCAAGTTCCTCTCAGGCTCTACGGGACAGATCGAGAGTGTGACGGAGCGCGGCAGCTTCGACATTGGCCGTCACTCCTGGCGGGAGCTGCGTTGATGGCCAGGGCCGGTCGCCCGCACTGGGCATCCGGCCCTGAATTCAGCAAGGCACCGCACGATGCGGTCCGCGGCTGCGCTGCGGGTCGATGTCTTCTGGCTGGACGATTCTGCCGCGGCCATGGACGTTGACCACCAGGACCCGAGGTGACGCCCCGCTGCCCGCCGGCGGACAGTACTCGAAGCGGCCGTTCTGCCATGCCGTCTGCCCGTTGGGCAGCATGCGCAGGTAGCGACCCGTGCCGAAGGCCGCAAATCGAAGCGAGGCACCCTTGGCCAGCGGCGGGAAGTGTCTTAGCACGGGTGCATCCGGATGCCGCTTGGCGCTGCCGGTGAGATCGACGAAGACGGAGAAGCCCTCGGCCCAGTCGCCTCTGCATTCATCGTTGTCATCCAGCGGGCAGAGCAGTACGGGTCGGCCATGAGTGGCTGCGGAGGCCCTCGCGTAGGCCAGCCCGCCGCGAACCGCGTGAATGGCTGTCTCCCCCCGTATCTCATGGATCAGGCGCTGGGCGCTCGGCAGCGCGAAGGTGGCCAGCAATGCCGCCACGGCCAGGCTGGCCAGCAGTTCGATGAGCGTATAGCCGCGAATCGCCATGTCAGCGTCCTCCCTTTGTGAACGGTGAGGCTGATCATGAACGGGCCCGGAGTCTGCACGCTCAGGCTGCAATCGCTGTGAGCTGACGCTCCGGCTGGCGTGGGATCGGGCTGACATGGAGCTGTGGGCGCATTTCGCCTGGAACGAAATGCGTCGCACGAAATGCGCCGATCTGGAAGGCGTTCAGCGGGGTTTTGGCATCAGCTTCTGCAGGTCGCTTGGCGATCGGCCCAATCGCTTTGCGATTAGGGCCTTCCCACAGGAGGGGGGGGCTATTCCAGCCCGAGTTTCTTCAGTCGATAGCGCAGGGCGCGGAAAGTGATGCCGAGGCGTTTGGCGGCGGCGGTCTTGTTCCAGCGGGTGGCTTCCAGCGCCTCGGTGATCTTGCGGCGCTCGATGGACTCGAGGTAGTCCTCGAGGGAACCGTCGTCCGGCGAGGGCATGGCCTGGCCGGGTTCCGCTGCGGGGGCAGCGGAGGTCTGCGGTTCCAGGGAGGTGTCGAGGTAGCGTTCGGCGTCTCCCGCCTGGGCGGCGGGGCTGAACTGAAGATCGTCTGCTTCGATGCAGTCGTCGTCACACAGCGTGTAGGCGCGCTCGAGGATGTTCTCGAGCTCGCGGACGTTGCCGGGGAAACTGTAGGCCTTCAGGGCTTCCATGGCGGCCGGGGAGACTTCCGGCGGCTCGCCGCCGTACTCTCGGGCGAGGCGGGCGAGCATCTCCGCGACGAACAGGGGGATGTCCTCTGCGCGTTCCCTGAGGCTCGGCACTTTCAGCTCGATGACATTGATGCGGTAATAGAGGTCCTGGCGGAAGTCGCCAGCTTCCACCAGTCGGGCGAGATCCTTGTGGGTGGCGGACAGCAGCCGCACGTCGATGGCGGTTTCCTGCTGGGAACCTACCGGGCGGACGGCCTTTTCCTGGATGGCCCGCAGCAGTTTCACCTGCATGGGCAGCGGCAGGTCGGCCACTTCGTCGAGGAACAGGGTGCCGCCATTGGCAGCCTGGAACAGGCCTTCCTTGTCGCCGGTGGCACCCGTGAAGCTGCCCCGGCGATGGCCGAAGAACTCGCTTTCCATCAGCTCGCTGGGAATGGCCCCGCAGTTGACGGGGACGAAGGGGCCGATGGCCCGCGGCCCCTGTTCGTGTATGGCCCGCGCCACCACCTCCTTGCCGCTGCCGGAACCGCCGGAGATGTACACCGGGGCCTGGCTGCGGGCCATCTTGGCTACCTGCTTGCGCAGCCTCTGCATGGCGACGGACTCGCCGAGCAGGCGGGTGCCGCTGCCCGGCAGGTCATTCATGGGCTGCAGCTTGAGGGCCTGATCGACGAGGTTGCGCAGCTGGGCTAAGTCCACCGGCTTGGATACGAAGTCGAAGGCGCCGGCCTTCAGGGCCTCGATGGCGGAATCCATACTGCCGTGGGCGGTGATCATCGCCACGGGGGTTTCCGGATGCTCGGTGGTGATGTGGCGGACCAGGTCGATGCCGTTGCCGTCCGGCAGCCGCATGTCCGTCAGGCAGAAATCGAACGCGTGGGCGTCGAGCTGGGCATGGGCTTCGGAGAGGTCGGCCGCGCTCTCGGTGACCAGTCCCATGCGGCCCAAAGTGATTTCGAGCAGTTCACGGATGTCGGGCTCGTCGTCGACGATCAATACACGCTTATCGTTCATGGTCTAACGCCGTCTGCCGTTGCGGATGAGGAAAGTGGATGCGGAAACAGCTGCCGCCATCCTGCCGGGCAAGGTAGCTCAATTGGGCCTGGTTCGCTTCGCAGAGCTCACGGGAAATATACAGCCCCAGGCCGGTGCCGGTCTCCTCGGTGGTGTAGAAAGGTTCGAACAGGTGTTCGAGCTGAGCGGGATCGACTCCCGGCCCATCGTCGATCACGTCCAGCCAGGGGCGCGCCGTGACCGGGTCGAGGCCCCCTTTCAGCCACACTGTGCGCCGTTTCGTGCGCTGCTCACTGTAGCGGGCAGCATTGGCGCAGAGATTGGTGAGCACCTGATCCATCTGCCGTGGATCGACCCGAACCTTCGCGTCCTCCGGCTTCAGTGTGATGTCGAACTCGGCGGGATGCTCCTGACCTTCCTGGAAGCGCAGGACGAACTCGTCCAGCCATTCCCGCATGCCGATCAGCCGTGGCTCGGGATTGCGCCGGCGGGACAGCTCGAGGATGTTCTCGATGACCTGGTTCATGCGCTTGGAGTGGGTCTGGATGATGTCCGCGAGGCGCAGATCGGCCTTGTCGAGGGCCGGCGACTCCCGCAGCAGCTGGGCAGCGTGGGAAATGGCACCGAGCGGGTTGCGGATCTCGTGGGCAATGCTGGCGGACAGGCGGCCGAGTGCCGCGAGTTTGAGCTGCTGGGCCTGCTGGGTGAGTTCGGTGTTGTCTTCGATGAATGCGACCACTTCGCTGTCCGGCTGACTGGCCAGGCGGGCAAAGCTCAGGCGGATCTCGTTGGCGCCGGGCTCGCTGCGGAAGGGTTCCGGGCGATATTCGCCGTCCTTCTGCCAGTGGCCGAAATGTGCCAGCAGCGGCTGGGGCAGTGGGCGGGTGTTGCCCTGGCTGCCGTCGAGCCGCAGCAGGGCGCGGCTGGCCTCGTTCATGAGCCGGGTCTGGCCGGCGTTGTCGAAAACGACGATACCGGTGCGCATGCGCTGGACGATGAGCCGGTTCAGACGCTCCAGCGCCTGGACTTCGGCCGCGCGCTCGAGAGAGGTCACCTCGGAGCGCTGCAGGCGACGCGAGAGGCTCTGAATGAACAGGGAGGTGCCGAAGTACAGCGCGCCGAGCAGCCCTGCGTGGAAGAAGTCCGGTGGCGGAGCCGCAGGCAGCAGGGAAAGGTAGAACTCCTCGTAGAGAACCAGGATGGTGCCGATGGCCGGCAGCACGGTCGAGATCCGCCCCGGGACCAGGATGGCGCCGGCGGCTATGGCGACAATGATCAGGGTGCCGAGGCCGCTGGTTACGCCGCCCGAGAAGTGCAGGAGCAGTGAGAGCGCCACGGTATCGAGGGCGACGATGATGAAGCCGATGGTCGGGCGATCGAAGAACCGGCGCGGTATCAGCAGCGATACGATGGCGATGAAGATGTTGGCGCCGATGTAGGCCAGCACCGTCATCAGGAAGGCGTCCGGATTCAGGGTGCCCAGCAGGCGCTCGCCGATCTCGCGGACGAAGATGACCAGCAGCGAGATGCCGACCACGATGCGGTAGTAGTTGTAGATGCGCAGCAGCGTGGCGGCCTGGCGGCGCTGCTGCTTGGCCACCACTTTCAGGACTTCCTGGTGGGATGGGCTGTGGTTCTGCGCCATGGTCACCGGCCTCGCTGTCGGCGCATCCGGTTGCTCCTGGCAAGCCCGACCCCGCTGCCCCGGACATCCCGTTGGCCGAGGCGCCGGGACATGGTCAGCCGCCGGAGTCCGAGCGCGGCTGGTCCTCGGGAATGCGGACTTCGAGGATCGGCGGGGTGTCCGGTCGATCGAGGGCGCCGAGGGTCAGGATGTTGATCCAGGAGCGGTCCCGGTTGCGCACCTCCTGGGAGATGCGGAAATTGCCGTCAGCGTCGATGGCCTCGAAGTCCGGGTAGTTGGCCACCAGGACGCGGAGGGAATCGTTGGCCGGTTCGGGCAGATTCAGCTTCAGGTAGCCCTCGACCATCAAGGCCAGCCCGTCGGGCACGGATGGCGTGGTGGGATAGTTTTCCACCACGTTGCGGCCGCGATTGACGGCCGCAACGTAGGCTTCCCGGCTGAGGTAGTAGCGGCCGACCATGATCTCCGAGCGGGCCAGCAGATTGCGCAGGTAGATCATCCGCTGCCGGGCATCCGGCGCGTAGTCGCTGGCCGGATAGCGGGCCAGCAGCTGGCCAAAGTCCGCGAAGCTCTCGCGGGCGGCACCGATGTCCCTGGCGGCGAGATCCGTGGGTACGAAGCGGTCGAAAAAGCCCCGGTCCTGCTCGTAGGCGGCGAGGCCCTTCAGATAATAGGCGTAGTCCACGTTGGCATGCTGCGGATGCAGTCGAATGAAGCGGTCGGCGGCGCTGCGGGCCGCATCAGGCCGGAACGCCATGTAGTAGGCGTAGATCAGTTCGAGCTGGGCCTGCTCGGCATACCGGCCGAAGGGAAACTGGGCTTCCAGGCGCTGCAGCTGGGCGATGGCATTATTGTAGTTGCCGGAGCGCAGGCTGCGCTGAGCGGCCTGATAGAGGACCTGCTCACTGGTGACCTCTTCGGCGTCCCGGTCCCGGCCGAAAAACGGCATCCAGGAGCAGGCGGCGAGTTGGGCGCAGACTACGGCGACAATCAGAACACGGCGGATCGACAAGAACGGTTCGCCTCATTGGATTCAAGTGGAATGCATGGCGATCGGCGCACGTTGTGCCCACGGCCGCGTGGCATTAAAACACAGGAGCGGCCCGCAGCCCAATGCGTCAGCGAGCCCGCTCGGGCACCATGGCAGCCCGGCTGGCCAGCCGCTGTCGGCAGCGGCCGATTCTCCGGGGCCATTTCCCAGGCATCAAGCAGGACAGGGCATGAATATGAGTGAACCCGACCTCCCGGACGACGACGGACTGGCCTTTGAAGAGGACGATGGCCCGACCGGAGAGCGGGTGACGCTTGCGGGCGTGATTCCCGACAGCAGCAACGGCTTGCGCCTCGATCAGGCCCTGGCGCTGCTGTTTCCCGAGCATTCGCGGTCGCGGCTGCAGCAGTGGCTGCGGCAGGGGCAGATTCTGCTGGACGGCGAGCCCGCTGCCCCGCGGCGACGCGTGCTGGGAGGCGAGCGGGTGCGGGTGGATGCCCAGGCCGTGATGGCCGAGCAGTGGACAGCCGAGGCGCTGCCGCTGTCCGTGGTGCATGCGGATGCTGCCGTGATCGTCATCGACAAGCCGGCCGGGCTGGTGGTCCACCCCGGCGCCGGCAATCCGAGCGGCACCCTGGTCAATGCCTTGCTGCATCATTTTCCGGAACTCGAAGCGGTGCCCCGTGCCGGCGTGGTGCATCGGCTGGACAAGGACACCTCCGGCCTGCTGGTGGTGGCCCGGACAGCGGCAGCCCATGGGCATCTGGTGCGACAGCTGGCGTCTCGGAGCATGGGCCGGGTCTATCTGGCTCTGGTAGAGGGCGTTCCTGCCGGTGGCTTTCGGGTCGATGCTCCCATCGGCCGCGATCCGCGTCAGCGTCTGCGCATGGCCGTGGTAGGCAATGGCCGTCCTGCCGTGACCCATGTGGCGGTGCAGGAGCGGTTCCGCGCCCATGCCCTGCTGCGCTGCCGGCTGGAGACAGGCAGGACTCATCAGATCCGGGTGCATCTGCGGCACGAGGGACTGCCGCTGGTGGGCGACGCGCTCTACGGCGCCAAGGGCCGATTGCCCCGATCTCCTCTGCCTGCACTCGCTGCTGCCCTCGGTGGCTTCAGCCGGCAGGCCCTCCATGCCACCCGGCTGGTGCTCGCTCATCCCGAAAACGACCGCGAGTTGAGCTTTGATTCCGCCTTGCCCGAGGACATGGGGTACCTGCTGTCGACCCTCCGTGCGGACCGGGAGCTGGAGGCGTCGAAGGCAGGGCCGGCATGAGAATCTGCCGGCTCGATGATCGCTTCAGCTTGCCAGCCGGCGTCCGGGCCTGCGCCACCCTGGGCGGTGACGACTTCGATCTCGGCGCCGGGCGGGCCGCGGACGGCTCACCCGCGCCAGCTGTGGCTGCGCGCCGGAATCAGCTGCGCAAGGCACTGGGTGTGGGGCGGATAGCCTTTCTGAAGCAGGTGCACGGAGTCGAAGTCCACGAGGCCGGTCGGGCACCGGCCGTCGCGCTGCCGGCGGCAGACGCCGTCTCCACGCGGGTTCCTGGCGTGGCCTGCGCTGTGCTCACTGCCGATTGCCTGCCGGTGCTGTTCTGTGACCGGCGTGGTGAGCGCGTCGCTGCGGCCCATGCCGGCTGGCGCGGGTTGTCGGCGGGCGTCCTCGAAGCCACTCTGGCCCATTTCGAGGCGCAGCCGGCGCAGGTGTCAGCGGTGTTCGGTGCGGCCATCGGTCCGGACAGCTTCGAGGTGGGCCCGGAAGTGCGCTCGGCGTTCCTCGCCGGGGCGGCAACGTCGGCATCGCCCGCGGCACTGGCGGACTGTTTCGCGAGAGGACGGGGCGACCGCTGGTGGGCTGACCTCTATGGCCTGGCGCGGGTCCGCCTGCTGGCGGCCGGGGTCACGGACATCATGGGTGGGAACGAAGACTGCCTGCGGGATGCCGACCGCTGGTTTTCCTTCCGCCGTGATGGTGACAGGGCTGGTCGTCAGGCCAGCCTGATCTGGATCGAGCCCGGCGTCAGTCGCAGTTCGTGACGATGGCGTCGCGGGCCGCAGCGATGCGTGTCTGCAGTTCCTCTTCGCTCAGGAGCCGTTCGCGGCCGCTGTCGTCGCGGATGCGCACCCGGGTGTGGGTGGTCAGTTCCTCATACTGGCGACGCGCGCGCTGGCACTGATCGCGGCGTTCCTGCTCTAGGCGCGCGCGCCGGCTCTCGGCCTCGGCCTGGAGTTCGGCTCTGCGCTCCCGCTGCTCCTCGCTGAGCCCGAGTTCGTCGTCGGAAGGGGCTTCGACCGTGGCCATGGGGGTGGCGCCGGCGACGGAGGGGGCAGGGGCCTGATCCGGGCTTGCGACGGGATCTTCCTGCGGGTTCGCCAGCGTCGCGGGTGGTCGCGGCCGCGCGCCGGGGTCGATGCGCTCATAGGCGATGTTGCGAGGGGCCACGGAGCTGTAATGCACCACCCCCTGGGCGTCCACCCAGCGATAGACTTCCGTTGCCTGGGAGACGGCCGGCAGCACGAGCGCAAACAGCAGCGCAAGCCGCTGGGTGAGCTTCATCAGGACCCTGCGCTGGAACATGCGCCTCTCCGGCCAGCTACGGTTGGTTCGTCGTAATGATAGTATCGCTCGCAAGCTATTGTCCCACCTGAATTTTGACAAGTGGTCGTTCTGGCCGGCCCGACGGCTTGCGGCAGTTGACGCGAGAGGTTCGACCGGAAAGAATAGCCGGCTCGTTTTTCCCGGCCCGTGGCAATGGACATGATGCGGCTCCGCGCAGGCGCTTAGTTGGGCGCGCAGGTGGCAGCCGTTTGCCGTGGATGGTGCGTCGATGGCCACGCGCACCCGTTGCCGTGCTGGGCCGCAATGGCAGTCGCTGCCCCCATCGCCAGACTTTGGCCACATTGAAGGACATTGCCGTGGAACGCCTATCCGGCGGAGACATGCTCATCCGGGCGCTGCAGGACGAGGGAGTCGATTACATCTTCGGCTACCCGGGTGGTGCCGCGCTGCACATTTATGACGCGATCTTCAGGCAGCAGCGGGTACAGCACATTCTCGTACGCCACGAGCAGGCTGCGACCCACATGGCCGATGGCTATGCCCGGGCCACAGGACGTCCCGGCGTGGCACTGGTGACGTCGGGTCCCGGTGCCACCAATGCCGTCACCGGTCTCGCCACCGCGTTCATGGACTCCATCCCCATGGTGGTGATCTCCGGCCAGGTGCCCAACCCTCTCATTGGGACGGACGCCTTCCAGGAGACCGACATGGTCGGCATCTCCCGGCCGGTGGTGAAGCACAGCTTCATGATCAAGCATGCCTCGGAGATCCCGACGGTGGTGAAGAAGGCCTTCTTCATTGCCACTTCGGGTCGTCCCGGTCCGGTCGTCATCGACGTCCCCAAGGACACCACCGATCCGTCGCAACTGTTCGACTACCATTACCCCGAGACGGTGAAGATGCGGTCCTACAGTCCCGCGACCCGTGGGCACTCCGGCCAGATCCGCAAGGCGGTGGAGTTGCTGCTGACGGCCAAGCGTCCGGTGATCTATGCCGGCGGTGGCGTCATCCAGGGTGAGGCTTCAGCCATTCTCACGGAAATGACGCGCTACCTCGGCTTCCCCATCACCAATACGCTGATGGGGCTCGGCTGCTACCCCGCCACGGATCCGCTGTTCCTCGGCATGCTTGGTATGCACGGGACCTATGAAGCCAACATGGCCATGCACCACAGCGACATGATCCTGGCCGTGGGGGCCCGTTTCGATGATCGGGTTACCAATGACCCCGAGAAGTTCTGTCCGGGCGCCAAGGTGATTCACATCGATGTGGACCCGGCCAGCATCTCCAAGATCATTCCGGCCGAAGTGCCCATCGTTGGCCCTGCGCTGCCCGTGCTGACGGACATGCTCGCCCTGCTGCGCGAGCGCATCGAGGCGGATCCGGCGCTGCTCGATCGCGCTGCCCACGGCCACTGGCGCGAGCAGATTGCCGGCTGGCGAGCGCAGCACGGACTCGATCATGGCCTGATGGGGCAGGGCAGCCATGGAGTGAAGATCCGGCCTCAGGCTGTGGTGCAGTGCCTGTATCAGGTCACCGGTGGTGAAGCCTTCATCACGTCGGACGTCGGGCAGCATCAGATGTTCGCGGCCCAGTACTACCACTTCGATCAGCCCCGGCGCTGGATCAATTCCGGGGGGCTCGGGACCATGGGGTTCGGGCTGCCCTCGGCCATGGGCGTGAAGTTCGCCTATCCGGACGCCGTGGTGGCCTGCGTCACCGGTGAAGGCAGCATCCAGATGAACATCCAGGAACTGTCCACCTGTACCCAGTACGGGCTGCCGGTGAAGGTGATCAATCTCAACAACCAGGCGCTGGGCATGGTCAAGCAGTGGCAGGACATGCAGTACGGTGGCCGCCACTCCAGCAGCACCTATCAGGATTCCCTGCCGGACTTCGTGCGGCTGGTGGAATCCTATGGCCACGTCGGTATCCGGGTCACCGAATTCGCTGATCTCGAGGGCGCCATGCGGGAGGCGTTCAGTGCCCGGCTGCGGGACCGGCTGGTGTTTCTGGATATCTCGGTGGATCCGGATGAGCACGTCTACCCGATGGCCATCAAGGGCGGCAGCATGTGCGACATGCTGCTGTCGCGAACGGAGCAGAGCTGATGCGGCGGATCATCGCGGTGCTGCTCGAAAACGAGGCCGGGGCCCTCTCGCGGGTGGTCGGGCTGTTTGCGCAGCGCAACTACAACATCGAGACGCTGACGGTGGCGCCCACCGAGGACCCGACCCTGTCCCGCCTGACCCTCACCACCATCGGTGATGATCGCAAGATCGAGCAGATCACCAAGCACCTGAACAAACTGATCGAGGTGATCAAGGTGGTGGATCTCACCGAAGGCGAGCACATCGAGCGCGAACTGATGCTGGTCAAGGTGAAGGCGGTGGGAGCCCAGCGCGCCGAGGTCAAGCGCACTGCGGACATCTTCCGGGCGCAGGTGGTGGATGTCACCGGCTCGGCGTATACCGTCCAGGTCACGGGTACCAGCGGCAAGCTCGATGCGTTCATCCACGCCATAGGCGAGCTGTCCATTCTTGAGGTGGTGCGTTCCGGCGTTTCCGGGCTGTCCCGGGGCGAGAAGGTCGTGAGCCTTTAATTTCAAGCCATACCAGTCATAGAGGATCCAGGTCATGCAGGTCTATTACGAGAAGGACGCCGATCTCTCCATCGTCCAGGGTCGCAAGATTGCGGTCATCGGCTATGGTTCCCAGGGGCATGCCCATGCCAACAACCTGAAGGAATCCGGCGTGCCCGTCGTGGTGGGGTTGCGCAAGAGCTCCGCCTCCTGGGCCAAGGCCGAGAAGGCCGGCCTCGATGTGGCGACCGTCCCGGAGGCCGTCGATGGCGCCGATCTGGTCATGATCCTCGCTCCCGACGAGCTGCAGGCGCAGATCTACCGCGACGAGATCGAGCCGAACCTCAAGCAGGGCGCGGCAGTGGCCTTCGGCCACGGTTTCAACATCCACTTTTCGCTGATCGAGCCGCGGGCTGATCTCGACGTGATCATGATCGCTCCGAAGGGCCCCGGTCATACCGTTCGGTCCACCTATACCCAGGGCGGCGGTGTGCCGTGCCTGATCGCCATTGCCCAGGATGCCACCGGTCTGGCCCGCGATCTGGCGCTGTCCTACGCGGCCGGTATCGGCGGTGCCCGCGCCGGTGTCATCGAGACCAGCTTCCGGGAAGAGACCGAGACGGACCTGTTTGGTGAGCAGGCCGTGCTTTGCGGGGGCGTGGCTTCGCTGGTTCAGGCCGGCTTCGAGACCCTGACCGAGGCGGGCTATGCGCCGGAGATGGCCTACTTCGAGTGTCTGCACGAACTCAAGCTGATCGTGGACCTGCTCTACGAGGGCGGCATCGCCAATATGTGGTACTCCGTGTCCAACACGGCCGAGTACGGCGGCCTGACCCGCGGCCCGCGCATCGTCACCGAAGAGACCAAGGTGGAAATGAAGCGTATCCTTTCGGAAATCCAGACCGGTCGCTTCGCCCGCGAATTCGTCGGCGAGAACCAGGCCGGAGCGCCGAGCATCAAGGCCATGCGTCGCATCAGCGCCGAGCATCCCATCGAGGAGGTGGGTGAACGGCTGCGGGGCATGATGCCTTGGATCCAGAAGAATCGGCTGGTGGACAAGTCCATCAACTGATCGCATCAGGGGTCCCGGGACCAGCGTCCCGGGACCCTGAGAAGGTCGCATGAAGGATCGGAACGACGACCACGACGACCCATCCGCGCACAGTCCCGGCGAGCCCGACGGGGCGACCATGGGTGATGGCTATGAGGACGGCGACCCGGGCGCGTACGACGCGTTCGTGTCATCGGAGTCGCTCGACGAGCCTGATCGTCTGCGCCGACGGGGCATCTACCTGCTCCCCAACCTGATCACCACCGCAGCACTCTTTTCCGGCTTCTTCGCCATCGTCGCTGCCATGAACGGCAACTTCGAGACCGCGGCCCTGGCCATCTTCGTCGCCATGGTGCTCGATGCCGCCGACGGCCGCGTGGCCCGCCTCACCCGCACCGAGAGTGCCTTCGGCGCCGAATACGACAGTCTGTCGGACATGGTGGCCTTCGGGGTCGCTCCCGCCCTGGTGGTTTTCGCCTGGTCCTTGCAGGGCCTCGGTCAGGTCGGCTGGGTGGCGACGTTCATCTATATGGCCTGTGCCGCGCTGCGCCTGGCCCGCTTCAACATGCGCCACGACAATTCCTCGTTTACCGGGCTCGCGAGCCCGGCGGCGGCGGCCATCATCGCAGGCGTGGTCTGGGTGGCCACGTCCGGGAGCGGGCAGGAGGCGACGTCCGGGCCCGAAGGCTTCGGTGCCTTCCTGCTGGCCCTGCTGACGGCAGGGCTGGGGCTGCTGATGGTTGCACCGGTGCGCTACTGGAGTCCAAAGCTGTTCAACTTCAAGGGCCGGGTGCCGTTCATGACCCTGGTGGCCGCCGTGATCGCCTACGCGGTGGTGATGGTGGATCCGCCCCGGGTGCTGCTCGGTCTGTTCCTGATTTATGCGTTTTCCGGCCCTGCCCAGTGGCTCTGGCAACGCTTCGGCGAGCCGCGTTTCGGGGGCCGCAGCAGCGATTCTGAAAATAAATGACATTCCCGTGTCGGAGGGCTTGCAGCCCTCCCGCCGGGATGTATAATGCGCCTCCTTACCGCGGGGAGCTCAACGCTCCCGACCCAGCAAGCGGTGGCCGACGAGGCTGCCGGAGCTGATTGAGCGGTGC
>JAFIFL010000361.1 GCA_020832055.1 Gammaproteobacteria bacterium
GAATCAGGTCTCGAGAATCAAGAGCGCAGCCTTGTGAGCCACCATCAGCGTCGGTCCATTGAGATTGCCATTGGTGATGCGCGGAAAAATGGAACTGTCCACCACCCGCAGGTTCCGAACGCCGATGACCCGGCACTGCGGATCCACCACCACCTCGGGATCGTCGACTGCGCCCATCCGACAACTCCCACAGGGATGATACGCACTCTCGGCCTCGGCGCGGACAAAGGCGTCGAGTTCGGCGTCACTGCGCGCCCCGGGTCCGGGTGCGAGTTCCTCGCCGGCGAACGCCCGGAACGCCTCCTGGGCAAACAGTTCCCGACTGACGCGGATGCAATGACGGAAATCAGCCGCATCCTCGGGACCCGTGAGGTAACCGAAGCGAATCCGTGGCGGAGTCAGCGGGTCCGCCGATCTCAGGGTGACGCTGCCCCGCGCCTTCGATCGCATGGGGCCCACATGGACCTGAAACCCGTCGCCACCAGCGGGGCGGCGGCCGTCGTAGCGAATCGCCAGCGGCAGAAAGTGAAACTGAATGTCAGGATAGACCGCACCCGGTGAGCAGATGAAGCCGCCGGTCTCGAAGTGATTACTGGCACCGATGCCACGCCGGGTCAGCAGCCATTGCAGGCCCACCCGCGCCTGACCCAACAGGCTCAGGTGCCGCCGCAGACTCACCGGCTGCCGGCAGGCCTTTTGGACATAGATCTCCATGTGGTCCTGCAGATTGCGTCCCACACCCGGACGATCAGCCACCACGTCGATCCCGAGAGCACCGAGATCTGCGGCAGGACCGATGCCCGAGCGCAACAGCAGCGCCGGTGAGTTGAAGGCGGACGCGGCGAGGATGACCTCCCGGCGGGCCAGGATGCGCTCGCTGCGCCCCCGACGCAGCAGTTCCACGCCCACCGCACGGTCACCCTCCATCAGCACCCGGCTGACCAACCCCCGACGCAGGGCAAGGTTCGCCCGCCGCCGGGCCGGATGCAGCCAGGCGTTGGCCGCCGACCAGCGGGTTCCCCGCCAGATGGTCTGCTCCAAGGGTCCGAATCCCAGCTGCCCGGCACCGTTGTAGTCTGCGGCAAGCGGATAGCCGGCTTGTTCGGCCGCTCCCAGGAATGCCTGATGCAGCGGATGGTCCGCGGCCGGCCGAGTGATGTGCAGGGGCCCATGATGGCCGCGCCAGACGGGATCACCATGGGGCGCGGCCTCAATGGCACGAAAGTGCGGCAGGACGTCATCAAATCCCCAGCCCTCAGCACCCATGGTGACCCAGTGGTCGAAGTCACTGCGATGGCCGCGAACGTAGACCATGCCATTGATGGACGACGAACCTCCCAGCACCTTACCTCGGGGCGCCGCCAGGCAACGGTCGTCCAGACCGGGTTCCGGTTCGGTCGCATAGCCCCAGTCATAGCGCTTCATGTTCATGGGATGCGACAGCGCTGCAGGCATCTGGATCAGCGGTCCGGCGTCACTGCCGCCCCGCTCCAGCAGCAGCACCTCGCAACGGTCGTCAGCGCTCAGTCTCTCTGCCAGCACGCAGCCGGCCGAGCCCGCCCCCACGATCACGTAATCGGCAACGTGATCCCGGCGGCGGCGGCTCACTCGAACACCACCGTCTTGGCGCCATCGATCTGGATCCGCCGCTCCAGATGCCAGCGCAAGGCACGGGCGAGGACGGCGCATTCGATGTCGCGGCCGATTTCCACGAGCTGCGCCGCGGTATGGGCATGGGTCACGCGCCGCACGTCCTGGTCGATGATCGGACCCTCGTCGAGCTCTGCGGTCACGTAATGCGCGGTGGCACCGATCAGTTTCACGCCACGCTCGAAAGCGGCGTGGTAGGGCCGCGCCCCCTTGAAGCTCGGCAGAAACGAGTGGTGGATGTTGATGCACCGCCCGGCCAGCACTTCGCACAGGTCCGGAGGCAGGATTTGCATGTAGCGGGCCAGCACCACCAGCTCCGCATCGAGGGACGCCAGCAGCGCCATGAGCTGTTCGTGCTGGGCCGCGCGGTTGTCGGGATCCACGGGCAGATGGTGAAACGGAATGCCGTGCCACGCGACCAGTTCCTCGAGATCCGGGTGATTGGAGATCACCGCCGGGATGTCCATGGCCAGGGTACCCGAGCGCCAGCGGTGCAGCAGGTCATTGAGGCAGTGATCGAGGCGGGAGACCAGGATCACCACCCGCATGCGGTGCGCCGACGGCGTCAGCGTCCAGTCCAGCTCCAGCTCCCGGGCCAGGGGGGCGAAGGCGGTGGCGAAGCGCTGAGCCTGATCGGCATCCTCCACGGCGAAAACCGTTCTCGCGAAGAACTTGGCTGTGCCCGTGTCGTGATACTGGGCAGCCTCCTCCACGTTGGCCCCCTGCTCGAACAGACAGGTCATGGTGCGGGCAACGATGCCCGGCTGGTCGGGACCGCGATAGGTGAGGATGTGGCGCTGGCTCATGGACAAGACCTTGCAGTGTCAGAACGTTCCGAATCCGGCAGGCGGCGGGACTCTACCCGAACCGACAATCG
>JAFIFL010000052.1 GCA_020832055.1 Gammaproteobacteria bacterium
GGTGGGGGGGGGCGGCGGGGGGGGGCGCCCCCCCCCGGAGGGGTCATTCGTCCTGGTGATGCTTGACCCGATTGCTTTCGAGTTCTTCCTGCCAGCTGGCGTGGAACCATTCCTTGAGCCATTGCAGCTGGGCCTCGATGCGCTGCTTCTTGTCGTAGGTCAGGATGGTGCTGCTCATGCCTTCGAGGACGAAGCGCAGGGTGTCGCGGTTGCGCTGGAATTTCTCGACGCTGGCTTCGTGGAAGTCGGGAAAGTTTGCGCGGCTCATGTCGCGCCGCAGCTTCTCGAAGCGGGCGGCGGCAGGACGGATGATCTTGCGCAGCTCGGCGTCGGTTCGCGCTGCGGCCGTCAATTCCTGCCACGCCACGAACTGCTTGTCGTTGACGAAACGCCAGAGGGTGTCCACGGCGTAGTCGATGTAGTCCGCTCCCGGTGGCGCATTGCGCGTGGCGGTCATGTACTGATCCAGCCACTTCTCTGTCAGATACTTCACGGACGCTTCGAGGACGTGCTGGGTCGTGGGGAAGTAGTACTGTACGGCGCCCCGCGTAAAGCCGGCCTTCTTGGCGATTTCGGTTGTGGTGGTCCGGACGTAGCCGATCTCCACGAAGCAATCGATGGTGGCTTCGAGAATTTCAGCGCGTGTGGCCTGGCTGCGAGCCCAACGCGGTTTGCCTTCGCCACGCTTGGCCTTGGGAGCTGCGCTGTCCTGGCTGCGGCTGGCTGCCTTTGCAGCGGGCTTCGCTGCAGCCGTACCGCGCCGCGTTCCGGTTGCCTTGGTGTCTTGTCTACTGGCCAATTGGAGTCCCATCCTCGTGCATTGCGCGTGTCGAGTCTGACTGCGGTTCCCGGCGGGAACCCCCGTCAATCTTTGCTGGTGGCCCGAAGCCGCGCTACAGCAAGTGGCATCCGGGCGCAACTCTCAAAAGATACAGGAGAGCTCGGGGCGGGTCCATGAACATGAGCGCTGGCTCGATTTGATTCGGCTCAGCGCAGGCTGCGCCACCAGTCCTGGACCTCGACGCTGTAATGCTTGGCGTACTCTTTCATGAGGTCGCTGGCATCGGCCGGCAGTTCCTGAGGTTCGGTCGGGGTGAGATCGCTGGCACCGGCGACCGGATCGAGCCACTCCAGGCGGATGCTTTCGAGCAGGGCAGGGAAGTCCGGCGCCTCGTGGTGGTCGCTCGCCTGGTGCTCCATGAAGCCGACGAAGTCATCGAACGAGAGCAGGCAGTAGTACTGGCCCGGCTCCGTCCCGCGCCAGTATTCGTAGCGGCGCAGCTTGGTTTCGATGCGGTGGGAGGCTTCGTAGAGCGGCCGGATGATGTTTTCGAATTCCTGCTCTTTGCCTGCGAAGATCTTGATGTGCGCGAGGATCGTGGCCAAGGGTCTGCTCCTACCTTCATCGATGCTGGAATTCCAGTATCGAGAGCAGCGGGCGGCGCGTCAAGAAAGTCATCGGTCCTGGAGTGATCCGCGTCCTGCAAAGGTCTCGCGCAGACAGAAAGCCTGGCGTTGACGTCGAAGAGTTCTTGACGCGAGATGTTTCCCGGATGTAACGTCGAAAACAATCAAGCGTGAATGATTATAGATGGGCGCAGCAGCCAAAGAAGAGTCAACCGCTGCGCCGCGAGGGAGTCCGAGCGCCAAACCTGCACTGTGAGTTTTCGATGTCAGATCGAAGGCTGCGCCCTCGTGTGTGCTCCTGTTCGCCAGTCGAGGCCGTTCCGCCCCCTGGGACGCCATGCACGGTCAGTTCAGCCTGAACCCCGACCTGCACCTCACGCTTGCTGCGGCATCTCGATGGCTTCCTCACCAGGAGACCGTTGCGGTCATGCCGGCTGATCGTGGCCGGATAAACACAAACAGTGGAAACACAGTGGGAGTGGATATGAAGCACAAGCTCAGTAGACGGCAACAGGCCGCGCGCCTGACCGCCATGGCCCTGGCTGGAGGTCTGGTCGCTGGACCAGCCGCCTTCGCTCAGCAGGAAGACCCTCAGCGCCGCAGTCAGCGGGCGGCTCTGGAAGAAATCGTTGTCACGGGAACCAAGCGGGATCAGGCCGCCCAGGACGTGCCGATCTCGATTACGGCTTTTTCCGAGGAACAACTCGCCCGCACCTTCCGCAACGACATTCTGGCCGTCGCGGAGCTTTCCCCCGGTGTCTCCATGGGGCAACTGCCGGGCTTTCGCGCCATTGGCGGGGGTATCCGCGGTACCGGCCAGAACGGCATCCTCGTGACTCAGGACTCATCCGTGGTGGTCCTCGTGGATGAGTTCGGCCTCTCCAACGTCCAGGCCCAGTTCGTCGAGCTGTTCGATGTCGAGCAGGTCGAGGTCTACCGCGGTCCCCAGGGCACCCTGTTTGGCAAGAGCGCTACGGGTGGTGCCATCGTCATCACCACCAAGCGCCCGGAGATCAACGAGTCCTATACGGAGATCGAAACCCAGCTTGGCCGCTTCACCGGCGGCGACGTGGATGCAGACATCTTCAAGGTCCGTGGTGCCATCAACATCCCGCTGATCGAAGATCAGCTCGCGCTGCGCGTGACGGGCATCTACGACTACGACGAAGGCTACTACCGCAACAGCAAGGATACGGCGACCTTCCCGAATGTGGTGCCGTTCTATGGGCTTTTCCATCCGTCCCTGGCCGTGAACCCGCCGCTGCCCCCCGAACTCGATACCCGCACTCGGGGTTCCGGTGAAAACCTCAACGGAACGGATATTTTCGCCGGTACCGTCAAGCTGCTGTGGCAGCCGACAGACAACTATGAAGCCTTCTTCAAGTATGAGCTCCTGCGGGACAAGTCCGGCAACATTCCCGGTGTGCATGAGACACCGGAAGGTGAAGGGTTCCTGATGCCACTGCTGGGCTTCCCGGGCATCCAGGAAGCAGGTCACAGGAACATTTACGAAACCGGGGTCACCAATCAGTGCGTGGACGGCAATCAGGACGGTCTCTGCCTGCTCTCCGGTCAGCGCATCGAGGTCAACGGCTTCCATCTGCACCAGCGCCTCGATCTCGACCAGTTCACCGTGCGCCTGTTGACCGGCTATCGTGAGCAGAAGGAGATCCTTCCCAACACCTACGTGGGGGAGGCCTTCACGTCCCTGTTCGACTCCAACCGGAACACGGTCAAGGACAGCCTGCAGATCGAACTGCGGGTGAATTCCAGCTTCGATGGTCCGTTCAACTTTGTCAGTGGCCTGCACTACACGGAGGAAGACACCGACATGCTGGCGTATTCCACCGTCGGTCTGTCGAGTCTCGTCACGTTCCTCCCGTCCCAGGATCCGGGCAATGCTGATCCCCTGGTGGCTGGCGGCATCCTCGATACCCGGGGCTTTCTCAACCTGGATCTGGACTTCATCAACGATCCGGCTACCACCAATACCCGGCAGGATCGTGAAACCTGGGCGGTCTACTTCGATGGCAGCTATGAAGTGACCCAGGATATGACGGTGTCGGCGGGCTTCCGCTACACGAAGGACAAGAAAGACTTCTTCCGGCGCGCCAACCCGGGTGGCCCCTGCAGCGCCCAGACGCCTGCCAAGGATCAGCGCGTCATCGATGGCGTCTGCCTCGACGCCCGCTCCAATGCCGTGTCGCGCGCCGGTCCGGCCATCACCATGGCGGACGTCAGGCCGTTCGAGCTGCCTGACGGGCTCACTTTCGGCATCGACGACGCCTTCAGCGACAGCTGGAGCGAGCTGACCTGGCGTCTGGTCCTCGACTACCGTTTCGACGACAACACCATGGGTTACCTGAGCTACTCCACGGGCTTCATCTCCGGTGGCTTTACCGAGACCTGCTCCAGCCTCGCCACCTGTCAGCCGTTCGATTCCGAGACCAACTGGAACCTCGAGGCGGGCCTGAAAGCGCAGTTCATGGACAACACCCTGCAGACCAACGCGGCGATCTTCTATACCCGCTACGAAGACCTGATTCGCTCCCAGGTGTTTCCGTTCACCAATCAGTTCGGTGTCACGACCCAGGAGACGGTCAACGTCAATGCCGGTGAATCCGAGGCCTATGGCATCGAACTCGAGGCCATCTGGGTACCGACCTCCAATCTGGCCTTCGACTTCAGCCTCAGCTATCTGGAGCACGAGTATCGGGAGTTCGATCTGGTTCTGGTGGCCGGTCAGCCCGCGGAGGATCTGTCCGATCTGTCGGTGCCGTACTCGCCCAAGTGGAAAGCCGTCGTGGGCGTGACCTTCGATCAGTATCTCGCCGGCGGCCGCGGTTCCATGACCTGGAACACCAGCCTGAACTATCAGTCTTCGACTGAGACCTCGGTATTCGAGCCCAGCCTGTCGAAGATGGAAGCCCGCAAGTTGTGGGATGCCAACGTGACCTGGCGCGACGAAGCCGAGAAGTATCGGGTGACGTTCTGGGCCAAGAACCTGCTCGATGAAACCCACCGCATCGGTGCCAACTCGGTCGGGGCGCTGTGGAACTTCACCAGCTACGGCCGTCCGCGGTCCGTTGGCGTGGAGCTCGGCGTCCGCTTCTGAGTGGACTCCCCTGGAGTCTGGCTCTCCCCTGGAGCCTTTGAGGCAGGCAGCCGTCAGGTTGCCTGCCTTTTTTTCTCCCGACTCGCTCCGGCGCCTTCATTCTCAACACCTGAGACGGGTGGACGAGACTCGATCACGTCCAGTGCGCACAGCGCGGCTCCAGAAACATCCCTGCAATGCTTGACTCTGAATGTTTCGTTTCTGTAACTTTCGATCATAACAATCAAGCATGATTGCTTTGATCGCGTAAGCGGTTGTCGGCAACCGCTTGCCGCGAAATCGAGCCTTCGGCTCTCGACAGGGCTGTAGCGAGGCGCCGGTCCGCCGGGCCTCGTCAGCGTCCTGCGCAGCTGGCAGTCCAAGTCCGCAAGGATTGGACTTGCCCCATGCATCGCGGCTTTGCAGACGCAGAGCAGCCGCGATCCTTTGCAGCTTCACGCTGCACGTCAATCGGATGGATTCGTCCATCTCCGTGGTTTGATCCAGTCGTTCCAGTTCAGAGGGGAGTCAGATGTCCATGAACAATTCCATGACCCGGCCTGCCGGTCGGTTGAGCGCGTTGGCCGTCGGGGTGGCCTTGGCCTCCACGCCAGCAGCCTGGGCGCAGCAGCAGGCACAGCCGCAACAGCAGCCGGCCCAGCGCGCATCCATCGAGGAGATCGTGGTCACCGGGACCATGCGAGAGCAGCGCTCCCAGGATGTCCCGATCGCCATTACTGCCATGTCGGAAGAACAGCTGCAACGCACCTATCGTACCGACGTGCTGGCCGTGGCCGAGATGGCGCCGGGCGTATCCATGGGTCAGCAGTCAGGCTTCCGCGCGGTGGCGGGCGGTATCCGGGGGACCGGGCAGAACGGGATCCTGGTGACCCAGGATTCCTCTGTTGTGATCGTTCTCGACGATTTCTATCTCTCCAACGTCCAGACCCAGTTCGTCGAACTGTTCGATATCGAGCAGGTGGAGGTCTATCGCGGTCCCCAGGGCACGCTGTTTGGCAAGAGTGCCACCGGCGGCGCCATCTTCATCCGCACGAAACGTCCGGAGATGGACGAATTCGGCGCCGATTTCGAGATTCAGACCGGCCGATTCGTCGGTGGCAGCGTGGATTCAGACATCTTCAAGCTTCGCAGTGCCATCAATGTTCCGCTGATCGAAGACCAGCTGGCGCTGCGCTTCACGGCCCTGTACGACTACGACCAGGGCTTCTATCGCAACGACAAGGACACGGCCACGTTCCCCGACTCGATACCCATCTATGCCGAGTTGGCAGACGCACTGGGGACGACCACCGCCGACCTGTTGCCGCCGGAACTCAATACCCGGGCGCGGGGCTCGGGGGAGCGGCTCAACAACACGGATGTCTGGGCAGGGTCAGTGAAGCTGCTCTGGCAGCCGAGCGATACCTATGAGGCCTATTTCAAATATGAGCGGTCGCTGGATCGCTCCGGCAATGTTCCGGGAGTGAACGAGACGCCGGAGGGCGAAGGGTTTCTGCTGCCGCTGCTCGGTTTCCCCGGCATTCACGAAGCTGGCCACGATGACGTCTACAGCACGGGCGTGACCAATCAATGCATCGAGGGCAACCCCCGCGGACTTTGCCTCTCCGCCGGCCAGCGCGTGGAGGTCGAGGGGTTTCATCTGCAGCAGCGTCTGGACCTGGAAAACTACACGGTGCGGCTGTTCTCGGGCTATCGGGAACAGACGGAAGTTCTGCCCAATACCTATGTGGGCGAAGCCTTCACGTCGCTGTTCGATGCGTCCCGGAACACCACCAAGGACAGCCTGCAATTCGAACTGCGGGTGAACTCCGATCTCGATGGTCCGTTCAACTTCGTGGCCGGGACCTCCTACATGGAGGAGGATACGGACATGCTCGCCTACTCCACGGTGGGCCTGTCGAGCCTGGTGACCTTCCGGCCGTCGGAGGATCCGGATTCCGACAACCCCCTGGTGGCCGCCGGCACGCTGGATAGCCGCGGCTTCCTCAATCTGGATCTCGATTTCATCAACGACCCGGGCACAACCGGTGCGCGCCAGGACCGGGAAACCTGGGCCACCTACTTTGATGGCACCTATGAGATCACCGAAGATCTCTCGTTCTCGGCCGGCATCCGTTATACCCGGGACAAGAAAGAGTTCTATCGCCGTGCCAATCCCGGTGGCCCATGCACGCCACTGACCCCGGAGCGGAACCAGGTGGTGGTCGACGGTGAGTGCCTCGATTCGCGCTCTAACGCCGTTTCCCGTGGCGGTGCGGACTTCACCATGGCGGACGTGCACCCCTTCAATCTGCCCGAAGGGCTCGGCTTCGAGATCGACGACACGTTCAGTGAGTCCTGGTCGGAGTGGACCTGGCGTGCGGTCCTCGACTATCGGATGAGCGAGGAGGTGATGACCTACCTCAGTTATTCCACGGGCTTCATCTCGGGCGGTTTCACCGAGACCTGTTCCAGCCTCGAGACCTGTGTGCCCTTCAACTCCGAGACCAACTGGAACATCGAGACCGGTGTGAAGTCGGACCTGATGGACGGCCGCCTGCGCCTGAACGCAGCCCTGTACTACACCCGTTACGAGGACCTGATCCGCAGTCAGGTGCTGCCCTTCACCGATGCCTTTGGGGTCACGACCCAGGAAACGGTCAACGTCAACGCCGGTGAATCCGAGGCTTACGGGCTCGAAGTCGAAGCGCTGTGGATGGCCGGCGAAAATCTGACCTTCGAGCTCGGCGCAGCCTGGATGCGCCACAAGTACAAGGAGTTCGAGCTCGATACCACGGGCGACGGGGTCACCGAGGACCTGTCCCATCTGGACGTTCCCTACTCGCCGGAGTGGCAGGTGGTGGCGGGCGCCACCTACGACCAGTACCTGAGGAACGGCCGGGGTTCGATCACCTACAACACCAGCCTCAACTACGAGTCCTCCACCGACACGCTCGTCTTCAACCCCTCGCTGTCGAAGATGGAGTCCCGTCTGCTCTGGGACGCCAGCATCAGCTGGCGTGACGAGAGCGAGCGTTATCGCGTCTCGCTTTGGGCGAAGAACCTGTTGGATGAGGAGTACCGGATTGCGGCCAACTCCGTGGCCGGCCTCTGGAACTTCACCATGTTCGGACGTCCGCGCTCCGTCGGGATGGAGTTCGCGGTCAGCTTCTGAGCCGGTTCGACGGCTGGTGGCCTCATGGAGAGGCCGCCAGCAGGGAACAGTATTGACAGTCTGGCTCTCCCCTGGAGCCCATTCGGGCAGGCAACCTCGAGGTTACCTGCCCTTTTTTCGGGGGACGTTTCCAGCCGCCGCGCCCGGAGTCGTTCCTGGCTCGGGTCGTCCGCTCAGGCATGCGCCAACGGGTTCCCTGAAGCGGGCAGCACTGTGCGGGTGGAAACGGCGGGGCAGGAGGCGAGCGGCGGCACCGGGGTGCGGACACCCGCCTGTCCGACGTTGCGCCCACGGTTGAACTTGACAACCGCCGTTCCGCATTCATACTTCGAAAAGTCACGCGCGCATGAGGACACAGTTCCAATGTGCCGTTCCGTCTAAAACGGACAGCCGCGTGATGGCAGTCGAATTGGGGAGTGCAGCCGCAGTTTCACTGGCAGGTCCATTCGGGCTACTGGCTCCCCCTGACGAATGATTTTATCGATCGGGAGGGACCATGAAACTGAAACCCATCAAGCGCGGCGGGCCCTGGCTCGTGTCCGCGTTGGCGGCCATGACGCTGCCCGGAACGACTCTGGCTCAGGCGGAACCGCGGCAACCTCGAGGCGCGGGCATCGACGAAATTGTCGTCACCGGTACCATGCGCGATCAGTCGGCGCAGGATGTTCCGATTGCCGTGACGGCCATCTCCGGCGAGCAGCTCCAGCAGACCTTTCGCAATGACATTCTGGCCGTGGCGGAAATCACGCCGGGTGTGTCCATGGGGCAGCAGTCGGGCTTCAGGGCCATCGCCGGCGGTATTCGGGGCACCGGCCAGAACTCCATTCTGGTGACCCAGGACTCCTCGGTGGTCGTGCTCGTGGACGACTTCGCGCTGTCCAACGTCCAGGCCCAGTTCGTCGAGATGTTCGACGTCGAACAGGTTGAGGTCTACCGGGGCCCTCAGGGCACCCTGTTCGGCAAGAGTGCCACCGGCGGCGCGATTGTCATCCGGACCAAGCGCCCGGATCTCATGGAGCGCTACGCGGAAGTCGAGACCCAGTTCGGCATGTTCGAGGGCGGGTCGGTCAGTTCCAACATCTTCAAGGCGCGGGCGGCGATCAACGTTCCGTTGATCGAGAACGAGCTGTCGGTGAGGTTGACGGGCATCTACGACCGCGACGGGGGTTTCTACCGCAACGACAAGGACACGGCAACGTTCCCCGATTCAGTGCCCATCTACGACGGACTGGCCGCAGCGCTGGGGCGTCCGACGAGGGATCTGTTCCCGCCGGAGCTCAGTCTTGCCAACCGAGGCTCGGGAGAAAAACTCAACGGAACCGACATTCTGGCCGGCACCGCCAAGGTGCTGTGGCAGCCCACCGAGAACTATGAGGCCTTCTTCAAGTGGGAAGTGCTCCGCGACCGTTCGGGAAACATTCCTGGTGTGAACGAAACGCCGTCCGGGGAAGGCTTCCTGTTGCCATTGCTGGGGTTCCCCGGCATTCAGGAAGCAGGACACAATGATGTCTTCAGTACGGGCGTCACGAACCAGTGCGCAGAGGGCAACCCCAAAGGCCTTTGTCTGACCGCCGGCCAGCGCGTGGAGGTCGATGGCTTCCACCTGCATCAGCGTTTCGACACCGAGAACCTCACCTTCCGGCTGCTCACAGGCTACCGGGAGCAGCGGGAGATCCTTCCCAACACCTATGTGGGCGAAGCGTTCAATTCCTTGTTCGATGCATCGCGCAACACCGTCAAGGACAGCCTGCAACTGGAATTCCGGGTCAGTTCGAGTTTCGACGGGCCGTTCAACTTCGTGGCCGGTGCCTCCTACATCGAGGAGGAGACCGACATGCAGGCCTACGCGACAGTGGGGCTGCTGAGCCTGGTGACGTTCCTGCCGTCGGAGGATCCGGACAGCGAGAATCCCCTGATTGCTGGCGGCACGCTGGACAGCCGAGGCTTCCTCAATCTGAACCTCGATTTCATCAATGATCCGGCCGTCACCGGTGCGACCCAGGACCGGGAGTCGTACGCCTTCTACTTCGATGGCAGCTACGAGATCACTCCTGATCTGACCTTCAGTGCCGGCATGCGCTACACCAACGACAAGAAGGATTTTCTGCGATTCGCCAATCCAGGCGGCCCCTGCTCGGACCTGACGCCTGAAAGGGACCGGCGCCTCATTGATGGGGTTTGCCTGGATGCCCGGTCGAATGCCACGTCTCGCGGCGGCGCCGATTTCACCATCCGCAATGTCGAAGCCTTCAAGATTCCGGATGGTCTCACCTTCGGGATCGACGATAACTTCAGCGACAGCTGGAATGAGATCACCTGGCGGGCAGCGCTCGACTACCGCATCCAGGACGACGTCATGGTCTACGGCAGCTTCTCGACGGGCTTCATTTCCGGCGGGTTCACCGAGACCTGTTCGAGCCTGGCGACCTGTCAGCCCTTCGACTCCGAGACCAACTGGAACGCCGAGGTGGGACTGAAAGGGCAGTTTCTCGACAACCGCCTGCAAACCAATGCATCCATCTACTACACCCGCTACAAGGACCTGATCCGATCGCAGGTGCTGCCGTTCACGGATGAGTTCGGCAACACCACCCAGGAGACGATCAACGTCAATGCCGGTGAATCGGAGGCCTATGGTCTGGAGGTCGAGGCGCTTTGGCTTGCGACGGAGAACCTGACTCTGCAGCTGGCTCTGGCACGGATGGAGCACGACTATCGAGAGTTCCTGATCGATATCGACGGCGATGGCGAGCTCAATGATCTTTCCGACAACAAAGTGCCGTATTCCCCGAAGTGGCAGATTGTAGGCAGTGCCAGCTACGAACAGATGCTGGCCGCTGGCCGCGGATCGATCACCTACACCACTTCGCTGAACTACGAATCGACGGCAGAGACCCTGGTCTTCAATCCTGGCCTGACTCAGCAGGAGTCACGGGTGCTCTGGGATGCCAATGTGTCCTGGCGCGACAACAGCGATCGCTATCGGGTCACCCTGTGGGCGAAGAATCTGCTGGACGAAGAGCACCGGGTCGCGGGCAACTCCGTCGCCGGTTTGTGGAACTTCACCATGTTCGGCCGGCCGCGGTCGCTGGGAATCGAGCTGGCCGCCCGATTCTGAAGACCTGAGTGGTGAGTTGTCTGGCTCTTCCCCTGGAGCCTGTTGGCAGGTACCTCGAACGAGGTGCCTGCTTTTTTTCTTTTTCGGAGCAGCAAGGAGGGCTTGATGCGGGACCTGGCAGGCAAGGTCGCTTTCATCACCGGCGGGGCAGGCGGTATCGGTCTTGGTATGGCCGAGGTGTTTCGCGAAGCAGGCATGCATCTGGTGCTCGCGGACATGGAACAGGGTGCGCTGGAGCGGGCCGAAGTCGAGTTGCGCCGCAGGGCCGGTGGTGACGTGCTGCTGCTGCGACTGGATGTCACCAATCGTGATGCCATGAAGGAGGCTGCAGACGCCGTGGATGCACGCTTCGGTGGCATTCACGTGCTCTGCAACAATGCCGGTGTAAACGCTCCCGGACCGCTGCAGGACCTCGGGTACGCCGATTGGGACTGGGTGCTCGGGGTCAACCTCGACGGCGTGGTGAACGGTCTCGTGACCTTCCTGCCGCGCATGCTGGCTCGTGGCGAGGCGGGTCACATCGTCAACACCGCCTCGGTCGGTGGACTGCTGGGGATGCCCAATCTGGGAATCTACTGTGCCAGCAAGTTTGCCGTAGTGGGGCTCTCGGAATCCCTGAAGCATGACCTGGCCAAGACGCCGATCGGTGTCTCGGTGCTCGCTCCGGGCATCGTCCGCTCAGGGATCGCCCAGAGCGAACGCAACCGGCCCGAGAAATTTGGCGGGCCACCGCCGAAGCGAGAGGAAGCGACCGCTTCGGCCTTCGGCACTGACCCAGTGGATCTTGGGCGTCAGGTGCTGGCGGCCATCGAGGCGGATGCGTTCTACATCTGCACCCACGCGGAATTTCGCCACTATGTGGCGCAGCGGGGCGAGGCGCTACTGTCCGCCTTCCAGGGCACGCCGGACCCGGAGCTCGAATCGGCCATGGCGCCGGTCGTGGGGCCGATCCTGCGCTGACCGTACCGTTGATCCGGTGGCGCGCAGAACCTGCGACGCCACCGGCAAATCGTTCAGCCGGCTTCGCGAATGAGATCGGTCTTGCCGTCCCACTCCTCATGGGCCCGCTTCCAGCCGTCGAACAGTTCGCGGATGACCGGGGCGTCGCCGTGCAGCTCCACGAAGCAGCCCATGTCCTTGCGGCAGTCCATGTAGCTGACGTAGTCCCCACCCCAAAGCGTACAGGCATTCTCGTAGCCCGCCGCTTCGAAGCGGGCGATTTCGCCCTGCACGTCGTTCACCAGCAGGCCGATGTGGTGAAAGCCGTGCTCGCCTTGCTTGTACATGTCCCGGTAGATCGACGGCGTGTCGTCGTGCTGGGCGATGAACTGGATGTGGGCGGGTCCGGCCTGGCCGAAGGCGTAGCTGACATCGGCTTCGATGGGTTTGCCGCGGTAGCGGAAGTCTTCGGCGATGTGATGACGGACCACGTGGAACGGGCCGGCACCGACCATCTTGTTCCACTGATGACAGGCTTCGTCGATGTCGTTCACGAACCAGGCGTATTGCCAGATCGGATGGCGGATCAGACTCATGGTGCGCTCTCCTCCTCATTCATGGGTGCGATTGCACTTTACCCGGATTTGTCGGAATCTACATTCACCAATGCATGTGAAATGAGGAGAGACTCATGTCGATCGAGAATGCGGAGCGACTTTTGCGGTTCATCGAGCAGGACGAGGCCCTGCGCAGCAAGGTCAACGAGGCGGGTCCTGAGAACTTCGAGGCCGTGGCCACGGCGGCCGGTGCATCCTGTACTGCCTACGATGTGGTACGTGCCGTGCTGAGAAAACCTGGCGAGAAATGGCAGCACGCGGGAGACGCTTCGAATTGACAGTCATGCGTGATTGATCATTCATGCGTGCTTGACAATGCAGCAAGCACCCGGATACTCGCGAACATGAGACCTGCTTGAGCAGGCCGGCGAGTGTGTGCCACGGCGGTGCAGACCGTTTTTTCATCCATAGTCGAAGAGGGGAGGAAATCCGATGAAGAGGGTTCGTGGCCACGCACGTGGCGCAATGTTTGCGGCTGGAGCTGCTGCTTCGATGGCGGGCATGCTCATGGCGCCGCCATCCACACTGGCCCAGGGCGTGGCACAGGCCAATCAGTCTGTGGTCATCGACGAGATCATGGTCAGTGCGCGGCGGCGGGAGGAGCGACTGATCGATACCCCGGTCGCGGCTTCCGTGCTGGGCACCGAAGGATTGGATCGCTACAACACCCGTTCGCTTTCGCAGCTCACTGAACGCATCCCTGGACTGGATATCACGGAGTCCTCAGGGGGCGGTGCAGGGGGCAACATCAGCATCCGTGGCATTGGCAAGCCCCCGGGGACTGCGGATTACGGTGTCGATCAGCCGGTGTCGCTGGTGATCGACGGCATGTCATTCACCCGGGGTCACATGCTCAAGACCGGTTTTTTCGACATCGCTGCGGTCGAGGTTCTCAAGGGGCCTCAGGCGCTGTACTTCGGCAAGAACAGTCCGGCAGGCGTGATTGCCGTGACGAGCATCACCCCGGAAGTCGGCGAGCCCATGCAGGGATTCATTCGGGCCCAGTATGAGTTCGAAACCCAGGATCCCGTTCTCGAAGCCGGGCTCAGCTTTCCGGTGAGTGAAACCGTGGCGATGCGCGTTGCGCTGCGCGGTCAGGACATGCGCGACGGCTGGATGAAGAACAATTCCCAGCCTCTGGACGTATCCGCACTCTATCTCGGCGAGCCTTTCATGAGCCGTGGTCCGTCCCACAGTGTGTGGCCACAGCAGGAGCAGTTCGTGGGGCGCCTGACCACGGTCTGGGAGCCCGCTCACGATTTCCGTGCCACGCTCAGGAACTTCACGTCCTATACGAAGCGCAATGATGGCGGCACGACGGTGCTGTTCGCCTGCGCGGATGGCCCCGGCGCGAATCCCCATTACGTGGTCTTCCCCGATCCGACGCAGATCTGCCCCGACAATAAGCCGCTGACCCGCGGTAACGCCTCTCTGCCGCCAGCCGAGGTGGCCAACGCCAACATCGGCATCGACGAGGATGACCGCTTTTTCGACAAGCTCAAGCAGCAGCTCCATACGCTCGAGCTGGAATGGGATGCTGGCGACTACCTGGTGACGCTGAACAGCGGTTTCTGGGACTATGAACATGAGGAGTACACCAACTACGACTGGACCAGCTATGCGGTGGTGGTGTCCAAGCAGGGCGAGTCGGGGAAGTCCTTTACCAATGAACTGAGACTGCAGAGCCAGTTCGATGGCCCGGTGAACTTCCTGGTCGGTGCGTTCTACGAGAAGTCCGAGCGGGATCTCGAGGCGCCGGTGCAGATCCTGCCATCCAGCTTTCTCCCTGGCATCTCGCCCTATCAGGCTGGCCAGTTCCAGGGAGACGAGATCTATGACGGCACCTACATCAACTACCACCAACTCTGGAACAACGACATCCGCAGCTGGTCCGTTTTCGCCAGCGCCGACTGGGATTTCGCGGAACGCTGGCGCCTGAGTGGCGGTATTCGCTACACGGACGAGAAGCGGAAGACCGTCGGTGGCAACCTGTTCGAGAACGGACTCGGGTTCTCTCCAAGTCAGGTGTTCTATGAACCCACCAACAGCGCCGACAACTGGTCACCGGAGTTGACCCTGAGCTACCACTTCACGGATGACGTGATGGGTTATGTTTCCTACAAGCACGGCTTCCAATCAGGCGGCATCTCGAACCCGGGAACGGCCGCTGATCTGCGGTCGCTGTCGCCGGAGGCGCGCAATGATGCGCTGACCTTCGATGAGACCACCATCGAGGGCTTCGAGGTCGGGCTGAAGGGCTATTTCCTGGACAACCGCCTGCGCACTGACTTTGCCGCCTTCTGGTACGAAACCAAGGATCTTCAGGTGGGAATTTTCAATTCCAATACCACCACCTTCACCATTCAGAATGCGGCTGTGGCACATAACTGGGGACTGGAGTTCCAGGCGGACTATCAGCTGCACGAGCGGGTGCAACTGCGCTTCGCGGGCCAGTACAACCACTTGAAGTTCGACGAGTGGGAAGATGCCGGATGTCATCCGGTCGATGGCGCACTGGGGGACATCGGTGCGCTGCCCAACCAGGGACCCGGTTGCCACATCGGTCCAGACGGGGTGCCGATCCAGGACCTTTCAGGTATCCGTTATGGGGGGCCGCCGCTGCAGGCCAATGTCGGCCTGACCTACTTCGGCCCCGCCTTTCACGGCTGGGACATCATCGGCAACATCGACACCATCCACCACAGCAAGGGCAAGCGCATGCTGAACCAGCCCTTCACAGAGGTGCCGAGCCGAACGGTCACCAACATCGCAGCGACCCTCGGCCAGCAGGCTGGTCCCTGGGAGGTGTCGCTGATGTGCTCGAACTGCTTCAATAAGCGCTATGTGACCTCGATCATGAACAAGCCGCTGGCCAAGATCATTCCTGGCGAGCGGGGTGACATGACGGGGCAGTTGGCGCCTCCGCGTCTCGTGACCCTCTCGCTCACCTACAGCATGTGAGTCGATGCTGAGCCCGGGACCTCATCGGTTACGGGCTCAGTCCCGCCTGCAGATCTCAATGGGAATAGATGTCAACCCGCAGTCGCGTCAACTGTGAGGTGGCGATACGCCACCCCTGATCGGTGCACACGTAGGTTTCCCGGTAGTGACCCCAGCCGCGGAACGAGAAGGTACCGTTTTTGACCACGTCCTCCATGGGCCAGATGCCGCGAGCTGTGGTGTCCGAAGTCAGTTCGATCTCGGGGGTGTGGCCGTGGTGCACACTGACGGCGTTCTGCAGAGCCCCGGTGATGTAGGTGACGATGGCCTCGCGACCGCTGACGGGCGGATGCTCTTCGAAGGGCGGCGGGGTGCCGGCAATGGGGTCCCGCAGGGCCTCCCTGAAGTCGAAGGTGGACTCGTCGGCAAACACCGTATGCAGTCCATCGAACGCCTTGGTGTCCATGCAGCGGAAGTAGCGGGCCTTGAGCTGCTTGATGTCCTCAATGGCCAGAAGTTTCTCGATCTCGGTCATGGTGCGGCCGCCTCCTGCTCATCGTCTTCTGGGTTAGGTGCCAGACCAAAGGCCAGCAGCAGATTGCCGGGCATGTGGTTGTAGATGCCATAGCCTGTCGTGACGAAGAGCATGCCATCCACCACCACCGGGCCGGGGGCGCCGCTCATGGAGCCGCCGTGGCCCTCACCACCGTCGAGGGTGGGGAAGGCGGCGGTGGTGTCTACTGACCAGAGCACGCGGCCATCGTCTGCACCATGGATCCGCAGCACGCCATCGAGGGCCCCGGCGAGGACCAGATCGCCGGTGGCCGAGATGGCCTGAGAGATGCCCGGGTCACAGTATTCGCGGCCCTGGCAGACATCGTCCGGGGCATGTGCAGACCACAGGGGGCTGCCGTCCGTCACCCGCAAGGCATGCAGACCGGGGCGTTCGGGGTGGGGATACTTGCGTCCGTCGGGCATGTCATTGACGGGGACGAACAGTTTGTCCCCGACCACGGCCATCCCGAAGTGCACGCCACCCTGGATGCCGCCGCGTCCGACGCGGGTCTGCCAGACCAGCTCCCCGGAATCGGCATCGACGGCGTGGACCTTGCCGGACTTCTGACCACCGATGACGAGTTCGCGACCGTTTTCGGTCTGGGCGAGCAGGACTGCGGCACCGAAATCGAAATCGGGGCCATCCTCTTCGGGACAGTTGGCGTCATCGGGTGAGTCACAGGCCATGTTCCAGGCATCCCCTTCGGTAGCCTGGAACACCCAGCGGATGGCGCCGGTCTCCATGTCGAAGGCCATGATGGCGTCGCTGGTGTCGTTGGCTGGAGACGAGTAGTTCTCTCCGGTGGCGGCGTAGACCAGCCCGCGTTTCGGGTCGATGGCCGGGCTGTTCCAGATTGGGGCGCCGGATGGACCGAAGTTCGGTGTCCCCACCGGATTGTCGCCCTGGTGCGCCGGCTCCTCCTCGATGGTGTAGGCCTTCCAGAGCTGCTCGCCGCTGTCGATGTCGTAGGCCACTACCGAGCCCCGGAACGTGCAGCAGGGATAGTCGGGGCGCGCCGCGGGGACCACTTCCAGGGACGACACCGGCACGAACAGACGGTTACCGTGCAGGCTCGGAGAGCCTGTGATCGTGGCATTGGGGTGTGGATCGGGGCGGTGTCGCCAGAGCAGCTCGCCGCTGCGTGCGGACAGGGCGTAGACGTTGCCGAGCAGGTCGCCGAAGAACAGGCGCGGGTCGGCGTCACTGCCGGCTTGCCAGGGCTCGACAACGATGGCGGTGCGGACTTCGGCCGAGGCCTGGAAGGTCCAGTGGATGCAGCCACTGGCCATGTCCAGGGCGTAAACGTCGCCGTTGTGGGACCCGGTGAAGACCCGGCCGCCAGCAATCCCGGGGGCGGAGCGCGCCCGGGAGGCGTCGGGGAAGGCAAAGGCCCAGCGCAACTCCAGCCGGTCGAGGTCGGCGCGCGTCAATGCCGCAACCTCTGTCGGTATGGACCGCGTGTTGTGCAGATCGAATCCCCAACCGCTGGCGAAGGGCGGACGCTCGACATCGAATGGGGGGGTGTCGTCCTCGGTGCAGAGGGGAGCCGGGTCGGTCGCGGTCAGGTCGATGCTGCGGCCGGTAAGATGCTCGGCGACGGCTTCCCGCTCCACCGCAGTGAGGCCTGCGGCCTCCTGCTGCATGACGCCCACTGTCAGCGAACGCAGCACGGACTCGGGCGACATGATTTCCAGCATGTCGCGCCCGGGGGCCCGCGAGACCTGCCCCTCATGGCATTGGGCGCAGGCCTGACTGTAGATTTCGGCGCCGCTGCGGGCGGTGCTTGCGGTCGCGGTCTCAGGCTCCGGCGGATCCTGGCTGCAGGCCGCCAGCAGGAGGGTGCCGAACATTGCAGCTGCGGCCGCGCGAATGCGGCCCGGGAAAGTGTTCATCAGAGGCTGTCTCCCCTTGCAGCGAAGCGAACGCTGCGCTCCACGATCGCGCCCTGAAGCCGGGGATTCCGGCTGCGGGCGCTGTCATTTACGTCGCCAGGAGCCTACGCTAGTATCCCACTAAAGTCATGCGTGAAGGAGAGGGACGTGGCCACAGCAGAAGACAAGATGCGCGAGTTCCTGCGCCGCCAGATCGATCCCCGTGAGTTTGATGCCCCGGCGTTTCAGAAGGATCCGTTTCCGCTTTACAAGCGCTTGCGCGACGACCACCCGGTTTATCACGATCGGTTCCACAACCGCTGGGTCGTCTCCCGCTACTGGGACGTGGACAGCGTCTTCCAGAGCAGCGAGGCCTACACCCGCGGCATCTACGAAGAGGACGGGCCGTACGAATTCGGCTCCAAGCATGTGTTTGGCCCCAATATCCTCGAGTACGGCGTGGGCGATCGCCACCGCTGGTTGCGCAATATCATCGCCGGGCAGTTCGTCGGCCAGAAACTGAACGACTTCCTGCCCGTCATCGACATGATTGCCCGGGAACTCATTGCCAGGCTCGGCACCGGTTCGGACGGGAAAGGCGGATTCGAACTGGTTACCGAGTTCTCCACCCAGTTTCCGATCCGCGTGATCTCTAACATGCTGGGACTGCCGCGAGAGGACGAGGACCGTTTCGTCGACTGGTACCAGGCGCTCATCGCCGGACTCGGCTTCGGCGGCGAGCACCTTGCCCGGGGCATCGCAGCACGCAATGAGATGTGGGAGTACCTCGAACCGCTGATCGAGAAGCGCCGCAAGGAGCCTGGCGAGGATCTGCTGTCGCGGATCATCGCCGCCGAACTCGACGGTAAGCGCATGTCCATGGAGGAGATCAAGGGCTTCGTGGCGCTGTTGCTCGCGGCCGGTGGCGACACCACCGACAAGGCCATCGCCAACATGTGGTATCACATGCTCTACACGCGACCGGATCAGTTCGCTGCGGTGCAGAAGGATCCGGAACTGTGGTCCAACGTCTTCACCGAGATGATGCGCTACGACCCGGTGGTGCATATGCAGCAGCGACGCGCGACCCAGGAAATCGCCATGCACGACGAGGTGATTCCCAAGGGTGCCATCGTCCTGATCTATCTCGGCGCCGGGAACCGGGACGAGCGGGTCTTCAAGGATCCCGACACCTTCGATATCTTCCGCGATGATCTGCACATGGGGCGCGAGAATCGTTCCGGCCGCTACAAGGACGGCAAGCCCGGTCATCTCGGCTTCGGCATGGGCCAGCATTTCTGCATGGGCTATGCCATGGCCCGGCAGGAAGCGGTGATTGCCTGCACCCATCTGTCCAATGCGCTGGTGAACCCGCGGCCGAAGGTCGAGGATCATCCCGGCATTTCCTCGCCGTCCATCGACTCCGGTGGCTTCCGGTCGCCCCAGGAGCTTTGGATCGAGTTCGATCGCAAGGCGGAGGGTTGGTGATATGGCGCGTACCCTCAAACTGGACCTCGACTGCTGCGTCAATGCCGGTGAGTGCTACTACAACCACCCTCGTCTGTTTGCCATGGAAGACGACGGTGCGCCACGCCTGCTGCTGACGTCGATCGAGACCGACGACGATCTCCGGGAAGCCGAGGAGGCCATCGAGGTCTGTCCTTCGGGCGCGATCTCTTTGGAGTGAGCAGGAACGTGAGCGAACTCATCCTGCACCACTATGAGGCCTCGCCTTTCGCGGAGAAGGCGCGCCGGGTCATGGGGTTGAAAGGCTTGGCGTGGCGCTCGGTGGACGTGCCGATGGTCATGCCCAAGCCTGACCTGACGCCTCTGACCGGTGGTTACCGCAAGATTCCGGTGCTGCAGATCGGTGCCGATGTCTTCTGCGACACCCACCTGATCGCCCGCGAGCTGGAACGGCGTTTTCCGACGCCGAGCCTGTTCCCGCTCGGCGATACCGGCATCGCCTATGGCATTGGCGCCTGGTCGGATCACGCATTCTTCGACAGCATCCTCACCATCGTCATGAGTTCGGCGGAGAACTGGGAAGCGAGGATGCGCGAGGACAGGCAGGCGCTGTTCTCGGAGGCGGACTGGGAGGGAGCCAAGGCCAAACTGGCCCATGCCAAGACCCAGATCCGGGCCCAGGGTGCTCTCATCCACTCGCAGCTGGCCGATGGGCGCCCGTTTCTCTATGGCGAGGAGCCCGGATTCGTGGATCTGCAGGCTTCCCACATGTTCTGGTTCTGTCTGCGGAACTTCCCGGAGGCCGAAGCCTTTTTTGCCGGTTTCGATCGTTTGCTGGCCTGGGAGGCGCGGGTGGCGGCCATGGGCCATGGCAGCGTGACGCCGATGGCTTCGAGCGATGCCGTGGAGGTGGCGCGGGAGGCAGAGTCGGTGACTGCGCCGTGGATCGATCCCGATGATGCCACGGCACCGGCTTTGGGTGCCCGGGTTGCGGTCTCCCCGGACGATTACGGCAAGGATCCTGCGGAGGGTGAGCTGCTGGTGTATGGTCCCGAGAAGCTGGCGATTCGCGTTCATCACGAGCGTACCGGCAGCATCGTCATCCACTTTCCGCGGCTCGGCTTCCGGGTCGATCCACTGACGTGAGGCGCTCATGCTGGGCAATGCTGATCAGGATGCCTTCATCTCGGCTCATCGCTGGGCCGTCATCACCACCCTGCGCGGGGACGGCAGTGCCTCGAGCTCCGTCGTGGCCTACGCCCGGGAGGGGGATACCCTGGTGGTCAGCACGCCCGGCGATCGCCTCAAGGTGAAGACCCTCGAGCGGGATCCCCGGGTGACGCTGTGCATCATCAGCAACGCTGAACCCTTCAATTACGTCACGGTCGAAGGCAGGGTAACCATCGAGCGCGAGCAGCTCGAAGGCCCCACCCGGGCCGTGTTCGAGAACATCGCCGATACCGGCTTCAAGCTGCCGGAAGATCTGCCGGGCTGGCTGGAGAGCCAGGGCAGGGTGATTCTGCGCATCGAAGCCGAGCGCATTCACAGCGTCATTCGCTGACTCTGCAGGGCTGGCCGCCCGAACTGTGGGAGGGCCCTAATCGCACAGCGATCGGGCCGATCTCGAGGCGCTTTTGCCGGAGCGGAAGGTATTGCCTTCATTGGATGCCCTCCAGATCGGCGCATCGCCCTGTGGGCGATAGCGCTCTCCCACAAGGCGAATCGCTCGAATCAGGCGTCACCCCCATTGTGGGAAGGCCCTAATCGCACAGCGATTGGGCCGATCTCGAGGCGCTTTTGCCGGAGCGGA
>JAFIFL010000053.1 GCA_020832055.1 Gammaproteobacteria bacterium
GGGGCTGGGGGGGGGGGGGGTACGCCCCCCCCCCCCGCGGCAGTGCACCCCGAAGGCTGGTACATCGGCGGCAACGCCGGTCAGGCACGGGCGAAGATCGACGCAACGGACATCACAGCCGACCTGCTGCGATCAGGATTCACGACCAGTGACTTCAAGAGCGCGGAGCGGGAGTTCGGATACAAGCTCTTCGCAGGTTATCGGTTCAACGATCACCTGGCCCTGGAAGGCGGCTACTTCGACCTGGGCACGTTCAATTACCGAGCCCTCACGAACCCCAACGGCATCCTGCGCGGAGAGCTCGAATTTTCAGGCTGGAATCTCGACCTGCTCGGGCTCTTCCCGGTTTCCGAGCGCATGGCCGTGTTCTCCAAGATCGGCGTGCATCGCAGCAAGGCCAAGGTGGGCTTTGAGGGCGACGGCGCGGTCAACGTGCTGAATTCCAGTTTCCGCAAGACGAACACCGACTACAAGCTCGGCGTCGGCATGCAGTACAGCGTCACCGATGCCCTCGGCCTGCGCCTCGAATACGAGCGCTATCGGATGGACGACGCCGTCGGCAACAAGGGCGACATCGACATGCTCTCCGCCGGCCTGGTCTACCACTTCCAACGGCCCGCACCGGCGCCTGCGCCTCGCGCCGAGGAGGCACCCGTCGCTGCGGCACCGGCTCCGGCACCCCGGCCGGCCCCCGCCGCGCCCCCACCCCGCCCCGCAACCGAAAGGTACTGCGCCCTGCTCGACATCCAGTTCGAGATCAACAAGGCCGACATACAACTGGCGGAACGTGAAAAGCTCGCGGTGCTGGCAGCGTTCCTGCAACGCCACCCGGATACCAGGGCCGTCATTCAGGGCCACACCGACAACGTCGGCAGTGACGCGCACAACATGCAGCTCTCCAGGAATCGCGCCGAAGCCGCCGTGAATTACCTGATCAGCGAACACCGCATCGATCGTTCACGCCTGCGCGCAGAAGGGCTCGGCTCCGCCCGGCCCATTGCGGACAACAGCACGGAGGCCGGCAAACGTGCCAACCGGCGAATCGATGCCGTGGTCGACTGCGCGACGGATGTCGCCGGGCTCGAACCGCTGTCCCCGCGCATGACCGTGGCGGCACAGCTCAAGTTCGACAGCGACAGCGCCAGCATCACGACGGCCCACCGGACCGAACTCGCCAAGGTCGGCGAATTCCTCAATGCCAATCCGAGAGTCACCGCAACCGTGGAAGGCCACACCGACGACACCAGCCCGGACATGGCACAGACGATTTCACGCCAGCGTGCCCAGGCCGTCGCCGACCATCTCGCGCAGACCTTCAACATTGACCGTTCGCGCCTGAACGTACAGGGTTTCGGTGCCACCCGCCGGGTCAACTACAACACCAGCGCAGCGGCCCGCATGGAGAATCGCCGGGTCAACATCATCTACAACTATCCGAACTGATTCATACAGCCCACCCGTTGCGCCGCAGCAAGTCTGCGGCGCAACGGGCATCGGCTGTGCCCTCTATCACGTTGCCGCAGCACGCTTTCCCCAAAGCGGCCAAAACTCGCGGTTTGGCGGTACAGCGCACTGACGGCCCCGCCCGGTCAGGGCAATTTGTCTGCATGGAGGATATGGAAGCATTTGACAGGCTCTATCTCGAGCGCGGCCCCGCAGAAGCGGATGGTTTCTGCGCGTCCGAGTGCCTGATCGGCAGTGTCTGCCTGACCTGCAAACGCGCTTATCGGCTGGTGCCTTCACAGCGCGCCGGGGGCGGGCTGTCGCACGGCTGGTGCAGCGAGACATGCACGCCAGGGGCCGAAACAGAGCACTGAGCGCATCACTTCGGAATCACGACAAGCCAGGCCCGGGAGCATCGCTCCCAAGCCCGGCGAGTCACATCACCCTCACCCCTGACAGGAGTTCCGGATCCGCCTTCAGTCCTTCTTGGTCAGATCCTCTTTCACATCACCATACTTCGATCGAATCTTGCCGCCGGCCTGATCATTCGGTCCCTGTGTTCACTTGCGCCTGAAATACGTTGGGTAGGAGAGCTGCTCCAGCAGACGATCCGACTCCTTCTTGACCACGGCATAACACTCCCAGGACCGCTGCTCGAGCTGTGGACGATCGAGGATCTTGATGTGTCCACGCCGATACTCGATCACGCCGAGATCCTGCAGCTTGGCGGCGGCCTCCGTGACGCCTTCACGCCGCACACCCAGCATGTTGGCGATGAGTTCCTGAGTCATGTTGAGTTCCGGGCCATTGAGGCGGTCCATGGACAGCAGCAGCCACCGACACAGCTGTTGGTCGATGGAATGATGACGGTTACAGGCAGCGGTTTGCGCCATCTGTGTGATCAGCGCCTGGGTGTAACGCAGCAGCAGGTGGTGAAACTCACCATGGCGGTCGAACTCGGCCTTGAGTTCCCTGCCCGGCAGCATGTAGCCGTGACCCGCGCTCTGGACCACCGCCCGACTCGGTGTGCTTTGCCCACCCATGAACAGCGCAATGCCGACCAGCCCTTCATTGCCTACGACCGATATCTCCGCCGAGCGTCCATCCTCCATCACGTACAGCAACGACACGATGGAGTCCGTGGGGAAGTAGACATCGTGCATGACGTCACCGGACTCATAGAGGACCGCCCCGAGTTCCAGGTTCGAGAATCTCAGGTGCGGCAAATCCGCGCCTGGACCTCCTCAGAGATGGCCCTGAGCAGCAGATTGTCTTCGTATTCCGTCGCATTCGGAGTTGAGCCAGACACTTTATCGGACGTCGATTCAGACATCGCGGCACCCCATGGACTGCTCCAGCGTGGGCTACGGTGATACAGCTTAACAACACTCCCTGCAGGCCAGTACAGAAACGGACAGAATCCGCAGCCCAGACACTGCCCGGCAGGTCAGCATGGGCATGAGCTGACCGCCCCATCTCCTACGATTGCGCGGTAAGTGCGACAGCGCACAGACCTGTCAACGCGGCAACTGTTTTCATGAGGAACTACAGCATCAGCCCAACCGGTCTTCCGGTCGCACCGGCTGCTGCACGGAGACGCTTTGATGAACTCCAACCAGATTATTGGCATCGTCCTGCTCGTCGTTGGCGCCATTCTGCTGTACTTCGGCTACCAGGCGTCACAGAGCATGAGCGAGCAGGTGGTGGAGTCCTTCACCGGTCGCTTCACAGACTCCACCACCTGGTACTTGATTCTTGGCGCAGCAGCGGCGCTGGGCGGCCTGCTGTTGCTCGTCGTGCGACGCTGAATGGATATCGGCAGCGGCGACTGAGGCCACGCGGCTGCGCCCGAGCGCGTGGACCCGCCTGCTCTACGCTCGCCGTTGTTCCATTGCCGAGAGCACCCATCCCCGTAGTGCGTGCCTATAGCTGCACGGTGTCACAACCGCCGTCACCCATCTCAGCCAGTTCACCCAGCGTCCGGTTCCAGGTGGCTGCAAAGTCAGCCGGCGGACTGCCTGCTGCATCGATCCACGGTCGTGCCAGCCCGGCACATCCCCGCGCCATCAGCGCCCACACCAGGTTGTTGCGCGCCGGCCAATGGTCGGGCGCGCGAGCCAGCGCCTCGCCGTAGGCCTGCTCCGCCTTGGCAAACTCCTCCTGCAGGTAACGCACATTGCCCAGCGCGGTCCAGACCAGCGGATCCTCGGGCCATCGTTGCACGCCCGCGGCGTAGCCCTCGGCAGCGATGGCGAGCTCTCCAGTGGACTCGAAAGGAGCGACGGCCCGCAGCCAGCCCAGCGCGCTGGCGCCGGCAGGCGGATCCGATGGCGATACGGCGACGATGGCCCAACGTTCAGCTCGCTGCCAACTGTTGAGAAACCGGTTCGCGGAGATCGTGTGCCTCGCCTCTGTTCCCGAGCGCAGCACAAAGGTCTTCTCCTGTGCATCGAATCCGATCAGCACGGCGTAGTGCCAGATCGGCCAGCGTTCGAAACCCAGATTCTGCAGCAGCAGTACGGGCCGACCATCGCCGACTTCCTCGAGCAATGCGCGTGGTGAATCGGCAAGACGATAGGGTACGCGGCCATGGCTGCGGGTGGCGGCCAGCAGTTCGGCCTGCAGGCTGCCCTTGCGATCGGGGACGTAGACCTTCGAGACGAGCTGTTCCGGGGTGACCGCCACCCCGCCATGAACGAGTACCGTGGCCAGCGCTGCCGGCCTGCACTGATACTCGTCCTGGGCGAAGAAGGGTACCTCGGTGAGCTCCGCAACCGACGCAGCCCCGAGCAACTCCTGCTGCCCGGGACTCGTCACGCAGCCGCTCAGCACCACTGCAAGCAGTGCCGACGCGACTGTTTTCACTGCACCTGAACCCCGGCACAGTTTCCCTAACGGAACGACTTCGTCACCCTGAAGCATCAACGGAAAGCGTTGAAGACACCGGCCACATGGAGAACGATCAGCACCAGGAAGACGACGCCGAGCACCACCAGCACCCCACCGGCCGGATCCGTTTCCATGGTGTCTGCCAGTTGGGCGAGTTCGATGTCGGACAGCGCCGCGACGCGGGTCGCGACCTGCTCTGAACTGACACCCCAGGCCTCGAGCTGGGCGGCGACTTCCGCGCCAGCCAGTGCATGTTCGATACGGTTCAGCGAAACGGCACGCGTCTGCTCGGTGACCATCTGCTCGGTACCGACGAAGCCGGCATGGGCCGGGAACGTGGACACCAGCAGCGCTGCCACCAGCAGGGCCATGACGGAAGTTTTCTGTTTGCGCATGATTTCGATTTCCAGATCAATGTTGAACAGGCCGAAATTGGCCGCGATCAGAACAGTCGACTGTCGGCTGGATTTCCGCGCCTCACCGGCGCGTATTCGAAGACGATACGCTAAGCGAACGCTGCGCTCTGTTCGATTCCGAACAGAACGGCAGAGCAGCCTTCACCGGCTTCGGAACACCCGGGCTTTCAGACGTTGAGATTGAAGACGCCGATGACGCCGACAATGATGAGATAGCCGGCGACGATGTAGTTGAGCAGCCTCGGCATGATCAGAATCAGAATGCCTGCCACCAGCGATACCAATGGTGCGAGACTCAGGCTGATGTTCATGACGACTCCCCGTGATTGCGGGCCACGGACTCATGGCCCTTCTGGCAGACATCATGGCCCCATCGCGCGCCCTGTTCTGTGCGTTACCGAGCAGACGCCAGGGAGAATTCCTGGATGAACCCGCTAATCGCGGGGTTTGTCGCCCAGGCGGCTGCCCCAGTCGAGTTTCGAGCGGCAGCTCTCGTAGAAGGAATGGTCCAACGGGTGCAACAACCTCAACGGCCCGGGCCGCTTGCGCACCAGAACCCTGTCTCCGGGCTCAGTATGCAGATCCACCTGGGAGTCACAGCTCACCTGGGGCGAGGTGTCGTTGTAGTCACCGATCAGGATCGCCAGTTCGCAATTGCCCTGCACCACCAGCGGTCGGCTGGTGAGCGTATGCGGAAACATGGGCACCACGCAGATGGCATCGAGCTTGGGATGCATGATCGGCCCGCCCGCTGACAGCGAATAGGCCGTGGAACCGGTGGGCGTGGAGACGATCACGCCATCGGAGCGCTGCTCGTAGACGAACTCGTCATCGACGAAGAGCTGAAACTCCATCATTCGCGACAAGGTGCCGGCATGGACGACCACGTCATTCAATGCCGCTCCACCGGCCACCCGTTCTCCCCGGCGCAGGATTTCCGTCTCCAGCAGAAAGCGCTCCTCGATGGCATAGGCACCGGCGAGCACTTCACCCACTCCGGCCTCCACCTCGTCGGGCGAGATATCCGCGAGGAATCCCAGCGAACCCCTGTTCACACCCAACACAGCCACACCCGACACCGACAGCTCCCGGGCCACCCCGAGCAGGCTGCCGTCGCCGCCCACCACGATCACAAGATCACAGCGGCCGCCCAGATCATGGCGATGACACAGCTTCGGCGGGGCGGCTAAGCCTTCGAGCATCCCTGCGGTGGGTTCTTCCACCAGCACCTGCACGCCGCGGGCGGTGAGCAGACGATGGATGCGCACCAGGGTATCGGCCACCAGCGGGTTACCGAGACGGCCGATGAGGCCCACCGTGCGGAAGGTGCCGGGATGGAAAGCATGGGTGGGTTCGGACACGTCGCCAGTCAGCCCTGTTCGAGGTACATCTCCAGGAGACCGTGCCGGTCGCAGGCCCCGCCTCGCCACTGCAGCGCAGCGGCACCCGGACTCCTGCAAGCCATCCCCTCCCGCGGACCCTTATAGCAGACCCACCCGGCATGGATGCAAGTGGAGCCGGCCGGCCCAGGGCAGGCGCCGCCACGCAGGGCGTCTTATCATGCAACTATTGCAATCCCACCGGGCTGAGCGCAACCTTTGCCGCAAAGGCCCAGCGACCCAAGGCCAGGGAGCCGCGACATGCGAGCCGCCATCGAGACACGCTACGACAACGAGGTCGCGCACATGCACGCCAGCGCCGATTTCGACGGTGCCACCAGCCTGTGGGCGGCCATTCGCCGCGAAGCCCAGAGTCTGGTCGACCGGGAGCCCATTCTCGGCAGCTTCTATCACGCCACGATCCTCAATCACGAGGATTTCGGCTCGGCACTGTCGTTCCACCTGGCCAACAAGCTCGACAGCGGCGTGCTGCCGGCGATGCTGCTGCGCGAGGTGATCTGCGAGGCCATGGCGGCCGACCCGAGCATCCTCAAGGCCGCGGAGATCGACATCATCGCCACCCGGACCCGCGACCCGGCCTGCAGCCACTACTCCACGCCCTTCCTCTACTTCAAGGGCTTCCATGCACTGCAGGCCTACCGCGTGGCCCACTGGCTGTGGCACCAGGATCGCCAGCCCCTGGCGGTATTCATCCAGAACCAGGTCAGCGCCACCTTTGCCGTGGATATCCATCCGGCCGCCAGCCTCGGCAGCGGCATCATGCTCGACCACGCCACCGGCATCGTCATGGGCGAGACTTCCGTGGTGGAGGACGACGTCTCCATCCTCCACGAAGTGACCCTGGGCGGCACCGGCAAGGTCTCCGGCGACCGCCATCCGAAGATCCGCCGCGGCGTGCTGCTCTCAGCCGGCGCCAAGATCATCGGCAATATCGAAGTCGGTGAAGGCGCGAAGGTCGGCGCCGGTTCCGTCGTCCTCGAGGACGTCCCGCCCCACGTCACCGTCGCCGGCGTCCCCGCCAGGATCGTCGGCCGCCCCGGCTGCGACTCCCCTGCCCTGGACATGAACCAGAGCCTGGCTGACTGAAGCGTCGTGGGTAGCAACGGCTGCCGCCAGCGGGCTGCCGTCGCCAACTGCCACTGACCTTCGACGGGCCTTCAGCCGCTGCGGCTCGTCCTGGCATCATGGGCGCATGGGTGGGAATCCGACCGACCGGCACCGAACCGACGACCCGTATCAAGGACAGCATGGCCAAGACTTCATCGAGCAAGGCAACCCGCTCCAGAGCCGGCAGCAGCCTCTCTGCCGAGGCGCTGACGGCCTGCATGCGCAGGGCTGTCGCCCACCATCACGCAGGCCGCTTCAGCGCAGCAGCGAAGGCCTACCGCGAAGTCCTGGCGACCGCACCCGATCACGCCGATGCCCTCAGCAGCCTCGCCATGATCGAGAGCCGCGCCGGCCGCCATCAGCGGGCCATTCACCTGCTGCAGCGCGCCGTGGCCGCCGATGGCAGCCATCCCGGTCAACACATGAATCTCGGCGCCGCCCTCGCCAAAGCTGGCCGCGTCGATGAGGCCGCTGACGCCTACCAGCGCGCCATCAGCCTGCAGCCCACCTACCCGGACCCCTACTACAACCTTGGCGATCTGCATCTGCGCGCCGGCCGGCCCGAGGCCGCCATCGAGGTCTTTGCCGCCTGCGAAGCTGCCCGTGGCCGCGACTACCTGGCCCTGGCCTACCGGGTCCACGCCCTGCGGGATGCCGGACGCGAAGCAGAGGCGCGCTGGCTGCTGGACTACGACCGCTACCTCATGGGGTACGACTTTGCCGCGCCGGACGACCACGAACACATGGCCGCGTTCAATGTCGCCCTGGCCGACCATGTCAGCACCCATCCGACCCTGCGCGGCGGCATCCTCTCCACCGAGCACGGCGAGCACACCGCGGAGTTGCTCGACCACCCGCCCGCGGTCATGCGGGCCCTGGAGCAGTGTATCCATCAGGGCGTCCGCGCCTACATGGACGCCCTGCCGGACGATCCCGACCACCCCGCCGTGAAGGACTGCCCCAAGCGCTACAAGCTCAGCAGTTGGGGGGTGGTGATGAACGATCGCGGTCACGAACGGCCCCACGTCCATCCCGACGGCTGGCTCAGCGGTGTGCTGTATCTGGAGCTGCCGGCCGTCATCGATGACCCCGATCGCCAACCGGAAGGCTGGCTCGAGTTCGGCCGTCCCAGCGCGGCCCTGGGCTTCAAGTCAGCTCCGGAACTGCGCCACGCCCGCCCTGACTACGGACGCATGTGGCTGTTCCCTTCCTATTTCTATCACGGCACCGTCCCGTTCCGGAGCAAAGAGCGGCGGATCTGCATCGCCTTCGACGTCGAGCCGACGGCCTGACACGACGCAGTCTGCTGTGGAGCGCGAAAATCGTGCAGAGATCACATTGACACCCACCACCCAATCAGTATCATGCGCGTCTCCCGCACGGGAGGGTGTTTAGCTCAGTTGGGAGAGCGTCGGCCTTACAAGCCGAAGGTCGCAGGTTCGACCCCTGCAACACCCACCACGTTGGGGTCTGTGGAGCGGTAGTTCAGTTGGTTAGAATACCGGCCTGTCACGCCGGGGGTCGCGGGTTCGAGTCCCGTCCGCTCCGCCACTTTGATAGTTAAATCAGAAACTTAAGGCAGGGTTCCTGTTTCTCCGAACCCACCTCGCCCATCCGAAGACATCCATTTCCTGCACGCGCCCGCGGCAGACGACAATCCTTCCACGCCCATGATGGCGTGAGCGGCGAGAACGTTCCGCCGCGGGAGCCGCGAAGCTACTCGCGGACGAGTCCGTTCCCACCCGGCAAGGCGCCGCAGCCCCAGCTGCCATACAAAGCCCCTTCGGCATCATCAACTTGCCAGCATTTCTTCACGATACGTTCATGATTGCAGTGGACGATTGGACCTCCGATCGCCACGAGTGAATGTCATGGATTACGAAGCCATGTTTGAGCCGGTGCATGAACCCGCCGACCCGGACGAATTCGACGACGGCGTGGAGATGTAACACCTCCGCGCCTCGTCTCCCGCAGGAGCCCCTGCGGCCCGACAAAAATCGCTCACAACCGCAATACTTCTCGATCCCGCCAACTCCGTCACAACCCGAACGTGAACGTCCACCGCGTTGTGGCAAGGGCATTGCGCCTACACTTCACTTCGACTGAAACGACTTGCCTCGCGCAGCCACCCGGCTGCAGTTGTGGATGATCGCACGCGATCGCAGTTTCGAAGTGAACCGGAGGCAAACATGGACTGGCGGCAGCGCAATCTCATGGCGGAAGCCATCTACATGTTCGAAGGCGACCAGATCATCGTCGAGCTTCGCTACGACGATTTTCGCGCCAAGCTGCTCGACGGCGAGCAGATCGCCCCATTCAAGGGCGAGACCGTCCGCTGCGCCTATGCCGCCATCGGCGCCGGTCTGACTGTGGAAGCCGTGTGTCTGTTCCTGATCCAGTTCGATGCCATAGGCGTCGGCCAGGCCGACTGGAACCTGCCGGTACGGGAACTGGCCCAATCCAGCGGCAGCGGGCCCGACCTCGGTGCCGGGCCGATCAATCTCGCCGGTCGCGGCCAGTGTTCGGTGCCCTGGCACAACCTGCGGCTGTGGATGCCACGCGAGCACAATCTGGCAGGCATCTGCCAGCATATCCAGGCCACGGTCACCCGCAACAGCCTAGGCTTCCGGGCCGTCCGCCCCCAGAAAATGACTGATCTCGCCCTGGAACCCGACACCACCGCGGTTCCGCAGCAACCGGTCACCCCACCCACCCCGATCAAGGGAGCGGCCAGCCAGAAATCGAAACCGTCCCCGCTCCGGCCCGGGTCAGGCAAAGCCGATGTCTGCGCCCTTCCCCTGCGCCGTCCCCAGCAGGCCACGCCGGTGCTGGCCGCAGCGCCGCAGTTATCTCCCGAGCAGCGCAGGGAGCTGCGCACCAGCGGAGCCATGCGCGCCCTGAAGCAGGCCGAGCAGAGTTTCGAAGCCGCCTTCGGCCGCGTCACCCCGCGCGTCAGCGAGGACCAGGCCCAGCGCGCCCGCAACCTCGGCGCCGCCATCGCCCAGCTCCGCGCCGCTCACGCCCGCGAACTGGCGCAGATCCGCAGCGCCAACGATCGTACCGTCGCCAGTATGAAAACCGAGATTCAGCGCCTGCGCGCAGAAGTGGAACGCCTGAGCAGGCAGCTCGAAGCCGCCGAATCCGAGTCCTGATCGAGCGCCGCCCCCCCTGGACTCGAAAGCCCTCCGATCAGGGTCGTTCAGTAGGCTCTGCGTCGGGCCCATTGCCCAGAGCGATGCCCAGCCGCGCAGCGAGCCGCATCAGTCCCGCCAGCAGCGTCAGGCCGACGCTGATGCCCAGCAGATTCGCCCCCACGTCCTGCCAGGACGGCTGGCGTCCAGGAGAGAAGTACTGCATGGCTTCCGTCGTCACTGCGAGGGCCAGCAGGAACGTCAACACCCGGGGCCAGCCGAAGTGTTGCCGGAGGCGGCCCACGAGCAACCCCGTGACCGTGAACAGGATCAGATGCGCCCAGATGGCGGCCGGTTGCCCTGACGGGTCCTTCACCCAATCCCCGAAAATCCCCATCACTCGTTCACGCAGCACAGCGATGGCATCAGCCGGCAGCAACATGCCAAGCAGCAATACCGTCAGCATCAACAAGGTGGCGCATCGCAGCGGCAGCGCGTCCTGGCGGGTCCAAAGCCCTACGCACAGCAGTACACCTGTGGCAAACAACACCAGAACTGCCGAACCGATCATGGGCACTCCAGCTCATCGGGAACCACTGCTCATGGCCGGGCCAGCCGCGCAGTGGACGCTATACGGTGAGCGCCGTGCCCGTCAGCGCAAACCGCTTGGACACCCGCCGGTGGAGGGCGTTCATTATCGGCATCATAGCCGCAGGTCGGCGAACTCGCTGGGCAGGGCCGACTTCACATCGAACAGGACCGCCTCGGATTTGCCGTAGCCGCGAATGGCTGCAGCGCCTTCGATGACGAACTCGCGGTGCGGGACGGCAAGGATCACGGCATCGTAGCCCGCTTTCACAGGCGGCTCGATCAGGACGTCGAGGGCGTACTCCTCCTTGGCTTCGGCCGCGTCGATCCAGGGATCGTAGATGTCGACTTCGGCGTGATAGCTTTTCAGTTCCGCGATGATGTCCACCACCCGGGTGTTGCGCAGATCCGGGCAGTTTTCCTTGAAGGCGAGCCCGAGGATCAGGATGCGGGCACCCTTCACGGCCATGCCACGCTTGATCATGAGCTTGATGGTGGTCTCGGCGATCCAGGTACCCATGCCGTCGTTGGTGCGGCGGCCGGCGAGAATCATCTCCGGGTGGTAACCGATCTCCCGCGCCTTGTGGGTGAGGTAGTAGGGATCGACACTGATGCAGTGGCCGCCCACCAGACCGGGGCGGAACGGCAGAAAGTTCCACTTGGTGCCCGCGGCCAGCAGGACTTCCTCGGTGTCCAGGCCGAGCTTGTGGAACAGCATCGCCAGTTCGTTGATCAGCGCGATGTTGACGTCGCGCTGGGTGTTTTCGATGACCTTCGCGGCTTCTGCGACTTTCAGGGAGCTGGCCTTGTGGGTGCCGACGGTGACGATGCGGCGGTAGAGCGCATCCACGAAATCTGCCGTGGCGGCCGTGGATCCCGCAGTGACCTTGACGATGTTGGTGACATTGTGATCCGGGTCGCCGGGATTGATGCGCTCGGGACTGTAGCCGACGAAAAAATCCGCGTTGAAGGTCAGGCCGCTGGCGCGCTCGAGCTCGGGAACGCAGACCTCCTCGGTGGCGCCGGGGTAGACGGTGGATTCGTAGATGACCACATCACCGGACTTCAGATGGGCACCGACGGTCTGGCTGGCACGCTTGAGCGGCGTGAGGTCGGGATACTTGTTGTCGTCCACGGGCGTGGGGACGGTAATGATGTAGGTGTTGCAGCCGGCCAGCTCGGCACTGTCCGTGGTGAAGCGCAGCTGCCTGGCCGCCGCGAACTGCTCCCGACTGACTTCCCGGGTGCGGTCCTCGCCGCGGTTCAGGGCTTCGATGCGTGCAGGGCTGATATCGAAGCCGAGCGTGGGCAGTTGGCGAGCGAACTCCACGGCCAGAGGCAGGCCGACGTAGCCCAACCCGATGACGGCCAGGCGGATGTCGGCGGGAGCTTGAAAGCGATCGACGGTCGTCATGGCTGGTGGCGGCTCGTTGTTGTTGGCGACGGTTCAGTGCGCTGCTGGCTCGGCTGGGTTCGATTGAATGCGAATCGACTCTCTGGAATCAAGGTTCCCATGGGATGCGTCTCTCCGGCGATGACCCCGACTCAACCGGTCCCGGCAATGAGCCCGCTGAGCTGCGCGGTGACCTGCTCGAGACGCTTGGGATCACCCCGGGTTTCGATGTTCAGGCGGATCACCGGCTCGGTATTGGAGCCGCGCAGATTGAAGCGCCACTCCGGGAACTCGACGCTGACGCCATCGGTGCGGTCGATGCTGGGCTCGTGCGCAGCCACCGCCGCCAGCACAGCGTCGATGGTGGCCTGGGTGTCGGCCACCTCGAAGTTGATCTCGCCACTGCAGGGGAAGGCCGCGATGCGCTCATCCACCAGCTTCGAGAGCGGCTCCCCGGTCTTCGCCAGATGCTCGATGATCAGCAGCCAGGGAATCATGCCGCTGTCGCAATAGGCGAAGTCGCGGAAGTAGTGATGGGCGGACATCTCGCCCCCGTACAGTGCGTCCTCGGCGCGCATGCGCTCCTTGATGAAGGCATGACCGGACTTGCACTGCACGCAGGTACCGCCGGCTTTCGCCACCTGATCCAGGGTATTCCAGGTCAGGCGCGGATCGTGCACGATTTTGCCACCGGGCTCCTTGGCCAGCAGACGCTCGGCCAGCAGGCCGACGAGGTAGTAGCCCTCGATGAAGCGGCCCTGTTCGTCGAAGAAGAAGCAGCGGTCGAAATCGCCGTCCCAGGCCAGACCGAGGTCTGCACCGTGCTCGATGACGGCGACGGCTGTGGCATCGCGGTTCTCCCGCAGCAATGGATTGGGAATGCCATTGGGAAAGGTGCCGTCGGGCTCCGCAAAGATCTGGATCAGTTCAATGGGCAAATGAGGGGCCAGGGCGTCGAGGACGATGCCGGCGCCACCGTTGCCAGGGTTGGCGACGATCTTCAGCGGGCGCGTCAGTGGCGCCGCCCCTTCCGGGAGCGGACTTGTCCGCGAAGACTCCGCCGCCGTCAGCGCTTCCACATCGATGTAAGTCAACAGATGATCGATGTACGCCGGCCGCGCGTTGAGCGCGTGCAGCCTGCCCCGAGGCCCGGTGGCCGTCGCGGGCGTGAGATCGCCCTTCTGGATCCGGGCTTCGATGTCCTTCAGGCCCGAATCGCCGCTGATCGGCCGCGCACCTTCCCGGACCAGCTTCAGACCGTTGTAGTCGATGGGGTTATGGCTGGCGGTGACCATGATGCCGCCACCGAGCTGGTAGTGGTCGGTGGCGAAATAGACTTCCTCGGTGCCGCACAGACCGATGTCGTGCACGTCGCTGCCACCATCGAGCAGGCCCTCGGTGACGGCTGCAGCCAGCTCGGGACTGGACAGGCGGATGTCGTAGCCCACCACAGTGGTACCCGGGCGGATCAGTTCCGCGAAGGCACGGCCGATGGCGTAGCAGGAGGCGGCGTCGATCTGGTCGGGAACGCGGCCACGGATGTCATAGGCTTTGAAGGCGGTCATGCGATTCCTGGGTGGTTTCGTGCAGTGCCTGCCCGAGTCGCCACGACAGTGGCTCGAAGTGACCCGTCGGGCTGTTCGCCTGCACGCATATGAGGAGGATCGGCCGACGGCATGATAACGAAAAGAAGCGCCCGCTTCCTGCCCAGTCACCGAAGCCTGGGCGCTCACGGCAGGCGGTGCTGCTCCGGGTCCGGTCAGGTGAGCTCCGCGAGGGTGACGTCGAGGCGCTCGCCGCGGCGCCTGGCCGTCGCCTGCAGCACTCGCCGCAACGCCTCCTTGGCCCGGCGTTCGCCGTGGATGAGCCGGACTTCCCTCGGCAGCCGGCCCATGCCGGCGACGAAACGGACGAGATCGGCCTGATCGGCGTGGGCGGAGTAGCCGCTGATGGTGGTGACCCGGGCGCGGATACGATGACTTTCGCCGTCGAGAGTCACGCTGCCCTGCTGCGGACCGACGCGCTGGATGCGGTGGCCCGGCGTACCGCGGGCCTGATAGCCCACGAACAGGACTGCATGACGCGGGTCGCCGATCATGGCCTTCAGGTAATTGACGATGCGCCCACCCGCGGCCATGCCGCTGGCGGCAATGACCACGGCCGGGCGGTGATTGCCAGCGAGGTAGCGGACGGTGGTCTCATGCTGGTCGTGGCTGTCGACGACATAGAGATTGTCGAAGGACAGCGGGTGGCGTCCGGCTCGCAGACGGCGGTGGGCTTCAGCGTCCCAATAGGGCTCGAGTTCACGATAGACATCGGTGAACCGCGCCGCCAGCGGCGAGTCGACGATGATCTCGAGATCGCGCCAGCGAGCCGTTCGGGCATCGTGAATGAGGCCCTCGAGTTCGTAGAGCAGTTCCTGGGTCCGGCCGATGCTGAAGGCCGGGATCATGACCGTGCCGCCGTCGACCAGCGCGTGATCGATGGCGGCCTTCAGCCGTTGCTTGCGATGGCGGCGGTCGTCGTGGACCCGATTACCGTAGGTGCTCTCCAGGACGACCACATTGGCGCGCCGGGGCGGTTTCGGCGCCGGCAGCAGCGGCGCCCAGGGGGCCCCCAGGTCTCCGGAGAAGACGATGCGTTCGGACTGCCTGGCAGACACGCCCGCCCGACGCAGATCGAATTCAACGTAAGCGGAGCCGAGAATGTGGCCGGCGCGCTGCAGGCGGACCCGGACGGCGGTATGTGCAGGGGACGGCAACGACTGCCAGATCCGGTAGTCCAGAGGGACGATCTGGGCCTGCAACTGCTCGAGGGTGGCCTCGATGAGCCGGGCGTTACGGGTAAACCCGACCCGCAGGGCGTCCTCGATGACCAGGGGCAGCAGGCGCGCGGAGGGAATCGAGCAATAAATGGGGCCGCGGAACCCTGCCGCGAGCAGGTAAGGCAGGCGACCGACGTGATCAATATGGACATGGGTGACGATCAGCGCCCTCACATCGTCGAGGGGAAACTCGATCTGGTGGCGCTCGAAGTCGCTGGGGCCCTCGATGAGGTGACGGGAGGCCGGCTGATCCGCAGACCGCGATGGGGATTCCGGAGGGGCTTCGTCGCCCTGGAACAGGCCACAGTCGACGAGATAGCTGGTCTCCGGGTCCAACTGCAGGCGGTGGCAGCTGCCGGTGACGCCGCCGGCGGCACCGTGGTGAAGAATCTGCATGGCCGTCATCCCTGTTCAGCCCCTGCAGCATAGCGCGGGCTGCATGCCGCCTGAAGCCGGCGCACGACGACTGTGGGCAGCCTGTCACTCTCCCGTACAACGTACATTGTCGGCGCGTCGCCGATGGTACGATGCATTGAGGCGCTCACGGTGCCCCATGTCCCTGGAGCAGGTCCCCAATGATCGACAGCGAACAACTCACCCACCTCGAGCGCCTCGAGGACGAGAGCATCCACATCATGCGCGAGGTGGTGGCCGAGACCGCACACCCCGTGATGCTCTACTCCATCGGCAAGGACAGCGCGGTGATGCTGCATCTGGCCATGAAGGCCTTCTATCCGGCCAAGCCACCCTTCCCGCTACTGCATGTCGATACGCTGTGGAAGTTCAAGGAGATGTACGCCTTCCGCGACCGGATGGCAGCGGACCTCGGGCTCGACCTGATCGTCTATACGAACCAGGAGGGTGTGCAGCGCGGCATCAACCCGTTCAGCCACGGCTCGGCCATTCACACCGACATCATGAAGACCGAGGCGCTCAAGCAGGCGCTGGATCACTACAAGTTCGATGCGGCCTTCGGGGGTGCCCGACGCGATGAGGAGAAGTCCCGGGCCAAGGAGCGCATCTTCTCCTTCCGCAGTGCTCAGCATCGCTGGGATCCGAAGAACCAGCGTCCGGAACTGTGGCGGCTGTACAACGCCCACAAGCATCGGGGCGAGTCGATCCGGGTGTTTCCGCTGTCGAACTGGACCGAGCTCGACATCTGGCAGTACATCTATCTGAAGCAGATCCCCATCGTACCGCTGTACTTTGCCGCCGATCGCCCCGTGGTGGAGCGCGACGGGACGCTGATCATGGTGGACGACGAGCGCATGCCCCTCGCTCCAGGCGAGTTGCCCGTGATGCGCAAGGTGCGGTTCCGGACGCTCGGCTGCTACCCGCTCACCGGCGCGGTGGAGTCGGAAGCCGACAGCCTCACCGGCATCATCCAGGAGATGCTGCTGGCGCGAACATCGGAACGCCAGGGCCGGGTGATCGATCATGACGCCGCTGCATCCATGGAGAAGAAGAAACAGGAGGGCTACTTCTGATGTCCCACTCCGAAGATGCACAGATCGCTGCGGACATCGATGCCTACCTGAAGCAGCACCAGCACAAGGAACTGCTGCGTTTCATCACCTGCGGCAGCGTGGATGACGGCAAGAGCACGCTGATCGGCCGACTCCTGTTCGACTCCAAGCTCCTGTTCGAGGACCAGCTCGCGACCATCGAGCAGGACTCACGCAAGTGGGGCACCCAGCCCAGCGGCATGGACCTCGCGCTGCTGGTGGACGGACTGGCGGCGGAACGGGAACAGGGCATCACCATCGACGTGGCGTACCGCTATTTCGCCACCGACAAACGCAAGTTCATCGTCGCCGACACACCAGGGCATGAGCAGTACACCCGCAACATGGTGACGGGGGCCTCGACGGCGGATGCGGCGGTGCTGCTGGTGGATGCGCGCCAGGGGGTGCTCACCCAGACCCGGAGGCACAGCTACCTGGCCCATCTGTTGGGCATCAGACATCTGGTACTGGCCATCAACAAGATGGACCTGATGGGACACGACGAGTCCGTGTTCGAGGCCATCGTCGAGGATTATCGTGATTTCGCCGACATGATCGGTATCGAGGCGTTCACGCCGATTCCGGTATCGGCACTGCTCGGCGACAACGTCATCCTGCCGAGCACCCACATGCCGTGGTATACCGGCCCCACCCTGCTGCAGCTGCTGGAGACGGCGGAAGTCGATGCCCTGCGACAGCAGCGTGGCCCGTTCCGACTGCCTGTGCAGTGGGTGAATCGGCCCAACCCGGACTTCCGCGGTTTTGCCGGCAGCATCGTTTCCGGCGTGGTGCAGCCTGGGGATGCGGTGCGTGTCCTGCCTTCCGGCAAGACCAGCACGGTGGCGCGGATCGTCACCGACGAGGGTGATCTGCCGCGGGCGCGCGCCGGACAATCCGTGACGCTGACGCTCACTGACAACATCGAGGTGTCGCGCGGTGCGGTGATCGCCAGGGCCGACGAGCCGCCTGAAGTGGCGGATCAGTTCGAGGCGCACGTCGTCTGGATGCAGGATGAGCCGCTGTTCCCCGGGCGCAACTACCTGTTCAAGTCCGGAACCAACACGGTCACCGGGACAGTCACGACGATCAAGTATCTGGTGAACGTCAACAACCAGGAGCGACTGGCGGCGGAACAGCTCGAACTCAATGGCATCGCCGTCTGCAACATCAGCCTCGACCGGCCCATCCCTTTCGAGCCCTATGCGGTCAACCGGGAACTCGGCAGCTTCATCCTGATCGACCGTCTCAGCCATCAGACTGCCGGCGCGGGGATGCTGAACTTCGCCCTGCGCCGGTCGCACAACATCCACCAGCAGGCCGTGGACGTGGACAAATCCGCGCGCATGGCGCTGAACCGGCATCGACCGGGGGTCGTATGGTTCACCGGGCTGTCGGGGGCGGGCAAGTCGACGGTGGCGAATCTGGTGGAGAAGCGGCTGCACGCGCTGGGCGTCCACACCTACCTGCTCGATGGCGACAACGTCCGCCATGGGCTGAACCGTGATCTCGGCTTCACGGAGACCGACCGCGTGGAGAACATCCGCCGGGTGGCCGAAGTGGGCAAGCTCATGGTGGACGCGGGGCTGATCGTGCTGACAGCGTTCATCTCCCCGTTCCGCTCCGAACGGCAGCTCGCGCGGGAACTGCTCGAACCCGGCGAGTTCGTCGAAGTCTACGTGAACACGCCGCTGGCCACCGCCGAGGCCCGGGACCCCAAGGGGCTCTACAGGAAGGCCCGCGCCGGGGAGCTCAAGAATTTCACCGGCATCGATTCGCCCTACGAACCGCCGGAGTTCGCCGAGCTCGAAGTGAACACCGGTGAACTCAGCGCCGAAGAAGCCGCCGATCAGGTCCTCGCCACCCTGCGCCGCATGGGAATGGTCCGCTGACCCGCAGCTCCCGGAGCCTCTCGGGCACGCACAATCTTCCCTGGGATCCAGGACATCCCTGGGATCAGTCTGCGTAGTAGCTGCGGTACCAGGCGACGAAGCGTTCGACGCCCTCCTCCACCTCAATCTGCGGTGTGTAGCCTACGGCTTCGAAGAGTTCGGAGACATCCGCCTCGGTATCCGGGACATCGCCCGGCTGCAGCGGCAGCATCTGCATTTCCGCCTTGCGGTTCAGGCAGCGCTCGAGGACTTCGATGTAGCGCAACAGCGGCACCCGTGCCTGGCTGCCGATGTTGAAAAGCCGATAAGGGGCGTTGCTCGTGGCCGGATCCGGCAGGGCGCTGTCCCAATCGGCGTTGGGCGTCGCCGTGACATCGAGGCTGCGGGTCACGCCCTCGGCAATGTCGTCGATGTAGGTGAAGCTGCGACTGTGCTGGCCGTGGTTGAAGACCTTGATCGGCTCGCCGGCAAGGATGGACCTGGTGAACAGGAACAGCGCCATGTCCGGCCGCCCCCAGGGTCCGTAGACGGTGAAGAAACGCAGCCCGGTACTGGGAATGCCGTAAAGGTGGGCATAGCTGTGGGCCATCATCTCGTTGGCCTTCTTGCTGGCCGCATACAGGGTCAGCGGATGCTCTGTCGAATGGTGCTCCGAAAAGGGCATCAGGGTGTTGGCACCATAGACGGAGCTGGTGGAGGCATACACCAGGTGCTCGACGTCGTGATGGCGGCAGCCCTCGACGATGTGCAGAAAGCCGGTGACGTTGCTGCTGATGTAGACGTGGGGATTCTCCGCCGCATAACGCACGCCAGCCTGGGCGGCGAGATGGACCACGCGCCGGGGGCGATGGGTGGCGAACAACGCCTCCATGGCTCCGCGATCGGCAAGATCCGCATGCACATGCGTATAGCCTTTCAGCTTCGTGAGGCCGGCCAGCCGGGCCCGTTTGAGGGTGACGTCGTAGTAGTCGTTGAGGTTGTCGAGACCGACGACCTCGTCACCACGGGCCAGCAGACGTTGGGCGACGTGACTGCCGATGAATCCAGCGGTGCCGGTAACGAGGACCTTCATGTTGACTCCGCGCGCATGGTGACTCCTGAGGCAAGCGTGAACGCCGGACCTTGCCGAACCGCTGCGGAGGATACCGGGATCGTGAACGTTTGTGGTGGATGACTGCGGGCGGGCGGGATTCGAACGCGTCCGGCTGCGGCTACGACCACCACGCTGGAAAGCCGTGGTCGGCGCGCCCCTGGGTGGAACGACGTTCAATAACGGGCCCATTAACAGGCCCATTGATAATGGTCGGGGCGGCCGGATTCGAACCGACGACCACCACACCCCCAGTGTGGTGCGCTACCAGGCTGCGCTACGCCCCGCGAGGCGGCGGATTGTACCCAATGTGATCGACCGCGGGAACCAAACTCGTCGTGATCCCGGCAACGAATGCAAATCTTGCCCCCGATAGCCTCCGAGAACGGCAGCCCTGAAGCCGAAAGGCAATCAGGCTACAATGCCAGCGGCTCCGATCATTTCTCATTTGGCACGGATTCGCACGTTCATGGACCGCTGGTACGCAGTTTTCGCCAAGCCCCGCCAGGAGGACGTTGCCGAGGAGCAGCTTCAACGTCAGTCATTCACGGTGTGGTTGCCGCGACTGGAGCACACCATTCGCTACCGCGGACGCTGGGTCGACCGGATCGAACCGCTCTTTCCCCGCTACCTCTTCCTGCGTGCTGACCCCGGCGAGCAGGATCTGTCGACGATACGCTCCACACGGGGCGTCACAGGACTCGTCCGCCAGGGGATCGAGCCAGCGGTGGTACCTGAGGCGGTAATCGAGTTTCTGCGCGCGCATGCCGATCCGGAGACGGGACTGCACCGCATTGGGGACAAGGCCCGTTTCAAGCGTGGCGACCGCGTCCGGGTTCTCGAGGGACCGTTCGAAGGACTCGAAGGGGTGTTGCTGAAGGAAAAGGGCGAGGAGCGCGTGATCGTTCTGCTCGCCATTCTGGGCGGCCAGCGCAACGTCGCCCTCTCCGCCGAGCAGCTGACCCGCGTCGGATCCTGATCGGCCCAATCGCTGCGCGATTGGGGCCTTCCCACAAAAGGGGCATCCCAGCGTCGGGCGACACCTCCTGTGGGAGAGCGCTATTTCGCACAGCGAAATGCGCCGATCTGCGTGGCGCCCAGCGAAGGCAGCGACATCAGCTCCGCTGCAGCGCCTCGCGATCGGCCCAATCGCTGCGCGATTAGGGCCTTCCCACAAAGGGGGCATCCCAACGTCGGGCGACACGCTCTTGTGGGAGAGCGCTATTTCGCACAGCGAAATGCGCCG
>JAFIFL010000054.1 GCA_020832055.1 Gammaproteobacteria bacterium
CACAGGCGGCATCACAATCTCAGGGTCGAGCCAGTAAGTGGGCCTTCAGGCGAGACGCCCTTGTGGGAGAGCGCTATTTCGCGAAGCGAAATGCGCCGATCTGCAAGACGTTCAGCGAAAGCAACGTTATCAGCTCCGGCACAGCGCCTCGAGATCGGCCCAATCGCTGTGCGATTAGGGCCTGCCCACAGTTAAGAGCCTCCCTGGCTGTTCGAAGACGGCATCGAACATCGGGCGGGCGAGACGACCCGTGCGCGTGTTGTACCGGGAACAGTGGTAGGAATCCACCAACGTCACCCCTGCTGCAAGGGTGTGTGCCGAACCATGTCCAAACGGCAGGCCCCCGACACGCAGGCCCAGGCTTTGCAACACCGCTTCGTGAGCGAAGTGGCCCAGGGCGAGCACGGCCACCGGCAAGCGGCGTCGACCGCCCCGACACAGCTCACCGAGATCCCGCTCCAGAAACCTCGCGCAGCGACGGCGTTCGACCGGCGCCGCGTGCCAGCCCGGGCAGCCCACCTGATCCGCATCACGCTGTGGCAGCAGCCGTGGACAGGCACGACAATCGATGTCGAATGCACAGCCACTGGCCACATCGGGCCATCCGCTCAGGCCGTTTCTCCAAGCACGAGATGAGGATCGAGCATGCCATGGCGCATGGCCATCAGGGTCAGCTCCACGTCGCTGGAGATCCTCAGCTTATCGAAAATCCGATAGCGGTAGCTGTTCACGGTCTTCGGTGACAGGCACAACGCCTCGGAAATGTCCTGCACCTTGCGACAGTTCACCACCATGGTCGCGATCTGCATCTCACGTCCGGACAGCACGGCGAACGGCGACACATCCTCCACTTCGTAGGTGCGCAAGGCCAGATGCCGGGCCACATCCGAAGACAGATAGCGCTGCCCCACCTTGACCTTGCGAATGGCACTGATGAGTTCCCGTCCGTCCGCGCCTTTGGTGACATAGCCCGCCGCCCCGATCTCGAGCATCCGGGACGGAAACGGATCATCGTCGTAGATGCTCAACGCAATGATCTTCAGATCCGGATCCTGCCTCAGGGCACGCCGGGTGGCTTCGATACCACCCATGCCGGGCATGCGTACGTCCATGAGAACCACATCGGGGGCGAGTTGCCGAATGGCCTCCAGCGCCTCTTCGCCGCTGTCAGCCTCGCCCACCACTTCAATGCCTCTGACGCCGGCCAGCATGCTCACGATGCCCAGGCGTACGAGACGGTGATCATCCACTAGCAGAACTCTGATCATGGGAGCCTCCCTTCCCTTAGTCCCCTTGTATCCGCTGCTGCTCCTTGCCCACTTCCCCTCCCGACTCCGTTGACCGACCGCTCGCCACCGGGGTCGAACCTGGACTGGATCCTGGTGATCCGCCATGCCACAAAAATAGACCGGCCGCCGGAGATTGCAAGCAGCGAACGACGTGAATCGACCGAATCCGACAGGCAATAGCGTGAAATCGAGCGAGTTGATGGCAGGGTGCCATTACTGCACCCTGGCCGACGGCAGCCTCCGCCCTGCTCTGGCTCGCGCCTGGAGGAAAGCCAACCGCCACAGCCGAGTGATCGCGGGTCAGGCTCGACTCCGCTCGGGGGATAGAAGACCGATCAGCTGAAGGCCTGAATGCCGGTCTGGGCCCGGCCCAGGATCAGGGCGTGGATGTCGTGGGTGCCTTCATAGGTGTTCACGGTCTCGAGGTTCATCACGTGGCGGATGACGTGGTATTCGTCGCTGATGCCGTTACCGCCGTGCATGTCACGGGCGGTCCGGGCCACATCCAGCGCCTTGCCGCAGTTGTTGCGCTTGAGCAGGGAGATGGTTTCGACAGGCAGCTCACCTGCATCCATCAGCCGCCCCGCCTGCAGGCAGCCGAGCAGACCGAGGCTGATTTCCGTCTGCATGTCCGCCAGCTTCTTCTGCACCAGTTGATTGGACGCCAGCGGCCGTCCGAACTGCTTGCGCTCCAGTACGTAGTTCAAGGCCGCATGCCAACAGAACTCCGCCGCGCCCATCGCACCCCAGGCAATACCGTAGCGGGCCTTGTTCAGACAGCCGAACGGCCCCGCGAGGCCGCTGACGTTGGGCAGCAGGTTGGCTTCCGGGACAAAGCAGTCGTCGAGGACGATTTCACCGGTGATGGACGCGCGCAGGCTCATCTTGCCCTCGATTTTCGGCGTCGCGAATCCCTGGCTGCCCCGCTCCACCACGAAGCCGCGAATCTTGCCGTCGAGCTTGGCCCACACCACCGCCAGATCAGCGATGGGAGAATTGGTGATCCACATCTTGGCGCCATTGAGCAGGAAACCACCATCGACCGGCTCGGCGCGGGTGATCATGCTGCCCGGATCCGATCCGTGGTCGGGTTCGGTGAGGCCAAAGCACCCGACCCATTCCCCGGTGGCCAGTCTCGGCAGGTACTTCTGCCGCTGCTCCTCATTCCCGTAGGCATAGATGGGATGCATGACCAGCGACGATTGCACGCTCATGGCCGAGCGGTAGCCGGAGTCCACCCGTTCCACTTCACGCGCCATCAGCCCGTAACAGACATGGTTGACCCCGGAACAGCCGTAGGTTTCCGGCAGGGTTGCCCCAAGCATCCCGAGTTCACCGAGTTCGTTCATGATCTCGCGATGAAAGTGTTCCTTGCGGTTGGCCTCGAGCACCCGCGGCAACAGCCTGTCCTGGGCATAACCGCGGGCGGTGTCACGAACCAGTCGCTCCTCCTCCGTCAGCAATCCCTCCATCGCCAGCGGATCTTCCCAGCGGAAGGCAGCCCGGCCGGACGGCGCCGGTTTGGACACGGTTGAACGGGCTTCGCTGGACATGGGCCTATTCCTGGACATCAACGGGGAAGCGCGAGATTAGACCAGCCTGCCAGACCAGGCAATCGCCGGGCCCGGGCCCCGCGATGGATCCTGCAATGAGCGGCTACCCGCAGCCCCGCGCGCACCCGCGATGGGGCACCGCTGCCAGTCACGATCCGGTAAACTGCGCGCCCCGAATCGATTGGAGGCGACAAGCCGATGGCCCTGGACGAATCGACCCTGCAGCAGTTGCTGGACACCATCCGGCGTTTCGTGCGCGAACGGCTGGTACCGCTGGAGGCCCAGATCGCACGCGAGGACAGGATTCCGGCGGAAGTGATCCAGGAGATGCGGGAGCTGGGCATGTTCGGCCTCACCATCCCCGAGGCCTACGGCGGCCTCGGACTCAATACCGAGGAGGAATGCCGCGTGGTGATGGAACTGGGCTGGACCTCACCGGCGTTCCGGTCCGTCATCGGCACCAACAATGGCATTGGTTCCCAGGGTCTGGTCATGGACGGAACCGACGAGCAGAAGCGCCACTACCTGCCGAAGATGGCCAGCGGCGAGGTGATCGGCTCCTTCGCCCTGACCGAGCCGGAGGCAGGTTCCGATGCCGGCAGTGTCCGCACCCGCGCCGTTCGGGACGGCGATGACTTCGTGCTCAACGGCAGCAAGCGCTACATCACCAACGCACCCCACGCACAGCTGTTCACGGTCTTCGCGCGGACCCACCCGGAGCGGAGCGGCGGCAGTGGCGTCTCGGCATTTCTGGTCCCGGCAGACACCCCCGGCATTTCACTGGGCAAGCCCGACCGCAAGATGGGCCAGCAGGGCGCACATGTCTGCGACGTGGTGTTCGAGGACGTGCGTATTCCAGCCACAGCCCTGCTTGGCGGCGAGGAGCGCCTGCATGGCGGGTTCGGCACGGCCATGAAGACCCTGGATCGGGGCCGTCTGCACATCAGCGCGCTGGCGGTAGGCACCGCCGAACGACTGATCGATGAGAGCGTACGCTATGCGCTGGAGCGCAAACAGTTCGGCCAGCCCATAGGCGAGTTTCAGTTGCTGCAGGGCATGCTCGCTGACTCCCGCACGGAAGCCTACGCGGCTCGCTGCATGGTGCTCGACGCGGCCAGCCGCCGGGACCAGGGCGAGGAAGTCAGCATGCTGGCGTCATGCAGCAAGCTGTTCGCCACCGAGATGGTTGGGCGGGTTGCCGATCGCGCGGTGCAGATTTTCGGTGGTGCGGGCTACATGGAGGAGTACGGCATCGAGCGATTCTATCGCGACGTGCGCCTGTTCCGGCTTTATGAAGGCACCAGCCAGATCCAGCAGCTGATCATCGCTCGCGGCATGCTGCGGGCAGCGGGCCAATAGCGCCACCCTGTTTTGGCTTTGGATCCATTGCGCATCGCGGGATGCGCAATGGCATCGCAAGCGGTCAGTGAGCGGCGGCGACGACGCCTTGGGGCTGCTCAGGCGGCTGGCAACCACACCACGAACGAGGTCCCCGAACCCAACCGCGAGCGGCAGGACACTTCACCACCGAGTTCATGAACGAGCCTGCTCGTGATGGCGAGTCCGAGCCCCCTTCCCTCACCCTTGACCGACACCCCGGATTCGAAAATGTGGGGGAGCAGCGTCGGGTCGATGCCCGCCCCCGTGTCACTGACGCGGATCTCCACACCGGGGCGACCCCGGGCGTTCACGGCCTGATCCACGACCACGTCCAGAATACCCCCATCCGGCATGGCCTCCAGCGCATTGCGGGCAAGGTTCAGCAGCACCTGATGCAGGCGCTGATCGAGGATGGCCACGGCTGGCAGGTCGATTCCGGGGGTGAATCTGACTTCCACGGCCACATCAGGACCGAGGGACCGTTCGATCAGCGCCAGGACTTCGGAGACCAGTGCATTGACATCGCCCGGATCCTCTGCGCCGTCTGCTGCCCCCGCGCCGGGGCTGTCGTCCTCGCTCAATGCCCGCAGCAGTGAAGCCGCGCGCCGCAGCTCCTCACTGATCAACCTGACCTGTTCCTGGCCGGGGTCATCGCCATCGATGCGGGTTCCGAGGAGATAGATGCAGTTGTGAATCACCGACAGGGGATTGCTGATCTCATGGGCCGCTTCCCGCACACGCCGCATGAACTCAGCCCGCTGGCCGGCAGCCTCATGGCGCAATCGCCGCTCCTGACCTGCAAGGCGCTGCAGCCAGCGGTCGACGTGAACCGCAACGAACTGCAGGTCCTCGGGCTTTGCGTCTGCACTGGTCAGCAGGACGGCGATGGGCTGGGGAGCGCCCACCGGCACCGCCACCAGCGCCGAAGCACCGAGGCGCTCTGCGCACTGACGATCGAACACTGTGGCTGTGACTGACGTGTCAGGCACGCGAGCGCCTGCTGCCGGCCCCGCTGCGAGCTGCTGCACGGTCAGCTCTCCGCCCGCAATGGCCTTCGCAGCCAGGGAAAGACTCCCTTGACATCGCAGACGCTGCCCCGCGAGATCGCTGCCGCCGTGCAAGGTCAGGTAGCCATCATCATCCATCCACAGGGGCATCACGGCCTGCCCCAACCACGGCGGGAGCAGTCGCTCCATGGTGGCCAAGGCCGCCGCCGGACTCTCCGCTTCGGCCATCGGCAGCAGCACCGACTCCAATGATCGGAACCGCGCGATACTGCGGAGCAATGCCTCCTCCGACCGATCATCCGCCGGCGGCGACGCCCATACCATCACTCGTTGCAAACGGCCGGCGAAGCTCGACTCGTCCTGCTCGAGCAGTGACGCCACCGCGGCCAGAGACGCCATGCCATCACTGGCCAGTCGCCATGCAGCGGCTGCCAGGCGCACCTGCAGAGGGGCATCTACCAGAAGTTCGAGGGGCTCGTCCCGGTATCGGCGCATGTCAGCCGCCAGTCGATCGGGAGGTTCCGATGCCATCAGCCCCAGAGCGTGACGCATCTGCGCGAGGTTTGCTTCGGAAGGCGCGGTGCCAGGCAATTCCATCAGTTCGCAGGCCAGCGCGAACGCCTGGGCGGAGAGCCGCCACCGCTGACTGTCCGTTGCAGGGTCGGGCCGCTGGAGCAATGCTTCGGCAGTCGCGACCAGCGCCGCACGCAGGGCGAAGCCGCGGCCATCCTCCTGCGGATGCTGCCGTGGCAGCGCTGTCCCATCGTCCAGCAGGGCCGCGCTGGCCAGCAAAGCTTCAGCGTGGGCACCGTCGATCACCGGCCGCAGGGCGCAATCCAGCATGTCCGCAGCCAAATGGCGCAGCCATGGCGTCCATGCCTGAGGCTGATCCCGGCTACCTATGAAGGGCGCACCGGTCACCTGTCCCACTCCTCCACTGCCGGCGCGCGGCCGTCAGCCAGACCATCGGTTTCGGCGGTGCGTGGCACGACGCGCCCGCAGTCCAGATGCAGCAGAACCCAGGCCGAACCCACGCAGGCCACAGCCACGAAGATAGCCCACAGCGGCGCCACGAGCACGCAACTCGCCAGCACCAGCATCACGCCGGTAAAGCCACTGAAGATGAGCTGGAACGTGGACTGCACGTGGCTTCTCCATTGCCAACACGATCGAACGCCGCCTCACCGTCCTGGCAAATCCGTCGTTTTGATGGCCCATCAAGCACCATGCCAATCACAACGCCCCCGGTCGGGACTTATTTTTTATTTGATATCAATATCTTAAGAAAAATGACCCATGCGGAGAAAGGCGCCGGTCCTGCCGAGTCCACGCAACATCGGACGTATCAGGTCCAGACTTGACGCAAAGCGTCACATGGCGGCCAGCGAGTCGGATGGCAGCCCGACGTCAACATCCGTTCAGGGCACGCTGAAGAGCGTGCCGGTCATGGCCAGCGCAGCGCGGCAATCCAAGCCGCGGCGAAGACATCGATGCCTGATGACGGATTGATCAGCGTTTCCGTCACCGCGACGGTGCGCTGGCGAACAGGGCGCCGCAGATCCATCAACGCCGGTTCAGGCGTCGACGTTCCATCACTTGCCCGACGGCCGTTCGCAGCGCATCGCGCATGCGCAATGCCTCAGCCCGGGCCATTTCCGCGAAGTCAGGGCCACTGCCGGCGTAGAGGATCGCGCGTGAACTGTTCACCACCAGTCCCCGCCCGCGCGCATCGAGACCCGCATCCACCGCAGCTTCGAGATCGCCACCCTGAGCCCCGAGACCTGGAACCAGGAGGGGCACTTCGGGTGCCAGAGCACGGATCCGCTGCAGCTCCGCAGGCCGGGTCGCGCCGGCAACGAGCATCAGGTTGCCGTGGGGATTCCACTGGCTCACTGCCAACCGAGCGATCCGGGCATAGAGTGGATCCGACTCCGGCCAGTCCTGGATCTCACCCGCACCCGGATTGGATGTCCGGCATAAGATCACCGTCCCGCGATCTTCACGCTCGAGGAAGGGCAACAGGCTCTCACCACCGAGGTAGGGATTCAGGGTGACGGCATCGGCACCGTAACGATCGAAGGCTTCCCGGGCATACATCTCAGCTGTGGACCCGATGTCTCCCCGCTTGGCATCGAGGATCACCACCGCATGCGGCGCGAGCTCGCGGATCGCCGCGATGCAATCGATCAACGCCGCCTCGGCACCGATGGCCGAGAAATGGGCAATCTGAGGCTTGTAGGCACAAGCGAGGTCAGCGGTGGCGCCAATGATCGAGCGATGAAAAGCGATGATCCCTGCCGGCGTTTGGCCCATCCCCAAGGGCAACCGCGACGGCTCCGGATCGAGGCCCACACAGAGCATGGAGTCTGTGTGCGACCACGCGGCTTGCAGACGGGCGTGAAAGGAACTGCTGATGACGTCATCTCCGAAAATAACGGGTCCGAGAAGCGAGGCCGAGTGCTGCCCGCTGCCCTTAAATATACCACTCCCTTGGGCCCATCAGGCCCTCATCGGGCCCGCCCCCCCTGACGCTGTGCGTCATGGGTGGACCCGAATCGTCCGCAAACGGCAATTCATGCCCACGGCCCGCGCAGCAGAACTACTTTCATATCATTGTTTTTGAAACCATTTTTGTTTGGCACGAGGCTCGCAGTGTCTGCGCGAGGCACACGCGTCATCGCCGGGAGACCGAACTTGAACGCTTTTGGCACATGGAGGCAATGAAAGCTCATTGGATCCCCTTCGCCCCGTACTCGAACGCCGAAGCCGACCCACTTCAGACCGGCGCAAGGAGCCCCGATTCATTTGCCGCGAGCGCCTGCTCGCGCAGGTGGTGCTGTGCCCGGAGCAGCCGCAACTCGTGGGCCGGACCGAAGCAGGGCGTGTCATGGATATCTCGGCTTCGGGCATCCACTTCTACTGCACCGTGGCCTTGCCGGTAGACTCGCTGGTGGACCTTTGGGTCGACATTTCCAGCCGACCGGGCAAGTTCTTTCTCTCCGGCAAGGTGCGCTGGAGCCAGGCCAGTGCCACGGCCTCGCACGGCATCGGGGTGGAACTCGAAGAAGGACCGGCAACCGACATCAGCGCCTGGCGAGCCATGCTGCGCTGACCGCACCTGAGTGGCGGGAGCGCCATGCGCTCGACCATGACTCCGTTCACATTTCCGAGAAAAACCTTCTGAAATGACGCAAACTGGCTCTGCTTCACAGCCCATCTGAGGCGCAGATCACGGCGGTGGTGCCCGCGCGGGACTAGATTGAACGCGAGGCTTCGGATCCCAGCCGCAAGCCAACCTCAGGCCCGACTCCGGAAGATCTCTGGCGGATCTTTGGAACGCAGGAGGCGGCTGGAAGCCGAATCACCGTCGCGCGCTGCGCTGTATTCGGAGGTCCACATGGCCAATTCACAAGACCACCGGGGCGCAGAAGCCACGGCCCGCGTACTGCCGCATCCCGCTGTCACCCGGCAGCCGCCCGCGCGACTGCTGCAGCGCCTGTGGGAACGCTGGCAGTCCTTCGCCAACGATCGCCTGCGGCAACTGCTCCTCGACCTAGACGATGATCTCTTCGCGCGCGCGGACGCTGCGGAGAACAGCACCATGCAGGAAATGTACTTCAATGCCATGCGGCTGCTGCGCTACCAGGGCGACGACATACGCAGCCGCTTCGCCGCAGCGATCACCGCCTCGACGGCACCCCGACACGCAACCGACGACACCGCTGACCAGACGGATGCAGGCAACCTGGAATCCCGGCTCGAAGAACTCTCCCTTGTCGAAGAAGACGTCCTCGAACAGCGGCTCGCCATCACCACCATGACCCAGCGCTTCGAACGCGGCCACACCCTGGAGGTCCTGCTGGCCCAGCGGCGAATCGAAGCCTTACGCAAGCAGTTGGAGCCCGGCAGCAAGGCCGCGAGGATCTCACTCGACGCCCAAATCCTCGCCGAGGCTTTCGCTGCCTCTCTCAACCCACTCGACCTTGATCTTCGAATCAGATTGATCCTGTTCAAGCACTTCGAGAACGAGGTGATGGAGCCCCTTGCAGGCCTGTTCCGGGAATTCAACGAGATGCTGGTGCGCGCCGGCATCCTACCCAAGCTCGACCTGACGGCCGAGCTCAGAAGCCGACAGGCCCGCAACACGAACGAGACCACGGCGCCGGCACCCTCGACCAACGAAGAGGCAGCCACGAACACATCAAACACGCGGACCGGCAGCGATGTCGAAGACATCGATCAGGCGTCGGCCAATCCGGCTCTCCGGCCAGCGCCTCGGGAGTCCTTTGCGCGGCGGCCATCCCTGCCGCCCGGAATCGACCTCGACAGCGCCCTGAAGCGACGCGGGGCACTGATGCGGAAACTGCCGGCCCTGCGCCAACAGCGCCGCTTCGACCGCAGCACGGATCCTTCCCAGCTGCTCGACGTCACAACGGTACTGCAGCTGCTCGAAGCCAGCGAGCGGGTGGCGCTGCGCTCCTGGCACGACAGCGATCTCGACCGTTTGCCCGAGCGACTCGACTTCGGCGCTTTCCTGCTCGAAGAAGCGAACCGCAAGGGACGCGGCAAAGCCGCCCTCACCGGGGCAGACGAAGACACTGTCAATCTGCTGCAGATGATGTTCGATCTCATCCTCAGCGACGACCATCTGGCCATCCCGATGCGGGCGCTGATCGCTCGGCTGCAGCTGACCATGCTGCGGGTGGCGCTGGTGGACGCTGACTTCTTCAGCGCGTCCCGCCACCCCGCGCGGCGGTTTCTCAATGCCATCAGTCGCGCCGGCATCGGCTGGGGGCAGGCAGAAGAGAAATCACGCGATCGACTCTATGCCGGCATCGAGTTGCTCGTGCAGCGTGCCGGCAGCGAGTTCAAGGGCGACGCGACACTGTTCGATGGCCTGCGGGAGGACCTCGAACGCTTGCTGGCGGCTGAAGCCGAGCGCATCAAGGTTGCCGAGACCAAGGTGATCGCCCAGGAGCAGGCCCGACTCAAAGCCGAACGCACCCGTCGTATCGTCACTCACCTGATTCAGCACCGACTGGCCAGCGCCTCGCCTTTGCCGCCCCCCCTCGAAACCTTTCTCCAAACCGACTGGCAGCAGGTGCTGATGCGTGCCCATGGGGACCCGGAGCGCTGGCAGGACGCCTTTGCCGTGCTGCGTCGCCTCACCGGGAGTGACTCGGGACCGGAAGGCCGAGAACTGCACGCCGCCATCGTCGGCGGATTGGGGCTGCTGGCCATGCCCTCCGCGGAAGCCGAATCAACGGCCGCCGAAATGCTGTCGCAGTGGAGCGTCAGCCGCAAGCCGGCCACCACCGCAGCGACGCCTGCATCTGCACCAGCGGAGCCCTACCCGGACCCGCAGACGGAACTGGCCGAGTTGACGGCTGCCGCCACCGACGACGCCGAAGAGCTGACCGAAAAAGCAGCTCCGGATGCGGCGGCCATGGCCGCTGCCGAGGCTCTGACCGAGCAGACCTGGGTTGAACTTCAGACCCGATCCGGCAAGCTGATGCGCTGCAGGCTGGCCTCGGTCACCGAGACCCCGGAGCGTTGCATCTTTCTCAATCGGCGCGGGCTGCGGATCGACACCCTGTCGCGGTTCGAGATGGCTCGGGCCATCGAGGCTGGCAGACTGAGGATTCTGGACGACCGGCAGCTCTTTGACCGCGCCCTCGAGCAGGTCATCGACGGCTTGCGGGCGGCTCCCGCCCATGCGGAATGATCTGGCGCCCAAGACGCCGGGGCGAACACCACCGCCCTGACGTCAAGCCAGTGACATGAGCTGCCGCCGCCACTGTGGGTCCGCGAACAGGCGTTCGACCGTCTCAACCACCGCCTGGGTCTCGGCGTCGACTTCCAGGTTGACTTCGTCACCAGGACGCCGAAACCCCAGTGTGGTGCGCGCCAGGGTTTCAGGGATCAGGCTGACTTCGATGCAACCGGCCTCACGGTCGACGGCAGACAGGGTCAGGCTTGCGCCGTCCAACGCCACGAACCCCTTGTGAAAGAGCAAACGCAGCCACTGCCGCGGCACGGAGAATCGCATCACTCGATTCGCCTCGTCCTCGGCAATCGCAACAATCTGCGCCGTGGTAGAGACATGCCCGGACACCCGGTGTCCGCCGATCTCGTCGGCAAAGGTCGCTGAACGCTCCACGTTGACCTGCTGGCCCACCTCGAGCCGACCCAGATTGGTGTGCTCCAACGTCTCGGCAATGACGTCAAAGCCCACCGCTGCCGGTGTCTGCCGGGCCACGGTCAGACAGGTACCGTTGATGGCCACGCTGGCACCGCCGACCAGCCCCTCCCGGCGCGCCTGCGAGAGCGCGATCTCCAGCCGGGTGATCCCCTCCCGCCGGCTGATCGCGACCACTTCGGCCAACTCCTGAACGATTCCGGTGAACACGGAGATCTCCTGGGACGAAGCGACACGTAGCCGCCAGCCCATTCATGGCGCCATGCACCACTCCTTGCAGCGTACCGCCGACCGTCACGGGCGGCTACGCAGCTTCCGGGGATGCTGCTGGAAATGAAAACGGGAGCACCCGAAGGCGCTCCCGTTCAGACTACATGCCAGGCAATGTCAGCTGGAAGCCCGTGCCAACTGTTCCTGACGTCGCTTCTCGCGCTCCACGTGCGTCCGCCATTGACTCAGGGCGTTGATGTCCTGCTCTGAGCGATCCCGACGCGCTACGCGCAGACCTTCCGCAAACGTCCCCAGCGCGTCGTCGTACCGGGTGAGGTTGTACTCGCACATGCCCTTGATCAGGTAGATCTGCGCCGCCCGATCCACACCACCGCGCTCAATGGCCCGGTTCGCGGATCGGATGCTGTTGTCGCAGTCGTCCCGATCCAGGTAGAGCTGGGCGAGTCGATAGTGCAGTTCACCATCATCCGCGCGCTCGGCAGCGCGATGATAGACCGGGATGGCTTTCTCCAGGTTTTGCGCCACCTGCCAGGCCTGGGCCAGACCCTGAAGGTTGCGGCGATTGGTCTCCACGATGCCATCCTCGATCGCTTTCTCCAGAATCCGTGCCGCCCAGTAGGGGGCCTCTTCCTGCTGCAGCAGGCCGGTTACGTTGAGGATCTCCCGCTCCTGGTCCAGGTAGCCCTGAACATAGGCAGCCCAGATCGCGCCGATCTGCTTCTTGGAACGTCCTTCCTGACCGTAAAGTCCGGACAGCTGAACCCAGTAGTCCTTGGACGGGAAGTCCCGCACGAGGATCTCCAGGATCTCGATGACCTTGTCGAAGTTCTCCATCTCGTAGTAGGCGGCCCGCTTCAGCAACCACCAGTTCTCACGCACTTCGTCGCCGCGCTCGCGGGCCAGATCCATGGCGGTCTGCACCGGAGCAATGACGTTGCGGAAATCCTGGAGCTGGTAGTAGGCCTGAGCGAGGAACACGTAGGCTTGCGTCGACGGGGTTTCCACCAGATCGAACCAGCGGTTCAGATACTCGATGGCCTTACGATAATCTTCCTGAACGAAGTACAGTTGCCCGAGGGCATACATGGTGCCCAGTTCCAGCGCCAGCGGTACCTCGGGTGAGAAGGACAGAACCCGCTCGTAGGCCTCGATCGCTCTCGGATAGTTGTCCGTTGAGAAGTGGATATAGGCCCGCATGTTCCACATGGAAGCGGCCTCATACGCATTCAAGCCACGCTGACCTTCCATCCTCGTGAGCGCTTCGAGCGCCTTGCGGGTGTCGTTCTCATCGAGCGCTTCCTGCGCCTCGGAGAGCCGATTGAAAGCCTGTTCACGCATGGCCGGTACGCGCTGAGTCCGGCGCTGTTCGGCCTCCTCGGAGACTTCACCCGGAGCCTGTGCGTAGGCCTGCTGCACCGCTGGGCCCGTGCCATTGAACAACCCAACTGCCGCGACCAGACCCAGCAGGGCAAAGCGCATGGCCAGTCGGGAAACGAGTGCGACACCATTCTTCACGTAATACCTCCTCGCGCCGGGAATGCGCACTCAGTCCGTCAGCTCGAACGTGATCATGTTGCGGACCCCGGCGACGGCAATGGGCTGGCCATCGACGACCCGTGGCTGGTACTTGAACCGTAGCGCAGCCTGAATGGCAGCGCGGTCGAAAATACCCGGGGGTTGCGCCTCCACCACCACAGGGTCGGACACGGAGCCCGTTTCGGTCACCGTGAACTCCAGCAGGACATAGCCTTCGATGCCCCGCGTCAGGGCACGCCGCGGGTAGACCGGCTCCACCCGCACGATGGGCAGGTAGTCACCATCGGATTGAAAACCGCGCTGACCACCGATCTGGACACCGGTATCCATGGTCACCGATCCGATATCGATGCCCACGCCACTCACCTGGGTATCGAACTGCATGTCCGGCATGTCCGGTGGCGGCTCATCCGGCGGCGGCGGCGGTTCCGGTTTGCGATCACGACGCTGAACGGTCTCCTCCTGCTCGACACGCACAAAATCGACCAGACGCCCGGACGGTGGGTCAGTGAGACCGGTCTCATCGGTGTAGATGAGCCAGTGCATCAGATAGAACAGGCCCAGCGTGACGAATGCTGCCAGGAACAGGCCAACCAGGTATCTCACTATCATGGGCGGAGCCTCCTAGTCTTCAGTCGACACGGCAATGCGCTCGATACCTGCGGCCCGGGCCGACTGCAGAACCTCCATGAGCACCGAATTCTTGGCGCCTCTATCTGCTTGGACAACGAGTCCCCCCATTGGGTTCTCCGCCACCAGCCGTTCGAGAATGCCACGAACCGACTGCGCCTGCACCCGGCTATTGTCGATCCAGATTTCGTTGTTGGAAGTGATACCGACCAGCATCGCCACACCCGGCTTGCGCTCTGCCGTCTCGGCATCCGGCCGGGTTGGATCCACCCCCGGCTCCTTGATGAACGTCGCCGTCACGATGAAGAAGATCAGCATGATGAAGACGACATCGAGCATGGGCGTGAGATTGATCTCGGCCTCTTCGTCGCGGCGCGAGAATCGTGCCATGGAACGCCGCATCAGCTGCTCCTTCCGTCAAACCACAACATGAACCACATCCTGAGCCAAACTCCGAATCCCACGTTGGACATCGTCAGTGATCCAAAGTCAGATGGTCTTCGACCAACTCGGTTTCGTAGTCGATCCGCCGCTGGAGCACGGTGGTCGCGAACACCCCGGACAGGGAGGCCACCATCCCCGCCATGGTCGGAATCGTGGCCATGGAGACGCCGGCCGCCATGGACCGTGCGTCTCCACCCTGATTCGCCATGGCGTCGAACACCGCCACCATCCCAGTCACCGTTCCCATCAGACCCAGCAGGGGTGCCAGCGCAACCATGGTCTGGATCAGCGGCAGGGACCCGGAGATCTTGCCCGCAGCTTCGGACACCAGAGCTTCGCGGACCTGGTGGGCGGTCCAGGAGGTTCGCTCCGGCCGCCCTTCCCACTTGTCCGAAATCCTCTGCACCAGAGCCTTGTGCTCCATCTGGAAGTACCAGAAGCGTTCGAAAATCAACGTCCACATCACGAAGGTGAGCAAGGCGATCAGCGGCAAGATCGGACCGCCCCGCTCCATGAACGTCACGATGGTGTAGTAGATCTCCGTGATAAACAGCATGGCGTCACCCCAGCGACCGACCGGAGCGCTCTGCAGCCTCCGCGATCATCCCGGCACTCTGTTCTTCGAGAACGTGGGTGATCGACTTGGCACGCGTGCTCAGAATGGCATGCAGCAGCACGGTCGGAATCGCCACGACGAGACCGAGCACAGTCGTCATCAGGGCGGTCGAAATACCGCCAGCCATGGTCTGCGGGTCACCGGTACCGAACAGGGTGATGGCCTGGAACGTGAGGATCATCCCGATCACCGTACCGAGCAGACCCATCAGGGGTGAGACGACCGAGATCACCTGCACGAGACCCAAACCGCGACTCAGCTTCGGCGTCTCGCCGAGAATGGCTTCACCGAGCTTCAGTTCCAGCGTCTCCACGCCCACGTTCTTGTTGTCCTGATAGACCTTGAGAACGCGACCGAGCGGATTGTTGGTATTGGCCTCTTCCGGATTCCTCATCTGTGCGCCGACCTTGGCGCTGATCAGCATCAGGTCGATGAAGCGCCAGATGGCAATGAGCACGGCGATGATACCGAGGGTAATGATGGTGTAGCCGACTGCACCACCATCCTCCACACGCTCCGGAATCGTCTTGCCCTGAATCAGCAGCGACAGCAGAGAGCCACGGGTGGGGTCCACCGCAAACTGGGTGATGTCGCCCGGGCTGGCGGCCTCGAGCCTGGACACCGTGTTGGTGAAGCGGCTGGAGGGCTGACGTGGCAGCGCCAGGATGGACTGGGTATCAGGATTGAAGTTGACGTAACCGCCATCGGCGACCAGGTTGAAGTCACCCACGCGGACCACATTGGTCTCACGGCGCTCACCGTCCACCTCGATCACGGTGGAGGGGAACCGCACCACCTTGCCGGTTTCCGTCATCTGCTGCTGCAGCGCGATCCAGAGATCCTCGATCTCTTCGATGGAGGCCAAGCGCGTGGTCTGACCCATGCGCGCGGCAAGTTCCTGGATCTCGTCCGCGCGTCCTGGGAACTGAGCGCTGACGATGGAGCCGTTGAACACGCCGACGGTATCGCCAGCCACCTGCTGCAGCACCCCGAACAGTTCCCGCAAGGTACCGAGCCGGGTGTCGAGCTGCTCCTGGAGCTGGCCGATCAGGCGCTCATTCTCCTGGAACCGCGCCTCGAGGCGCTCCGAGCGCTGTTCTTCCTGCGTCCGCGTACGACGGGCATCCTCGAGCAGCTGACGCTGCTCGTTGCGGCGCTGGGTGAACTCACGCTCACGCTCACGATTGACTTCGGACTCGAACAGCGCGCGGTCACGGACCAGACGCAGCAATTCATCGAGGTTGTCCGCCCGGCGCATTTCGAAATCCTGGGCATGGGCGACCGGCAGGGTCAGGCCCATGGCCAGGACGGCGCCGAGGGCGATCTTGCCAAGCGACTGCAGCATGCTCATTGGGACGCCTCCACCGGGCCGGGAATGGGAAGTGAGACCAGATCAACTGCCATCTGCTGGCGAGCCATCCGGATCCCGTTGCGGATCGGCGTGGTGTAGGACGCCGGCAGCTCCTGCCAGCTGCGATCCCGCTGGTTCCAGACGCCGCTTCGGGCACCATCCGCCGTCTGATACATCAGCGAGACGCGGCCCATGCGCAGGAAGTCGACCACCAGCGTGCGCCCATCGAGTTCGATCTCGTCGGTGTAGGCCTCCATGGTGCGGCCGTACTCGTTCTCGATCTGGTAGGCATTGAGAATCTGGCCGAACTGCTCGGCGACCTCAATATCCGCACGATCGAGCAGATCACGGACCCGCTCGACCCGCGCCTCGCGCTCGCTGAGCAGGAACGGTACGTCGAGGCTCACGAACTGCTCGAGCCCGTCGATCATGCGCACCATCAGCGGCATGATCTGCCGCTCGATCAGCGTCACGGTCTCGATGGATTCATTGAGTTCGGTCTTCTCCCGCTCCTGGGCGGCAATCTGGCGATCGAGCTGCCGATTGTAGACCCGCAGCCCTTCGATCTCCTTGAGCACGGTCCGGTAGTCCTGCAGGAGCCTCCGGGCTTCGTCACTCAGTTGATCAATGCGGACCTGGGACCGACGGGCCTGATCGTGAACCTCGTTGGCCGTCGAAAGGATGGTGTCGAGCTGGCTGGCCACAGCGGGACCGCCTGCTGCACCCACCGCTAAAACAGCGGTCAGCGCAACCGTCTTGAGTCGATGCTTCTTCATCTGCTACCTGCGAGTCGGTTGGATGGAAACCGGATCGGTCCGGAGGCTGAATCGGAAACCACATCCCACAAGGTCGGGCAGGACAGTGATCTCCCCGGTCATGACCATTATTTTTTCTTGCCTGATTCAAAATGCTTCGTTGCGACCGCCAACACAAGTTGAACGGTCGACCCCAGACCTGGGGGAGCCCCCCTCCACGAGGACTCTTGCGGATGCCCGCAACGCCATGATCGGGCCCGTCGAAGGATCGTCAATGGTCTGGGTGATGTCAAGTGGAGAGGCCTGCACTCGTGCACGTCAGCACCGGCAACCGCCACCGCAACCCACGCAGAGCAGGGTTTACGCTGTGGTATCACGGCCGGAATGCAGACGAGCATTCGGGCCACTTCCGGACGCGCCGCCCAGCCTTCTCCGATCTCGGCCCCACGAAAACGCCAGGGTGGTCTTGACACCATGAAAGTGCTGCGGTTTGCTTCAACGCGGGGAGAGGCACAAGGCACCGGGCGCAGGACGGCTTTCCACAGCCCCCTGAAAGAGTGCTGCCGGAATCACTTCATCGAGCCGTTCTGGTTCTTCTCCTCGTGGGGCCTTTTTCGGAGTGACGATCGTCCTGCTTCTCGAGTCGGAAGCAGAACGGAGCAGCTCCGCGGGCCAGGACCGGGCCCGCGCCATCCGGCGCACCCGGGCAAAGCCGGACCTGCACTTAAGAACAGGCCGGATAACAATGTCTACACCGAGGGGAGTAACCAACATGGCTTCACTTCGCCTGCGCCAGGCCATCGCTGCCTGTGCCTTGCCCGCCGCCGTGGTGGCGGGAACCGCCGCACCGGTCCATGCCCAGCAAGCCGCGATCGAAGAAATCGTGGTGACGGGTTCCTACATTCGACGCTCCACCGAGGATTCGGCCTCGCCGCTGACCATTTTCGATCGCGCCAGCATGGAACAGATCGGCGCCATCGAGATTGCTGACGTCGTCAACCGGATGACCTTCAACTCCGGCGCCACCAATACCACCAACGCATTCAGCGGCGGCGACAACAACACCGGACAGACCAATATCAACATTCGCAACCTCGGCTTGGGCTCGACCCTGGTCCTGCTCGACGGCAAGCGCTCCGTGGCCGCGAGCTCGGACTCCGGCGGCAACACCTTCGTGCCGCTGGGCACCCTGGTACCGACCATTGCCATCGAACGGCTCGAAGTGCTCAAGGACGGAGCCTCGGCCCTGTACGGGTCCGACGCCATCGCCGGCGTGGTGAACGTGATCACCCGGCAGAACTTCGAGGGCTTCGAGGTTCAGGTGGACTACCGAACGGATCAGGAGACCAGGAATCAGGACGATCTGACGCTGAGCGGCATCTGGGGCATCGGCGGCGATCGCGGCAATCTGGTGGTGTCTGCCGAGTACCTGGATCGCAAGGGACTGCAGATCAAGGACCGGTTCAGTGACTATGGTGGCTCCGGTGTATCCACTCTGGGCCAGCCCCCTACCACCTTGGCCGGGCCGATCCCCGGCATCCCACAGGCACGCGCCATTCAGGCTGCACACCTGGTGGGCGGCGGCGTAGCCACGGGGCTCGGCGGCGCCATTGCCGGTGATCTCGACTGTGAGGCGGCCGGCGCGCTGGCCAATAACCAGTCCTTTTACTCCCCGCTGACCGGCCAGGTCGGCGGCCTGGAAGGGCTGGGAGCCTGCATCTATGACTTCTCGCCGCACTTCAATCTGGTCGGCGAAGAGGAACGGCTACTGACTCACATCAGCGGCACCTACAATCTCAACGATAACCACGAGTTCTACGGCTCCTTCCGATTCGCGGATCAAAAGTTCCGGCGCGGCAATTCGCTTTTTCCCCTAGTTCGTTTCCCTACGATCGGCCGGGGCAACCCAGGGCTGGAGAACGACCTGGCCCGCCGGCAGGCAGCACTCTCACTCGTACCTGGCAGCACGATCCTGGCCGGACCAGTCCTCGATGACGACGACAACATTATCGCGCCAGCCATCACTGCCGGCGAGATTGATCTTCCTTCCCAGGTGGGAGGCGTCCAGATGTTCGGTCGCGTTCTCGGTGGCGCACCAGATTCGCCCTTCGACCAGCGGCCAATCGATACCGACACCCGGGAATTCACCACCGAGCATAGGATTCAGACCGGGATTCGTGGCGACCTGGAGTTCATCGACGGTTGGACCTACGACCTGTCCTTCCTGTTCGGCAAGCGCAAAAACCAAGCCCGCAATACCGACACGCGGCAGCAGCAACTCGAGTTGGCGCTGGCCGGCCGCGGCGGTCCTCTCTGCAATTCCCTCACCGGAACGCCAGGCAGCGGCAACATGGGCACCGGCAACTGCTTCTTCTTCAATCCCTTCGGCAGCGCCCTGGTGAAACCCGACGGCAGCATCCAGGACGATCCCATGTTGCGCAACGACGTCGACATGCTGGAGTGGATGGTCGGCGAGATCCGCTCCGTCAGTGAGACCACCACCAAGGTCGTGGACTTCGTGATCACTGGTGACGTGATGGAAATGGCCAACGGTCTGCCGCTGGGTATGGCACTGGGCTTCCAATGGCGGCAGGACAAGGTGTTCTTCGATGCCGACGCCGACTCCAATGCCAACAACTACTCGTTCATCTTCGGCGCTGCGGACTTCACGGGGCAGGAGGACGTCTACGCCGGCTTCCTCGAACTTGCGATCCCGGTCACCCAGGACTTCGATATCGGCTTGGCGCTGCGGTACGAAAAATTCGACGATCTCGGCGACGACACCCTGGACCCGAAGATTTCAGGTCTCTGGCGGGCCACGGACGACCTCACGCTGCGGGCTTCCTGGGGTACTTCGTTCCGAGTCGGCTCACTGCTGCAGCGTTTCGGGCAGAGCACGCAGCTGTTGAACATCGCCGACGTGGATTTTGGTGATACCTCACTGGCGTTCCGACCGATCATCACCCAAGGCAACGTCGACCTCAGCCCGGAAGAAGCCACGGTCTGGAACATCGGCCTGTCCTATGCGCCCACAGACGGACCACTGGCCAACCTGCGCGTAGACGTGGACTACTTCAACTACGACTACGACGATCTGATCACCCGTGAGGGGTTCGAGGAGCTGCTAGGCCGGGACATCGCTGCACGCTGCCCGAACGGGCTGAATAATGTCGGTAACCCCAACAATCCAGCAGCTTGCGGTCGCCAGACCGACGCCGACGGCAACTCTCTTGGCGTGGCCACCATCAACGATGGTATTCCTGAAGTCATTCGCGGCAACAACCTGCAGCTCCTGCGGGTTCAGAACACCTTCGTCAATGCCCAGGAACTGAAGGTCGACGGCATCGATTTCAACGTCAGCTATACGCTGTTCACGAACGGGATGGGGTCCTTCACCCCGGCGGTTCAAGGATCCTGGATGCGGACCTACGACCTGACCAATCCTCAGGGCCAGACCATCGACGGGATCGGCTCGCGCAACTTCGGCAATTCAGTGGGGCGCACCCTGCCGGAATGGCGGGTCAACACCTCCCTGGCCTGGAACATGGATCGCCACTCGG
>JAFIFL010000055.1 GCA_020832055.1 Gammaproteobacteria bacterium
GCGCAGCGAAATGCGCCGATCTCGATGCGGTCCAGCGAAGGCAGTGCCGTCAGCTAACGGACGATACATCGCTTTCGGGATCGATTTCGATCCCGATCCCGATTTGGAGCAGCCCGACGCTCGGCCGGGCGGGACTGGCGTACCTCAGCGCCCGAGCAGCGTTTCCAGATCCCTCACCCGGCGGCGCAGGTAGCGGACTTCATCGAGCAGCTCCAGGGCCAGAGACAAGGCTTCCGTGTTCAGTTCGAGGTCCCGCTGCAGGCGCATGGCGCGCCGGCTGCGCCCCACTGCTGCGCCGCTGAAACGCCAGCGATCCGGCGTCCGGCCTTGGGGGGGGCGCCCTTCAGGGGCTCGGCCCTCCGGTTCGAGGATGCCGTGTTCCACCAGCTCGATGACCCACTCTCTGGGCAGACCGCAGATGGTGCAGAGTTCCTCGAGGCTGAACGGGCCACTGCGCTCCAGGACCACGCCGACATGCAACTCGGTCATCGCTTTGCCTCCCTGGCGTCGAAGCTCGACGCCTTGGCCAGTGACTCGAACAGCTCACGCTCCCGGGCGGAGAGCTGCTTCGGCACGAGGATTTCGAACACCAGATACTGATCCCCCGGCGGACTGCCCGGCAAGCCGCGACCTCGCAGCCGCAGCCGATTGCCGCTGTTGGTTCCGGCGGGAACCTTCACGTTGACCTTGCCGCCAAGGGTCTCGACTTCGATCCGGGCGCCGAGTGCCGCCTCCCAGGGTGACAGCGGTACCCGCATGGTCAGGTCGCGGCCGTCCACCGCGTAGCGGGGATGCGGTACGAGCTGGATCTCCACGAACAGGTCGCCGGGCCGATTGCCCAGGCCGCTGCCGCCCTGACCCTTGAGCCGGATCTGCTGGCCATCGGTGACGCCGGCGGGAATCCTGACCCTGAGGTTCCGTTGCTTCCTCGTCGGCCGGCCCTGCGCGTCCGGTTCCGTTATGGACAGAGGCAGGGTCTGTTCACACCCGGCAAAGGATTCCTCCAGGGTGATCGGCAGGCGGACATGCAGGTCCTGGCCGGTGTCGGCAAAACCGCCGCCGCCTCCGAACATGCTGCGGAAGAAATCGCTGAAGTCGGCGCCAGCCCGATCGCCTTCGAAGCCGCCCCTGAAGCCACCATTGTACCCGGCTCCAGCATCTCCGCCGGCATGGCCGAACTTGCGGACGTTGTCGTAGGCGGCGCGTTTTTCGGCATCTCCGAGCACCTCCCAGGCTTCGCTGACTTCCTTGAAGCGGGCCTCGGCGTCTTCTTCGTCGCTGACGTCGGGGTGATAGCGGCGTGCCAGTTTGCGATACGCACGTTTGATGTCGTCGACGGGGGCATCCTCGGCGACGCCCAGCGTGGCGTAGTAATCCTTGCTCTCCATGAACTCTGACGCTCCGGGAGTAATGGCTGATCGATGCCTGGAACCATCCGTTTGCTTGGCGGCGGGCGGGCTTTCCCAGGCTTGACGCTCACAGCCCGCCGTTCACCCTGCCCACTGCGATAAGGGCAGTTTCCGGCCGCTGGTCGGTGTGCTGCCTTGCTCTGGGTCAATTGGGTCGAAGGTCGCTGAAATCAAGCGCTGCTGGGGGAAGCTCCTGGCGAGGCTCGAGACAGACTGCAGCAGGCATGAGTTGAGTTGGCGGGCCGCTGGCGGCACAATTCGGGCCCCGAACGCGCGCCCTTCAGCCGTTCCCCCACAGGCAGCCTGCGACCGCGGCCACACGGTTCGCTGCGGCTTGCGGCCCATCACAGGAGATCAACTGATCATGAGTCAGACGCCAAGGGATACCCTGAAGACCCGCCGCTCTCTCACCGCCAATGGCAAGGAATACGATTACTTCAGTTTGCCGGTGGCCGAAGAGGCCGGTATCGGTGATCTCAGTCGTCTGCCGCGATCGCTGAAGATCCTGCTCGAGAACCTGCTGCGCTTCGAGGATGGTTCCTCCGTCACCACCGACGACATCAAGGTGCTCGGCAATTGGACGCAGTCCTCACCGGAACGTGAGATCGCCTATCGCCCGGCGCGGGTGCTGATGCAGGATTTCACCGGCGTCCCGGGGGTGGCTGACCTTGCCGCCATGCGTGACGCGGTGGCGACTGCCGGGCGTGATCCGAGCATCATCAATCCGCTCGTTCCGGTGGATCTGGTGATCGACCACTCGGTGATGGTGGACAAGGCCGGGTCGGCCGGGTCCTTCGCCGAGAACGTCGAGCTGGAAATGGAACGCAACGCGGAGCGCTACCGCTTCCTGCGCTGGGGCCAGAAGGCCTTCGACAACTTCCGCGTGGTGCCACCGGGCACCGGCATCTGCCACCAGGTGAATCTCGAGTATCTGGCCAAGGGCGTGTGGTCCTCCAAGCAGAACGGCCGCATGGTGGCCTATCCGGACACCTTGGTGGGTACCGACAGCCATACCACCATGGTCAATGGCCTCGGTGTCCTCGGTTGGGGCGTCGGCGGCATTGAGGCCGAGGCGGCCATGCTCGGCCAGCCCGTCTCCATGCTGATTCCCGAGGTCATCGGCTTTGAGATCACCGGCGAGCTGAACGACGGCGTCACCGCGACCGATCTGGTGCTCACCGTTACCCAGATGCTGCGCAAGAAGGGTGTGGTCGGCAAGTTCGTCGAGTTCTATGGCGACGGCCTCGACCATCTGTCCCTGGCCGATCGCGCCACCATTGCCAACATGGCGCCGGAGTACGGTGCGACCTGTGGTTTCTTCCCCATCGATGCCGAGACCGTGAACTATCTGCGTCTGTCCGGCCGCGACGAAGACACCGTCGCCCTGGTTGAGGCTTACTGTCGTGCCCAGGGCATGTGGCGAGAAGCCGGTGATCCGGCCCCGATCTTCGCCGCCAGCCTGCATCTCGACCTGACCACCGTGGTCCCGAGCCTGGCAGGACCCAAGCGGCCGCAGGACCGGGTGCCCATGGATCAGCTCGGCAAGGCCTTCATGGAAGCCCTGGAGCTCGAAGGCAAGGCCGGTGACGTGGACCGCCGCGTGCCTGTGGCCGGCAGCAACCACGATCTCGGCCACGGTGACGTGGTCATCGCCGCCATCACGTCCTGCACCAATACCTCCAACCCGGCGGTGATGCTCGGTGCGGGTCTGGTCGCGAAGAAGGCCCTCGCCCGGGGCCTCACCGTGAAGCCCTGGGTGAAGACCTCGCTGGCGCCGGGTTCCAAGGTGGTGACGGAATACCTGCGCCACGCCGGCCTGCAGGAGCCCCTGGATGCCCTGGGATTCAATCTCGTGGGCTATGGCTGCACCACCTGCATCGGCAATTCCGGTCCGCTGGCCGAGCCCATCGAGAAGGCCATCGAGGATGGGCAGCTGGTGGTGAGCTCGGTGCTGTCGGGCAACCGCAACTTCGAAGGCCGCGTGCATCAACTGGTGCGCGCCAACTGGCTGGCGTCGCCGCCGCTGGTGGTGGCCTATGCCTTGGCCGGCACCACCCGCATCGATCTCACGAAGGAACCCATTGCCCAGGATGCCGACGGCAAGGACGTTTACCTGAAGGATATCTGGCCGAGCACTGCGGAAGTGCGGCAGGCCGTGTCCGAGGTGGACGCGGAGATGTTCCGCAGCCAGTACGCGGATGTCTTCTCCGGCGATGCCACTTGGCAGGCGATTCCGGTGGCGGACGCCAAGACCTACGGGTGGGACGAGTCCACCTATATCAAGGCGCCGCCGTTCTTTGCCGACATTGGCGGAGAGGAGCAGAGTGAGGCGGTGACCGGTGCGAGCATCCTCGCCCTGCTCGGCGACTCGGTCACCACGGACCACATCTCGCCGGCCGGTGCCATCAAGGCCGACAGTCCGGCAGGCCGCTACCTGCAGGAGCATGGTGTGGCGCCTGCAGATTTCAACTCCTATGGTTCCCGGCGGGGCAACCACGAGGTGATGATGCGGGGGACGTTTGCCAACACCCGCATTCGCAATGAGATGGTGCCGGGTGTGGAAGGTGGCGTGACCCGCCACGTTCCCAGCGGCGAGCAGATGGCGATCTACGATGCGGCCATGAAGTACCAGGAGGCAGGTACGCCGCTGGTGGTCATTGCCGGCAAGGAATACGGTACCGGTTCGTCCCGGGACTGGGCGGCCAAGGGCACCTACCTGCTTGGCGTCAAGGCGGTCATCGCGGAGAGCTTCGAGCGCATTCACCGCTCCAACCTCATCGGCATGGGCGTGTTGCCGCTGCAGTTCGAAGCCGGAGTGAGTCGCGAGACGCTGAACCTCGATGGCACGGAGACCATCGACGTGCTGCCGGCAGAGGGCGGACTGCGTTCCGGCCAGAGCATGACGATCCGCATCACCCGGGCCGACGGCAAGTCCGAAGAAGTGTCGGTTCTCAGTCGTCTGGACACGGACAACGAGATCGCCTACTTCAAGAGTGGCGGCATTCTGACCTTCGTGCTCAACGAACTGGTCAGCCGGGCGGCCTGAGCGCGGCTGCCGTGCCCTGTGCGGATCCGGTGCCTCACGCCGGGTCCGCTGCCGTCAACAGCGAAGGCGAACAGCATACCTGGCTGGCCTGCCAGCTCGGACGGCCGCGCAGTGCGGCCCATGCCGATGCGGCTATGGCCTGCTGCAGGCCAGCTACTGAGGCTTGATGAATGAGGTGGACGACAACCTCGTCCGCCTGTTCGAGGCCGCCTTCGGTCTCGACCGGGAAGCCTGTCATCTGGCGGTGCGGCGCACCGAGCGCTGGAAGTACGTGCATTTCGCTGCACTGCCACCGCTGCTGTTCGATCTCGAGGCGGATCCGGGTGAACTCGTCGATCTTGCCGATGACCCGGCGGCGACGGTCGTGCTCTCCGAACAGGCGCGCGGCCTGCTATCCTGGCGCATGCAGATCGGCGACCGGACCCTCTCGCATTTGCGCATCAGCAGGGATCGCGGCCTGGTGGTCGCGGATTGACGCGGCGTTTGCGCGCAGACCCGGTCCGACTACTTCAGGAGTGGCAACATGCTCGACATGGGTGATGGCGGCGGCCACCGCGCCCGCAATGTTCTTGGCGGCGACCTGCTGCCGTGTTCTCTGAATCCGGTCACAGGCTATTTTCGGGACGGCTGCTGCAACACCGACGCCACCGATCTTGGATTGCACGTGGTGTGCTGCCGCGTGACGGCGGATTTCCTCGAATTCTCGAGGTCCCGCGGAAATGATCTCAGTACGGCGATGCCTGAATACGGTTTCCCTGGCCTCGCGCCTGGCGATCAGTGGTGTCTGTGCGCGGCACGCTGGGTCGAAGCCTGGCGGGCCGGGAAGGCTCCGAGAGTGGTGCTGGGAGCGACTCATGAGCGGGCGCTGGAACTGATCCCACTGCCGCTGCTGCAGGAGTTCGCCAGCGATCTGCATTGAGGGCGGGCGCTGGCTGCGCCACGCCCTTGTGGGAGAGCGCTATTTCGCGCAGCGAAATGCGTCGATCTGCATGGCGTCCAGCGATGGCAGCGTCGTCGGCTTCCGCACAGCGCCTCGCGATCGGCCCAATCGCCGCGCGATCAGGGCTCTCCCACAGTGGAGTGCAGCGCAGCAGCAGCGATGTGCTCACTGCGGCCTGGCCGCTGGCGGCTCGTCTCCCGGGGCTGATCCGGGCGGTTCCGGCTGCGGGATGGCCGCGGCATCCATGCGGGGGTCCATTTCCAGGGCGGCGGGTGTGGTGACGTCCGCGACGGCGCGGAAGGGAACGGTTTCGTCGACCACGGGCAGATAATGGGTGTGACGGCGACGGACCACGCCCAGGGCCAGCAGTGCCAGGACCAGCCCCGCGAACAGGAACAGGCCGCCGCCGCCAACGAGGCCCATGGTCAGTGCCGCCAGCGGCGCACCGATGGCGGACGCGACGCCGAAGCTGAGCAGAATGCTGGTGCCCACCATCACGAAGTCCACGGGATCGGCTCTGTCGTTGGCGTGCGCGAGGCAGATGGCATACAGCGTCATGGTGGTTCCGCCCCAAAAGAACACCAGACCGATACGCAGCCATCCGGAGAGGTCCGGGATGGTGCCGAGGGCCATCGACAGTCCGGCTCCGACCAGTGCCGCTCCGAGCACCACGAGCCGGCGGTCGAAGTGATCGGACAGTCGCCCGAGCGGGAACTGCAGGGCCGCTCCACCGAGCACCGCGCTGCTCATGAACAGGGTGAGCTGGGCAGTGTCCATTCCCACTTCCCGCGCGTACAGCGGGCCTAAACTCCAGAAGGCGCCGGTGGCCAGTCCCGCTGCGACCGTACCGCCAACGCCCACCTTGGAAAGACGCCAGACCTTCATCGGCGACAGCTTGACGCGAACCAATGGTGCCGGAGCCAGCGCGGTGGTCATGGAGACCGGAATGATGGCCAGTGACAGCAGGATGGCCGCCACGGCAAACAGCGTGCTGGCCTCCGGGTCCGCAAGGTTCACCAACTGCTGTCCGACGACGATCATCAGGAGATTGATGATGGTGTAGATGGACAGCACGGTACCCCGGTTTTCGCGTGTGGCGCGTTCGTTCAGCCAGCTCTCGATGATCATGTAAAGCCCGGAGATGCAGGCTCCGGTAACGAAGCGCAACAGCAGCCAGAACCAGAAAATGGGCAGCAGGTCGAACATCAGGACCAGGGCGGAAAAGCCACTGGCGAGGACGGCAAAGCTGCGGATGTGGCCGGCGCGTCGGACGATCCAGGGCGTGATCAGGCAACCGGCTACGAAACCCAAGAAGTAGGCGGAGCCGGTGAGACCGATCTCAGTGTCGGAAAAGCCCTCGATGGCCCCGCGCAGGGGCAACAGGGTCAGCTGCAGGCCGTGGCCCGCCAGCAGCAGAGCGTCTGAAATGAGCAGGGCGGCAATGGGCAGCAGCAGTCGGCGCATGAAGTGAAGTCGACCATCCTTGTTGATGTCAGTGCAGGCGTCTGGCCGCGTTCAATTGAATTCGCGCCGGAAGATCAGGTCGATGGCCTGGGTGGTACCGGTTTCGGATTGTATCGACAGCCAGTCCGTGACTCGATACTCGATCTGCAGGCCGCCGAGGCGCGAGTGCAGGCCATAGGTGTAGCGTACGTAGATGTCATCCGTCAGCCTCGTGCCCACGATCACGGCACCGGCGTCCTCGTCCAGCGGACTGTCCACCGCGAGTTCGTCGATACCGAGGCGATTGACGAGCCGGCCGACCACCGGCACGGCCTGCCCGATGCCGAAATTGAGGGCAGCGTCGCTGACATTGGCGAGCTCGGCTGAGCTGGCGTCGCCGGGCATCCGCCCGGTGATCAGCATGGTCAGGGTCTCTACGTCTTCCCGCGCAGGTGAAGAGTAGAGTCGGGTTTCCAGGGCATCGAGGAAGCCACCGACTTGCACGCCCACCTCGGAGCCATTGACGCGGCGGACAGCGAGAACATCCACGGCGGGGTTGTCCAGCGGCCCGTCGAAGTTGAGCCGGCCTGTGCGCAGTTCGAGTTCCTGGCCGTAGGCGTTGAAGCTGCCTTCCCGGGTTTCCAGGCGACCCCGCGCGGTCAGCGGCGAACCGGGTGACTCCAGCAGTTGGAGACGTCCGGTGAGCCGGGTCTCGAGACCTGCCGCTGCCAGATGCACGTTGCTGCCGAGGATCACGGACAGATTCAGATACAGGTCCCGCTGCCTTGCCGCCACTTCTTCGCCGGCCGTTCGATGGATCACTACGTCCTGGGACAGGGTATCGCCCCCGCCCTGGGGCAGGGCCCTGATCCGCGCCCTGGCATCGGGAATGGTGGCGCTGCCGTCGAGGCGGATGCTGGTGTCGTCCAGGGTGAAGCGCAGGTCCGGGCTCAGGGTCAGATTCAGATCCGGCAGTGCGGCCAGGGGCAAGGCGTCGCCGTGCAGGCGACCGCTGGCGACGAGTCCGGTAGTCCTGTCCCAGTCCGCCTCGGCATCGATATCGAGCACCTGGCTCCCGGCGTACACCTGCCCGCGCAGGACCAGCGGTTGTCCGGGCACGGATTGCACGCTCAGGGTCACGGGATCCAGCTCCAGGGCCAGTGCCGGGACTTCTGTCCGGCCTGCCAGTTCCAGACTGCCGCCAAGTTCCGGGTCGCCGACGCGGCCAGAGATGGCCAGTTCACCGTTCAGCGTGCCGCCGGTACTGGCAGTGCCGGGAATCAGTGGCCCGAATGGCGTCAGATCAGCCACATCGAGACGAAGGCTGCCGGTCAGGGGGGCATCCTCGAGCGGTGTATCCGGCAGCAGTTCGAGTCGACCCGTGAAGCCGAGGCTGCCGGCGAGAGCTGCCTCGGCTGTCAGCGTCGCTTCGAGCTGCGAGCCGCGGCGTGAGAGATCCAGATTCAGGGTGCTGAACTCGTCGGCGAAGACCTCATCCTCGTCTTCGAGGTCGAGGACCCGAAAACGCCCGCCGTCGACGGTCAGGCTGACATCGAGATCGGTGCCGCGAACCTCTGCTCGACCTTGGAGGGCGCCGTTGATATGCAGCCACTCCGGCACGAGGATGGCGAAGGACTCCAGGGCGAGATCAGTCAGCGTGGCGTCGAGCCGCAGGCCCTGTTCGTCCATCCGGCCCGTGGCCACGCAGAGGCTCGGCTGGCCGATGCCGTCGCCGACCAGGCAAGCGCGACTGAATCGCAGGACTTCGGGCGTCTCCCCGCTGCGACTGATCTCGAGGGTGTCTTCGAGTTCAAAGCGGCCGCCGAGGCGCTGTTCGATGGTCAAGGTCTGCACCTTGACGCTGCGCAGTTCTGCCACATCGGCAGTTGCCTCGGCCGTGGCCGCCAGCTCTGCTGCCGGCAGGTCGACGGTCATCTCGGCGCTGAGTTGCGGCCAGTTGCCGTAGACGTCTGCGGTGGCATCGAGCAGCAATCCACCACTGGCGAGCCCTGTGACATCTGCACGCAGCCGGGTAGGGGTGGCCGGGTCGGGACTGAGGCGGCCGCCGATTTCGGCCCTGGCAAGGCGCACTTCGTCGAAGGCCAGCTCATGCATGTCCAGGTTCAGGGTCAGATCCGGAGCGGCCGGTGTGCCTCGGGCAGCAACGTTGCCGCGCACGGTGCCGGCGGCACCCGGCCACATCTGGCTGAGATCATCCAGAGCGAGGTCGAGATCGAAGTTCAAGGTGTCAGTCAGGGTCCCGCGGCCCACGACCTGATTGTCGCCGAGGTCGAGTTCAAAGCGATCGAGCGTCAGCGCCAGTTCGTTCCCCGGCCAGGAGGCGTTTGCGCTGGCGCGCAGGCGCGCTGGCGCCTCGTTCCACGAACCACTGACGGCGAGGTGCCGCAGGTCGACGCGTCGTTGATCGGCCTCACTGCCGATCTGTCCGTCCATGTTGGTGGTGAGGTCGAGTCGGGTCGGGAAATCGTCGAGCCATGGCGACAGATCGAGATCGGTGGCCCCGAGCTCAGCCTGGAACGCGAACGGCGCGCTGAGATCGAGGGCGCCGCTCAGTTCGACGGCATTGGCATCCAGCCGCAGTTCGGCATGATCGAGCTGCAGGCGGAGGCCCTGCTCGTCGTCCAGGAGGCTGCCGTGTGCCCGCAACCGAGGCTGCATAGCCTCCCAGGCTGCGTCGAAGGCGATGTCCCAGGCCAACGCGTCGGGACTGCCCTCGGCATCGAAGGTCAGGCGCTGCCACTGAAGTTCTGGTGGCAGGCCATCGAAGTTCACGGCGGTGATGGCGCCACGCACCCGGCCGCGATTGGCGGTGAGATTCCAGTCAGCGATCAGGGTGCCGGTGGCGGCGCCGCTCAGCCGGGCCTGCAGGCCGACCTGCTCGAGGCTGCCGACGGCGTTCAGCCGCGCGCCGAGACTGGGAATCTCCCCGGCAGGATCACTGCGGACCACGTCCAGCGTGGCCCCGAAGGCGTGCAGCGGGTCGAGATTGACGTGGCCACGGCCGCTCACGAGCAGGCCCTGCTCTGGCCAGCGCAGCTGCAGATGCTCGATGTCCAGGGTCTGATTGCGACCGCTGAGGGAGAGGGCAAGATCCATGTCCCGCAGCACTTCGCTGTCACCCTGTGTGAGGCGGAAGCCGCGCAGGGCGAAGCCGTCGAGAACGATGGGCAGCGGCAGGCGAATGTCAGCGGGTCCGGCGTCCGGGTCACCGTCCGGCAGCGCCTCCGGCAGCTTCACGTCGAGATCATCGACCAGAATGGCCTTCAGGGCGATCTGCCCGAACAGCATCCGACCCAGAGCAGGACGAACCTCTAGGCGGCCGATGCTGACTGCTACGTCCGCCACCTCGAGCTCCAGTCCCTCGAGCACGATCCCCGTCAGCAGGCGACCCTCGGTTGCATCCAGGGACCAGCGCGCGGTGCCGGCATCGAGCGCAAAGGTCAGTATCTGGTCGCGCAGCCAGGCTGTCTGCAGCGAGGCGCCGATGACGACGATCACGGCGCACAGCAGCAGCGAGAACCAGAGCAGAAAGCGGCTCACTGCGCCACTCACTGGAAGTTGCTCCCGACGCCGATGTGGAGTCGGACGCTGCGGTCGTCGTCCAGGGGATGGGCCACATCCAAGCGTATGGGTCCGACCGGAGACAGCCAGCGTACGCCGACGCCGACCCCGCTCGAGACGGATTCGGAAAACGTGTTGAAGGCGCCGCCGGTGTCTGCAAAGACGGCCACAGACCAGTTGCCCCGTACCGCCTGCTCGAGTTCGATGCTGGCCACGGCCAGATGGCGGCCGCCGCTGACTTCCCCCTCGGAATCGGTGGGGCCGAGTGCATCGAGCTTGTAGCCTCGAATGGAGCGGTCGCCGCCGGCGAAGTAGCGGATCGATGTGGGCAGTTTCGACAGCGATGAGGCCACCGTGGTGCCCAATTCGACCCGCCCGACGGCACGGGCGCGTTCGCCGAGCGGTAGCGCGAGAGCGCCGCGGCCGTAGAACTGCAGGAAACTCGTGCTGGCCAGCGGTGCCGCGGCACCCCGGACCTGACCGTCGCGGCGCCCGCCGCGCGCCCGCGGCCGCGGGCGGGGCTGCCGGGTCTTGCTGATGGCGATCCCCGGCATGAGCAGGATGGCCACGTCGTCGTCGCTGGCGACATCGAAGTCTTCCCGCTGCAGGTTCAGCGACTCGGTGAGCCGGGTTCCCCAGGGGCCGCTGCGAACGCGGCGGATGCCTACGGCCTGGGTGATGCTTTCGGCACTGTCGGTGTCTTCCCGGCTGACGGTGGCATCCATGACCAGCCAGGCATCGTCGCCCCGGCGCAGCGGCATGCGGTAGTCCGAGTAGAGCTCCTGCAGCACCGGCGAGAGGTTCAGCCGTACTGCACCCTGATGGCCGCGCCGGTTGAGGTAGCGGTTCTCGTAGGCTCCCTTGACGCGGGGCCCGAAGTCGGTGGCGAAACCGAAGCCGCCACTGAACTCGTGGCGCGGCCTTAGGCCGAGGTCGACGTCGAGGTCGATGCTCCCGTCCGCGCGCACTTCGGTCTGGGGGGCGACGTCCACGCTCTCGAAGTAACCGGCCTGAAGCAGCCGGCGTCGCAGCCTCTCCACATCCTGGTTGCTGTAGTGCTCGCCGGGCTCGAAGAGCCGGAAACGCTCGAGCATTTCGTCGCCGAGCTTGTCCGGTTCGACGTTGAAGCGGGTGTCGCCGAAGCGATAGCGGATGCCGGTGGTGAACTCCAGGGTGACGTCGGCGGCCAGCTCTTCCGGATAGACGTCGACCCGGGCAGTGGCGAAGCGACTGTCCAGGTAGCCGCGCTCGAGGGCGACCCGCCGCAGTCCGCGTTTGAGGGCCTCGTGGGCGTACTCGCGAAAGGGTCGGCCGACTGTGGGCCGAAGGTTGTCCAGTGCGGCAGCGAAGGCCGGGTCGTCCCCACCTTCGCCGGTGACCGTGACGTCGAAGTCCCTCAACACCGTGGCCTCACCGCGCTCCACTTTGACGCTGAGCTGCCAGCAGGCGTCATCCCGCTCCAGCTGGCTGTCGATCTGCGGGGCATAGAAGCTGCGCGCGCGCAGACTCCGCCGAATCTCGTCCTCGAGATCGCGGGACCAGGTGCGGGCAACCCAGCGCGGGCTGTCGCAACGGATGCCGTTATGCGGCGTCCGCTCGATCACGCGTGCAGCGAGATCGTTGCTCAGTCCGTCGATGGTGGCAACGGGCCGGGCGAGGGAGGGCGACGCGACCAGCAGGGCCGGGATGATGAGCAGATATCGAAACAGCATGCCGTCGGTTTGGAGTGAGGGGATTCCGTTTAGTTCAACCGGTGGGATTCAACCCGGCGTCTGTTCAACCCTGCCTCGGGAGCAGCGGGTCGCGGAGGATAGCAGATCAGCGACTGCGCCGGCCGCCGACACCCGTTCAGAACAGCGCGATGATGCGTTCAGTGAACCAGTACATGCCGAGCACCCCGGCACCGGCCAGGGCGGCCAGTCTGGCTTGGCGCTGCCAGGCCAGGAGCCGGGCAGCGCTGAGCAGGAACAGGGTCAAGGCCACGAACAGCAGCTGGCCGATCTCCACGCCAAGATTGAAGGTGAGCAGTCCGGTGATGCGCTCGCCTGCAGAAATCCCAAGGCCTTCGAGTTCGCTGGCGAAGCCGAGCCCATGAAGAAGGCCGAACCCGGTGACCACGGCTCCATGACGCATGCCAACGCCGTTCCGGGGCATTGCAGACTGCGGCTGCAGGATCGCCTCACGGGCCATGAAGGCCACTGAGAGCGCAATCACGGCCTCCACCGGCCGCATCGGGACGCTGATATACCCCAGGTAGGCCAGGGCCAGGGAAGCGGAATGACCGACGGTGAAAGCGGTTACGAGCAGCAGCAGCCCGCGGCCACTGACCAGCAGGCACAGACAAAGCACGAAGGCGAGGTGATCCCAACCCTCGAGGATGTGGAACATGCCCAGTCCTGCGAAGTCGCGGGCCGTCGTGAGGAGGGAGCGCGGCGTCGTCTCCCCCTGACCCAGCGGGATGTCGACACCGGCGCGGCGCCCGGCCAGCACCAGAGTCCGGGGCTGGGCCGTGCCGTCAGCATTGCGGCCACCGAAGTGAGTGGTGAAGACCGCGCCGTCCTGGCCCCAGGGTGTGGTGAGTACGGCGTCGCTGGCCAGACCGGTGGTGCAGGAGAAAATGAACTCGAGCCGGGTGCCGCCGCCCTGGAACACCTCCAGGGTGTCTTCCACCTCGCAGTTCTCGGGCCAGCCTGGGCGCCGAGGTCCATCGAGGCCCCCGGCGTCGGGGAGCAGCACCAGCAGGCGGTAGGTGCGACGGTCGGATGCGCTGGCGGTGGCGCTGTTTGCGGGGCTGAGTTCGAAGCGCGCCAGACTGAGTTCGTGGGCGCGGGCGCCGGGCGCCTGCCCGACGCCGGCGAGTGCAACGGTGAGAAGCAGCAGGGGCCGAAGGGTGCGCTGTATCGCACGCAGACCTCTCCTGAGGGCTTCAGGCGCGGCCTTGGGGTTCATCAGGGGCCGCCCAAGGGTTGCGAAAGCCCCCTGATCGCGTAGTGCTCACGCAGCTGTTGCACGTGTTGGTGAATACTGTCGCTGCGCCGGGCCGCGGCCCAGTCCTCGCGAACCTGGCTGCGCACGTCCGCAAAACGCCGCGGCTGGCTCGGAATGACGGCGTCGAGTCGGATGAAGTGGTAGCCGCGTGGAGATTCGATCGGCCCCGCCCAGTCGCCCACGGCCATGCCTTCGATCACGGGCAGGGCGCCTGCGCCGAGGACGTTGTGGAGGACGCTGGCGTGATAGGCACGCATCTCGTCGCCGAGCCAGAACCCCGGATCGCCGTTGATGTCGGCACCGTCACGCAGGTCGCTGAGCAAGGCTGCAGGATCTTCGGGGGCGTGGCGGAAGTAGACGTTGCGCAGGCTGTAGCGAGGCTCGCTGGTGTAGCGGTTGAGGTGATCGACGTAGTAGTCGACCAGTTCTTCCTCGGTGGGTTCGTCAGGTATATCCGCGAGCAGGAAGCGCATCTTCTCGATCAGCATCAGGCGCAGGCGCGCGTCGCCGAAGTGGAGGCCCCGCGACAGGGCTTCCCGGAACAGGATCTCTTCATGAATGAAACGCTCGATGAGGGCCGCCTTGTCGCGCTCGTCCGGCGTCCGGCCTTGGAGCACCTCAAAGTCGTCGATGAGCATCTCGCGCACAGTTTCGGAGACGATGATGGCTTCCCGGTCGTCGCTCAGTGCGTCGAACAGCAGGAAGCAGCCCGCTCCGAGCAGACAAAAAGTGAACAGCGGATCACGCAGGATCCGGAGCAGGTGTTGGCGCATGACTTCTCACTGCTGCAGCGCGCAGTCGACAGATGCAGGAAATGGCGTGTTTGTCTGCACGGAAAGCAAGAACGGCGCCAGCGTGGCCCGCCATGACCGCAGCACAGGACAGCCGGGGGCCCGCCGCAATGATCTGCCCTGAATGAACCGTTACCCGCCCGCCCGGCAAGCCGCATTCCGGTGCGCCGTGAGTCTGGCGCGCACCGGAACAGGGCGCCGGGCTAGAAGGCCACGCCGATCACCTCCTGGCAGGTGCGGGCGAAGTGGATCTCCAGACCCTGTTTGACGTGCCCCGGGACCTCGGCGACGTCACGTCTGTTGGCGTCCGGCACGATCACCTGCTTCACCCCCTGGCGCCGGGCGGCAATCAGTTTTTCGCGGATCCCGCCTACCGGGTACACCTGCCCGGTGAGGGTCAGTTCGCCGGTCATGGCGAGGTGGCGGCGGGGAGGCTGGCCGCGGCCGAGGGAGATCAACGCGGTGGCGATGGTGACGCCGGCGCTCGGGCCGTCCTTGGGCGTGGCACCGGCGGGTACGTGCACATGGATGTGGGCGTTGGCGAAGAAGTCAGGATCGATGTCCAGCTTCTCTGCCTGGGCCTGGACGTAGTCCCAGGCGATCTCGGCCGACTCCCGCATGACCTCGCCGAGCTGTCCGGTGAGTTTCAGGCCGCGGCCGTTGCTGTGAATGCGGGTCGCTTCCACCGGCAGCGAGGCGCCGCCCTGGGCGGTCCAGGCCAGACCGGTGACGATCCCGACCCCATGCTGGCGCGCCTCCGGCGGGTGCAGCGGCAGTCCAAGATAGGAGTCCACATCCTTCGCCCTGACCTTGATGGGCCCCTTTTCGCCACGCAGCAACTGCATGACGGCCTTGCGGACGATGCTGCCTAAGGCCTTGTCGAGGCGCCGGACGCCGGCATCCCGGGCATACCCCTCGATGATTCGCGTCAGGGCCGCCTTGTGGATGCTGAGTTTGGATCTGGCCAGGCCGGCGCGCTCGAGTTGCCGCGGCAGCAGGTGATTCCTGGCAATGGCCAGTTTCTCCTCGGCGAGGTAGCCCGACAGACGGATGATCTCCATGCGGTCGAGCAGCGCCGGGGGAATGGTATCGAGCTGGTTTGCGGTGCAGACGAACAGGACCTTCGAGAGATCCACGTCCACGTCGAGGTAGTGATCGTGGAAGCTCTGATTCTGCTCCGGGTCGAGGACTTCGAGCAGCGCGGAGGCCGGGTCGCCCTGGAAGCTGGCGCCGATCTTGTCGACCTCGTCGAGCATGATGACCGGATTCTGGCTGCCGGCTTCCCGCAGGGCGCGTATGAGCTTGCCGGGCATGGCGCCCACGTAGGTGCGCCGGTGGCCCTTGATTTCGGCCTCATCGCGCATGCCGCCCACCGAGAAGCGGTAGAAGGATCGGCCCATGGCATCGGCGATGGAACGGCCGAGGGAGGTCTTGCCGACACCCGGAGGCCCGACGAAGAGCAGGATCGATCCTGCCACTTCGCCCTTCATGATGCCGACTCCGAGGAATTCGAGGATCCGGTCCTTGATGTCGCCGAGCCCGTCATGGCTGGCATCGAGGATGGCTGCCGCGGCATCGAGATCCTTGCTGTCCTCGCTGTGAACGCCCCAGGGCAGATCCGTCAGCCAGTCCAGGTAGTTGCGGGTGACGCCGAACTCCGGCGAGCCGGTTTCGAGCAGGGACAGCTTGTGGAATTCGTCATCGAGCCGGGACTGGACCTTGGCCGGGACCTGCTTGCCTTCGAGACGTGCCCGCAGCTCCTCGGCCTCCGCGGTGCGGTCGTCCTTGGTGATCCCGAGCTCACGCTGAATGTATTTCAGCTGCTCCTTGAGGAACATCTGCCGCTGGCGACCCTGCATCTCGCCTTCGACGTGCTGGCGGATCTCCATCTGGGTCGAGGCGATCTGCACTTCGCGCTTGAGCAGGGCCAGCACCTTTTCCAGTCGCGGCAGCAGCGGCAGGGTCTCGAGCACATCCTGCAGCTGTTCACGCGAAGCGGAGGTGAGGCTGGCTGCGAAATCGGCCAGCAGCGACGGCTCGTTGGGATTGGAGCGCCCGAGGAATGCCTTCAACTCCTCTCCATAGAGCGGATTGAGGGGAATCAGCTCCTTAATGGTATTGATGATGGCCACGGCATAGGCCTTGATCTCATCGGTATCGGTACGCCTCGGTTCCGTCTCGTAACGGACCTGGGCGAGCAGGGGCATCTCGTCGTGGATCCAGCCGCGGATGCGGAAGCGTTGCAGACCTTCGAGCAGGACCTGAATCTGCTCGTCCTGCTGGTGAAGCCGATGCACGCGGCAGACCGTGCCGACCTCGAACAGATCCTTCGACCGCGGTTTGTCCTTGAGCCTGTCCCGGGTCGCCACGACGCCGATGACCTTGTCGCCGCGGTCCCGGACGGCCTGAAGCGTCGGCATCCAGAGTTCAGCATTCAACACCAGCGGGATGGCCTGGCCGGGAAAGAACGGGCGGAACTCGTGGGGAATCAGGTAGATGGTGCCGGGCAGGCCATCGCGTGGGAGAATGATCTCGCGGCCGCTGCCCGCCGGATCTTCGTTGGATTCGTGGTCGATGTCCATCATCCGCTGTACTTCCAAACTGCCCTGGTGGCAGGAACATGGGGGCGAAAACGCGGATTCAAAGCTCCTGGAAGGTCATGCGGGTCCTGAGCGGAGCAGGCCTGGGCAGGGTTTCGTCCGGACGGCCCACCATTTCGTCGTAGGGGGAATGGTGAACGAGCCAGGCCTGGCTGAGGCCGACCTTTCCGAGTGCCTTGCTGGCCGCATGGGCGCTATGAAAGCGCAGTGATTCAGCCTGTGTGTCGGTAAGCATGTGGCGTGCGTCGACACGGACCACGTAAACCACGCCCTCGACGGAGATGATCTCTGCGTCCGGGCTCTCGCCGGCGGCAAGGCGGCGGCGAAGCTGTTCCAGGGTCATTGGCGGACTCCCATCCTGAACCCTGCCCGTGTGTCAGTTCGAGTATACGCTGGCGGATCGGGAAGCATCAGGGATCCGCGAACAGGCTCATCGGATCTCCGGCGAGGACATCCCGCAGCCGCTCGGCGCGCTCTCGTTCAGCGCCGGACATTTCCCGGGCTAAGCGGTTGACCAGGCGGTAGAGCTGAGGGTGGCCCTCCAGCGCGTCGAGGGTGGAGAACCAGGCCCAGGCCAGGAGCGGATCCGGCGCATCCAGGTGGCCTTCGAGGTGCAGTACGCCGAGATTGTAGCGGGCGGACTGGTCCCCGTTGGCGGCGGCTTGGGCATACCAGTAGAGAATGGTGTCGCGCTGGTCGGGGCCGCGCACTTCCAGCAGGGCGGTGGCGTAATCGTACTGGGCTGCGACCAGACCGGCCTGGGCGGCGGCGGCAAGCTGGGCCAGGCCGCGGTCCACCTCGCCCTCGTCGATGAGCAGGTTGCCATAGACGTGGGCCGCCTCCGGCAGGCCGCCGTCCGCGGCCCAGCGCAGGTGGGTCAGTGACGCTTCTGGATCGTGGGTCCTCAGGCCGACTGCGAGGTTATAGCCATCCACCAGATTGCCGCTTTGACGACCGGGCAGGCAGGCCGCACGCATGGCGTCACTGTTATCGCCTTCGGTGGCTGCAAGGCAGGCGATTGAACCGGTGCCTGCCGCTGCCCTGTCGGCCAGTGCCGGGATGGCGGCCAGGACGAGAAGGCAGCACGCCAGGCAGCGCTCGAGGGTGCCCGAGCAGGTCTTCGGCGTTGGCATTCGGGGCATGGGGACTTATCATGGCGGCCATTGAGACCGCATGGTAGCTACTGTCCCGATGATTTGCAGTGACGGACTGACTACGACGACTTGATTTGGGTGGCCTTGCGAAAGAGGCGACCATGCGGTGCCTTTTTCGAGAAACCCCGGAAGGCATCGCCGACCGGGGTTTTTTGTTTTCGAGGAACGGGAAATGGCGCAATTCGAGCACAGCGGCGATCTGGCCGCCGATGACGAGCTCTATCGGCAACGGCACTCCCTGGCCCACGTCCTGGCCCAGGCGGTCCTGGAGATGCGACCCGGCTCGACGCTGGGCTTCGGGCCACCGATACGCGACGGCTTTTACTACGACTTCATCCTGAGCGAACCGCTGACCGACGAGGACTTTCCCGAGATCGAGCGGCGGATGAAGAAGATCCTCAAGAAGGGGCAACGTTTCGATCGCGAGGATCTGCCCTATGAGGCGGCCATGGCGCGCCTGGAGGACATGGGCGAACCCTACAAGCGGGAGTACGCCGAGGAGCTGTTCGCCAAGCATGGCCTGAAGGAGTTGACCTTCTTCCGCAACGGGCCCTTCCTCGATATGTGCGAAGGCCCCCACGTCCACACCACCAAGGACATTCCGCGGGACGCCTTCAAGCTGCGCAGCGTGGCCGGCGCTTATTGGCGGGGTGATTCCGACAACGTGATGATGACCCGGATCTACGCCTGGGCCTTCCGCAGTGCCGAGGAACTCGAGGCCCACGTGGCGGCTTACGAGGATGCCCTGGCGCGGGATCACAAGAAGCTCGGGCGCGAACTCGATCTTTACCACATCGACAACGTCATTGGCCGTGGCCTGCCCCTGTGGCTGCCCCACGGAACGGTGGTGCGTGACGAGATCGAGAAGCTCGCCAAGGAGCTGGAGTTCCGCTACGACTACCAGCGTGTGTCGACGCCGGAACTGGCCAAGGTGGAACTGTACTGGCAGAGCGGACATCTGCCCTACTACGAAGACGCCATGTTCCCGGTGATGGAAGTGGAGGACCGCTCCGAAGGCGCGGAGGGTGAGGAGCGCATCAAGGAGCGCTATGTCCTGCGTCCGATGAACTGTCCCCATCATCACCGGGTCTATTCGGCGCGGCCGCGCAGCTATCGGGATCTGCCCCTGCGTCTGGCCGAGTACGGCAATGTTCACCGCTGGGAGGATTCCGGCGGCGTCAGCGGTCTGGTTCGCGTGCGTGGGATGTGCATGAACGATGCCCACATCTACTGCACCGAGGATCAGATCAAGGACGAGTTCAAGTCGGTACTTCAGATGTACCGGGAGGCCTATGCGCTGCTCGGGATCGAGGACTATTCGATCCGCCTGTCGCGCTGGGATCCTGAGGATCCCAAGGGCAAAGACAAGTACATCGATGACCCCAAGTCCTGGGCCTATGCCGAGAAGATCCTGCAGGAGCTGCTGGAAGAGCTCGAGATTCCCTATACCGACGGCCCTGGTGAGGCGGCGTTCTACGGTCCCAAACTCGATTTTCAGTTCCGCACCGTGACCGGCCGGGAAGAAACCGTATCCACGGCCCAGCTCGACTTCGCCCAACCCAAGCGGCTGGGTCTGGAGTACAAGGGCTCCGACGGTGCCATGCACATGCCCTGGGTGATCCATCGGGCGCCGTTTTCCACCCACGAGCGCATGGTGGCGTTCCTCATCGAGCACTTCGGCGGGGCCTTTCCCACCTGGCTGGCGCCGGTGCAGGTGCAGGTGATCACCGTGGCGGATCGCTTCGGTGACTACGGTCGCGAAGTGGTGGCGCGACTGCGCCGGAACATGGTGCGGGCGGAACTGGCAGACGAAGGTGAGACCGTGTCGCGCAAGATTCGGGAGGGCACCACGCAGAAGATTCCGAATCTGCTGGTGGTCGGCGAACGCGAAGTGGAAGAACGCAGTGTGACCCTGCGGCGCTACGGCGTGAAGGAGCAGGTCTCGCTGTCGCTGGACGACTTCGAAGCCGCCTTGCTCGCGTCCATCCGCGAGCGCTCCCTGGCGTTCAAGCTGCCCGACTGAGGCTGCCTTCGCTGCATGTCACGCAGATCGGCGCATTTCGCTGTGCGAAATAGCGCTCTCCCACAGCTGGCGCGTCGCGTTATTCTGTGGGAAGGCCCTAATCGCCCAGCGATTGGGCCGATCTCGAAGCGCTCTGCCGAAGCTGCCGAAGCTGCCGAAGCTGACGTCGCTGCCTTCGCTGCATGTCATCGAGATCGGCGCATTTCGCTGCGCGAAATAGCGCTCTCCCACAAGCTGGCAGCGCCCCCACTGTGGGAAGGCCCTAATCGCACAGCGATTGGGCCGATCTCGAAGCGCTCTGCCGAAGCTGACGTCGCTGCCTGCGCTGAACGTCCTCCAGATCGGCGCATTTCGCT
>JAFIFL010000056.1 GCA_020832055.1 Gammaproteobacteria bacterium
CAGCGAAGGCAGGGACATCGGCTGCGGCAGAGCGCGTCGAGATCGGCCCAATCGCTGCGCGATTAGGGCTCTCCCACAAGGTGGCAGGCCGGCTTGCAGCGGAAAGCGCTTCGTCGCGCTGCTCCATGGTCGCCCATGCGGGTACAATGCTCAGCCAGCGGGCATGCAGGTACAGGAGTCGAAGATGGCAGATGCCGCCAGAGCGGAAGACGGGCAGGCCCGTGAGCGGGCCATGGAGGCGGTTCGTGAACTGCTGCGCTGGGTGGGTGAGGATCCCATGCGCGAGGGCTTGCAGGAAACGCCGCGACGGGTGGTGGATGCCTTCCTGGAGTACTTTCGCGGCTACGATGAGGAACCCGCCGGCTACCTGCAGAAGACCTTCGAGGAGGTGGGCGGCTACGACGAGATCGTGCTGCTGCGCGACATCCCGTTTCATTCCCACTGCGAACACCACATGGCTCCGATCATCGGCAAGGCCCATGTGGCCTACCTGCCGCGCAATCGGGTCGTGGGCATCAGCAAGCTGGCGCGTGTGGTCCAGGCCTACGCCAAGCGACTGCAGGTCCAGGAACGCCTCACGGCGGAGGTGGCCGACTGCATCAACGAGGTGCTCGAGCCCATGGGCGTCGGAGTCGTCATCGAGGCCACTCATGCCTGCATGACCTGCCGGGGTGTGGAAACTCCCGGCGTGATCATGACCACCAGCCGGATGATGGGGTGCTTCCGCGAAGACGAAAAGTCGCGTCATGAGTTGCTGCGTCTGATGGGGTTCTGAGCGGAGCACCAGCTCGAGTCCCGAAGCTCTGCTGGAGTCGGGGAGACGATATGGCGGGAGACAAGACAACCCGGACTTTTGCTGGCCACGCGGAGACCATTTTTCTCGCGGTCTGTGTCGTGGTGGCGCTCACCGCGTTGACACTGATGTGGTTCCACCGGGGTGATTTCGAGTTTCTGATCGAAGCCGCGCGGGCCGAATGGGCCGCGTTCAGTGCGGAGCTCGAAGCCACCCTCGAGGAATTGCGGGAGCTGTTGGCAGGCAATGGTCCTGAACGCGAGCAGGACGCCGACTGATCACCACGGCTCGTTGCCGAATCCGTTCGGATTACGCCGCTGCCAGTTCCAGGCATCCCGACACATGGCATTGATGTCCCGCTTGGCCTTCCAGCCCAGTGCCGCCTGTGCGCGGCGCGTGTCCGCCCATGCCGCAGCCGCATCGCCTTCCCGGCGCGGAGCCATGGCGTAGGGAATGCGCCGGCCGCTGGCCCGCTCGAAGGCGCCGATGACCTCCAGGACGCTGTAACCGCGTCCGGTGCCAAGGTTGTGGATGCTGTGGCCCGGGTGTTCCGCCAGGTAGGCCAGGGCCGCAACGTGGCCCCGGGCGAGGTCCACCACATGGATGTAATCGCGGACCCCGGTGCCATCCGGCGTGTCGTAGTCGTTGCCGAACACCTGCAACTGCGGGCGCCGCCCCACGGCGACCTGAGTGATGTAGGGCATGAGGTTGTCGGGAATGCCGTGAGGATCCTCGCCGATCTCGCCGGAGGGGTGGGCGCCGACGGGATTGAAGTAGCGCAGGCTGGCCAGCCGCCAATGGGGCTGTGCAGCGGCCAGGGCTGCCAGCATCTGCTCGACGGCGAGTTTGGTCTCTCCGTAGGGATTGATCGGTGCCGTGGGCAGGTCCTCTGCAAAGGGCGCTTCGGCGGTATTGCCGTAGACCGTGCAGGACGACGAAAACACCAGGGTTGTAATGCCCGTCCTGCTCATCTCCTGGAGCAGAACGAGGCTGCCGGCCACATTGGTATCCCAGTAGCCGAGCGGGTCGGTGACCGACTCACCGACGGCCTTGCGGCCGGCGAAATGAATCACCGCATCGAAGCCCCCGTCGAGGACCTTGCCGAGGCCGCTGCGGTCGCGAATGTCCACTTGATGAAAGGCCGGCTCCTTGCCGCCGAGAGCGGCAATGCGCGGCAGGACAGCCGGGTGGGCATTGGCCAGGGAGTCGACGATGCTGACGTCATGGCCGGCATTCAGCAGTTCGACGACGGTGTGGCTGCCGATGTAGCCGGCGCCTCCGGTTACCAGGATGCGGATACCCGTACTCCTCGTGTGAATGGGATCGGTGAGACGGCAGGATTATACGAGGCTACGCCGCCCTGAAGCGAAGATCCGATTCAAATTTCGCTCTCCCGCAAGGAGGTTGGCATACTCCCCTTCGGCCGCCAGGGGGCGGATCACCAGTAGAGGGGAGCATGTGTGAGCGAGCCAGCGCAGCAGACTGCAGCATTCTCTGAGGGGAAGGGTTACCGGTACTACGTTCTGGGCGTCCTGCTGGTCGTCTACGTCTTCAATTTCATCGACCGTCAGATCCTGTCGATCCTCATGGAGCCGGTGCGGCTCGAGCTGGATCTCTCCGATACCCAGCTCGGCTTTCTCTCGGGCATCGCCTTTGCGCTGTTCTACGCCACACTCGGTATCCCCATCGCGCGGTTGGCGGACAGGACCTCCCGGACGGGCGTGATCTCGGTCTGCCTGGCAGTCTGGAGTGCCATGACCGCCGTCTGCGGTCTGGCGCAGAACTTCTGGCAGATGCTGATCGCACGGATCGGCGTCGCCATTGGCGAGGCCGGTGGCAGCCCACCTTCCCACTCGCTCATCGCCGACTACTTTCAGGAACATGAACGCGCGACGGCGCTGGGCATTTTCGCCCTCGGGGTGCCCATCGGCGTCATGTTCGGTCTGTTCATCGGCGGTTGGGCCAACGAGTTCTTCGGGTGGCGCATCACCTTCATGCTGGTGGGCGTCCCCGGCGTGCTGCTCGCCTTCGGCGTCTGGTTCACGGTGAAGGAGCCACGCAAGGGCAGCGCCGATGGCGTCGTGCCCCAGCGTGATCCGGAAGTGGCCCTGAAGGACGTATTCACTTTCCTCTGGGGTCAGCGCTCGTTCCGGTTCATGGCGCTGGCATCAGCGGTCCACGCCTTTGTCGGTTATGGGATTGCGCAGTGGTACCCGGCGTTCTTCATCCGCAGTCACGGCATGGGCACGGGTGAGGTGGGCACCTATCTGGCTTTCGTGATCGGCATTTTCGGTGGCCTGGGAACGTTCTTCGGTGGCTATCTGGCGGACCGCCTCGCGGTTCGGGACCGGCGCTGGTACATGTGGCTGCCCATGCTCGCGACGGGGCTGGCGACGCCGTTCTTCTTCGGCATTTTCCTGTCGCCGACGTTCGGAATGGCGTTCATCTACATGATGATCCCCACCATGCTCACCAGCTTCTATCTCGGCCCGGTGTTCTCCATGACGCAGGGTCTCGTGCCGCCGGCCATGCGTGCGACAGCGGCAGCGGTGCTGCTGTTTGTGATCAACATCATCGGGCTTGGCCTCGGCCCGCAGTTCTCGGGCATTCTCAGTGATCTCCTGCGCCCCATCTACGGTGAGGAGTCGCTGCGCTACGCCTTGCTGATCCTGTCCATGTTCACCCTGATCGGCGCTGCCCTGTACTGGTTTGCCGCACGCTGGCTGCGTGAAGACCTCGATCGGGTTCAGGCCTTCGTGAAGGCGCATCAAACACCTTCCTGACGGAATCCGGCCCTTGCTGCAGGCCTCGATCGAGTTCTGCAGCAAGGGCCATGCACACGTGCAGGTTGCTTGCCTGCCTCCCATTTCGTTGCCATGATCTGGACCACGCTTCAGGGACTCAGACTTTTCCCGCTCGCGGGCACAGCGGGAGTCTGCCGCGCGATTCGGGAGGAGACGTGGAGAAGGAGCAGGCAGGGGGCGAAGTGACGAAGGCAGCAGACGGTCGGGCCGACCCGACCGAGTTCTCGCGCGGCTATCGCCACTATGTGCTGGGGGTGCTGCTGTTCGTCTATGCGATCAACATCCTCGACCGGCAGATCCTCGGCATCCTCATGGAGCCGATCCGCCTGGAGCTCGACCTCTCCGACACCCAGCTCGGCTTTCTTTCCGGCATTGCCTTTGCGCTGTTCTACGCCACCCTGGGTATTCCCATTGCCCGGCTTGCGGATCGGACGTCCCGGACCGGTGTGATCTCGATCTCCATCGCAGCCTGGAGCGCTATGACGGCCGTCTGCGGGCTGGCCGTGAATTTCTGGCAGCTGCTGGCCGCACGCATCGGCGTGGCGGTGGGGGAAGCCGGGGGCAGTCCGCCGTCCCACTCGCTGTTGGCGGACTACTTCAAGGAACATGAACGGGCGACAGCGCTGGGCATCTTCTCCATCGGTGGTCCACTTGGGGTCATGATCGGGCTGTTCATCGGCGGCTGGATGAACGAATGGGTCGGCTGGCGCTGGACCTTCGTCCTGGTGGGGCTGCCTGGCGTCCTGGTAGCGCTCGTGGTGTGGCTGACGGTCAGGGAGCCGCCCAAGGGTGCGCTCGATGGTCAGGCGCCGCCGAAGCAGAGCAGCGTCGGGGAAGTCTTCCGCTTCATGTGGTCGCAGCGGGCCTTTCGCCTGATGGCCCTCGGGGCGTCGCTACAGGCTTTTGTAGGCTACGGGCTGGTGCAGTGGTATCCGGTGTTCTTCATCCGTGTCCACGGCATGGGTACCGGCGAGCTCGGCACCTGGCTGGCCCTGATCTTCGGGATCGGTGGCGGTATCGGAACGTTCTTCGGCGGTTACCTCGCCGATCGCCTCGCGCACCGGACCCGGCGCTGGTATCTGTGGTTGCCGATGATCGGTACCGCCCTGGGCACGCCGTTTTATCTGGGAGTCTTTTTCTCGCCGACCGCAGCGGGCGCCTTCCTGTTCCTGATGATCCCGGCTGTGCTGGCCAACTGTTTCTTGGGTCCAGTGTTCTCTTCGACCCAGGGACTGGTGCCGGCGCACATGCGGGCCACGGCGGCGGCGGTGCTGTTGTTCATCATCAACATCATCGGCCTCGGCCTCGGTCCCCAGGTGGTCGGGCTGCTCAGTGACCTGCTGCGGCCGGCCTTCGACGTGGACTCGATCCGCTACGCCCTGTTTTTGGTCTCGCTGGTGACCCTGGCGGGGGCGGCCCTGTTCTGGATGGCGGCACGGACCCTGGAGGCGGACCTCGATCGCGCTGCGGCCTATGGCAAGGCGGGTAGTCCGGATCAATGAAAATCGCGGGAATCGGCCCTTAGTTCCCCAAGATGGTGGGAGTAGTCGGCCACATGGCCGGCGACCACGTGGATGACGCGTCCTTCCCGTTCCAGGACGCCTTTCACCAGCAGCAGGCGGCCACCGAGAATGGGGCCCCGGAAGCGGGCCAGGACGCTGCTCCAGATCACCACGTTGTGGTTGCCGGTCTCGTCCTCCAGGGTCAGAAACAGCACGCCGGATGCGGTGCCTGGGCGCTGGCGACCGGTGACCAGACCGGCGATGCGCACGAAGCGACCATGATTCAGCGCGCCGAGATCGCTGGCCTGCCGGCAGCCGCGAAAGGCCGGCAGGCGTCGCAGTAAAGCCATGGGGTGGGCGCTCAGGGTGAGGCCGAGGCTGGCGTAATCGGCCAGGACATCGGCACCGAGGGTGGGCGCGGGGAGCTGAACGCCTTCGTCATTGCTGGGAGCATCCGTCAGCGCAGCATCTCCGATGTCGTCTGCCACCCCGTCGCCCCCCTCCAAGCTCGATGATGACGGTTGCCGAAGGGCCTCTGTGGGGGCGGACCTGTCCGCGAAGACATCTTCATCCGTGAATGCTTCGAAATGATTTTTCGCGGATTCATCCGCGATCGATTGCCACAACGGCGCCTCCGGCTTCACCGCGGCGGTTTCCCAGTGGCTCTGGTGGCGGTGGCCGGCGAGGCCGCGCAGAGCATCCGCTTCGGCCAGGCAGCGCAGCTCCCCGGCATCCAGCCTGGCGCGGCGGGCGAGATCCTCGACCGAGCGCAGGGGCGCCTGGGTTCGCGCCGCAGCGATGCGTTCGGCTGCCGCCTCATTGAATCCCGTCACCTGACGCAACCCGAGGCGGATCGCGCCCTGCTGGCGCCGATAGTGGTAGCCCCAGGGATCAGGGCCGCTGCCGGGACCCGGACTGGCGTCGGAACGTTCCAGGCCATGATCCCAATGGCTTCGTTGCACATCCACCGGACGCACCTCGACGCCATGCCGGCGCACGTCCTGGATGAGCTGGGAAGATGAATAGAAGCCCATGGGCAGGCTGTTGAGCAGACCGCAGCAGAAGGCCGCCGGCTCGTGGCGCTTGAGCCAGGCGGAGACGTAGACCAGCAGCGCGAAGCTGGCGGCGTGGGACTCCGGAAAACCGTACTCGCCGAAGCCGCAGATCTGGGCGAACAGGCGCTCGGCAAACTCGGCACTGTGGCCGCGTTCGAGCATGCCGTTCACCAGCTTGTCCCGGAAGGGTTCGAGCCCCCCCTTGCGGCGCCAGGCGGCCATGGCCCGACGCAGGGCATCGGCCTCGCCGCCGCTGAAGCCGGCAGCCACCATGGCCAGCTGGATCACCTGCTCCTGGAAGATGGGCACGCCGAGGGTGCGTTCGAGGACGCCACGGACGGCTTCGTTGGGATAGCTCACCGGTTCGAGGCCCTGCCGGCGGCGCAAGTAGGGATGCACCATGTCGCCCTGGATGGGGCCGGGGCGGACGATGGCCACCTCCACCACCAGATCGTAGAAACAGGCCGGTTTCAGCCGCGGCAGCATGGCCATCTGGGCCCGGGATTCCACCTGGAAGACGCCCACGGAGTCGGCCTTCTGCAGCATGGCGTAGGTGTCCGGATCCTCCGGCGGGATGTCTGCCATGGTCATGTCCGTACCCCGGAAATCACTGATGAGCGCCAGGCTGCGGGAGATGGCGCTCAGCATGCCCAACGCCAGGACATCCACCTTGAGCAGGCCGAGGGCTTCGAGATCGTCCTTGTCCCACTGGATCAGGGTGCGTTCCGCCATGGCCGCGTTCTCGATGGGTACGAGTTGGGCCAGAGGACCCTGGGAGATGACGAACCCGCCCACGTGCTGTGAGAGATGGCGGGGGAAGCCGAGCAGTTGCCGGACCAGAGCCAGGCAGCGTCGGATCACCGGACTGTCCGGGTCCACGCCCACGGCGGCGAAGCGATCGGCGATCTCCTGCTGTTTCTCCCACCAGGCCATGGACTTGGCCAGGGCATCCACCAAGGTGGCGTCTAACCCTAAGGCCTTGCCCACGTCGCGGATGGCGCTCTTGGGGCGGTAGGTGATGAGGGTGGCGGCGAGGGCGGCGCGGTCGCGGCCGTAGCGGCGGTAGAGGTACTGGATGACTTCCTCCCGGCGCTGATGCTCGAAGTCGACGTCGATGTCCGGCGGCTCGTTGCGCTCCTTGGAGATGAAGCGCTCGAACAGCACACTCATGCGCCCCGGATCCACTTCGGTGATGCCGAGGCAGTAGCAGACTGCGGAGTTGGCGGCGGAGCCGCGGCCCTGACAGAGGATGCCGCGGTCCCGGGCGAAGGCCACCACGTCATGCACGGTGAGAAAGAAATGCTCGTAGCCCAGTTCGGCCACCAGGGCGAGTTCCTTCTCCACCAGGGCGGCGACGTTGGCCGGCATGCCTTCCGGCCAGCGTTTGCGGGCCCCGGCCAGGGTCAGGTCACGCAGGTGTCCGCTGGCCGTGCTGCCCGGCGGGATCAGTTCTTCGGGATATTCGTAGCGCAGCTCGTCGAGGTTGAAGCGGCAGCGCTCGGCGATGGCCACGCTTTCATCGAGCAGTTCAGGCGGATGACGTTCCCGCAGGCGCTCGATGGGTTGCAGGCAGCGCTCCCGGTTCGGCTGCATGGCCCGGCCGAGTTCCGCCACCGGCCGGTTCAGACGGATGGCGGTGAGAATGTCCTGCAGGGGCTTGCGGGCGGGATCGTGCAGGTGAACGTCGCCGGCCGCCGTCATGGGCAGGTCGAGGCGGATGGCCAGGGTCAGCAGTTCCGCCGTGCGGTCGAGATCGTCGCCTTCGCAGAACAGTTCCAGCGCGATCCAGAGCCGGTCCGGAAAAGCTGCTTTCAGCCGGGCGCCGAGGTCGTGATTGGCTTCCCGGGGTTGCTGGGGATCCGGCAGCCAGAGAACGAAGCAGCCATCGAGGCCCCGTTCGAGATCGGCCAGGGTGAGATGATAGCTGCCCTTGGGGCTGCGCCGCCGCCCGAGGGTGATCAGGGTCGAGAGCTGGCCATAGGCGCGGCGGTCCGGCGCAAGCAGTACCAGTTTGGGGCCATCGGCAAGCTGGAATTCACTGCCGACGATCAGCTTCAGGCCGGCCTCTTTGGCGGCCAGATGGGCCTTGACCACACCGGCCACGGAGCACTCGTCGGTGAGGGCGAGCGCCTGATAGCCGAGTGCGGCCGCCTGGGCCACCAGTTCCTCCGGATGGGAGGCGCCGCGCAGGAAGCTGTAGTTGCTCAGACAGTGAAGCTCGGCGTAGGACATATTCAGCTCAATTCGAGAAATAACACTTATCTATTTGTTTAAATTATATTTTATAAAAATTTCCCGCGCTGCGGGCTCTTGTAAAACAGAACACGTTGCGATCGAAGGCTCTGCTGTGGGAGCTGGACGAAGCGCAGCGCAGTCTGTGAGGCCCAGCCGCCTGCATGCCCGCAGCCTGCAGAGGCCCGACCGCTGGCGGTCGGTGAGCCTGCGGCCGGCCATTCAGGCGAACAGCCCGTGCAGGAACCAGCGCTGGTTGCTGAGGTTCTGGAAGATCCAGCAGTGCCCCCCCTGCCGATGCCGGGCCACCCAGTAGTCGCGAGGCCCCAGGCAGGGCTCCGGCAGGCGGGCAGGCCTCCAGGGCATGACATCGAGTCGTTCCGGGCCTCGCTGCAGCGTCAGGGCACCATGCCAGTAGGGCTGGCCATCACGACTGGTCAGGGGCTGGGGTGGATCGAGGAGCCATAGCGGACGGGGGCCGAGGCTGGCACCGGTTTCGGGACCGGGTTCGCTGGTGATCCGGTTGCCCTTCCGGACCGCTCCCGGCATCAAGGTCTGCCACGCCTGTTCCGGCAGGTGGTCATCCGCCGGCAGGATACCGAGGCAGGCTTCGCGGCCGAGGCGGGCGCTGAGCAGGTCGATGAGCGCCGCCGGGTCGCCATCCTCTTCGCCCAGCAGCGGGAAGAGGGTGTCCGGACGACCGCCATGCGCTTCGAGGGCCTCTACCTGCAGGGCCAGCGCCGCCACCTCGGGCAGGCCGGCACTGCGTTCGAGGTGCAGTCGACTCAACTCCAGGAAACGGATGGGATCCCGCTGAGGCTGGGCACAGCGGACTTCGATGCGATGCTCACCATGCCGTGGATGCCTCAGACTCCAGCAGAGATGGCTGCTGGCCAGTTGTCGAACCCGGAGCCAGTCCGCCAGCTCACCGATCAGGCGCCGCATGGGAAACACCAGCGCGTTCTTGTGGGAGACGTCCTCGAGAAAATGCAGCTCGGCGTTGAACGCAGGCGCAGGCAGAACGGGTTCCCGTGGATCCGGTCGCCGTCCGGTGAGGCGGTCGAGATGGTCTAAGAGCTGGCGTCCGAAGCGGCGACCGAGGGCTGCTCTGGGCAGGCGCAGCAGCTCGGCGACGGTGCGCAGGCCCATGGCAGCCAGGCGCTGCTGTTCGGCAGCCGGCAGGTCGAGATGATCCAGCGGCAGATGGGCCAGCAGGGGACGCACCGCCTGGGCCACGGCCTGGGTCCAGGCTTGGCGCAGACTGCCGTGCTCGTTCTGTTCAAAATCCAGCTCGGCTGCGAGCGCTTCCGGATCGGGACACAGACCGGCCCGGGCCAGGGCCACGGCAGCCAGGGGCGTCGGCGCCATGCCGGGCAGGCCGGAATAGCCGAGTTCCCGAATACCGGCCAGGATCTGCTGCTGGAGGCGGTCGAGTCCCCGGAACAGGCGCAGACTGCCGGAGATCTCCAGCAGCAAGGCGTCAGGTGGGGCCAGACTCACCCGTGGTGTGAAGCGCCAGGCCCAATCAGCCAGATGCGCCAGCGCGGCTGCTTCGCGATCCACCTCGCGCCAGGCCACAGCCAGCCCGGGACAGATGCTCTGGGCGGTGGCGAGACTCTGGCCAGGACGCAGCCCCCGGGCCTGGGCGGCGCCATTGAGCTGACACAGCCGATGCTGCGCGATGAGCGCCGCCGGTTTCGCTGCGCCTGCGTCGACCAGGCTGCGGGTGAACAGTTCCAGCCCCAGCCTCGGCAGATACAGGCAGAACCAGAGCGGACGCTCCTGTTGGCGAGCATGTTGCGGCATACCGGCTCATCGCCATCGTTGGGATATTCCAAATCGGGATCGCTATCGGGATCGCTATCGGTATCGAAATGCGTCGCACGAAGTGCGCTGCGAAGCTCTCTCGGCGCGGCAGGCAATCGCTCACTACGCTTCGCTTCGTGAGCTCCCACAGGCCCGCTCAGGGCCGGGCACCCTGGCCGGCGGCGATCGGGGCAGGGGGCTTGCCAGCAGCACCGCTGATGCCTCGAGGATGGGCCACACGTGAGCTGGATGGCGGCTGCCAGAGCGCGAGCTGGCGCAACGCGGCGGCCTGTTCCGGGCCGGCTAAGCGTCGGGTCAGCAGATCATCGAAGCGGATCGGCAGTTCCTCGCTGGGCCAGCCGCCGCGCCGCTTGATGACGCGCAGGCGCAGGCCGGTACCGTCGGTCTGTTCCGGATCGGCGGCGAGCCGCAGCCTCAATTCCGCAGGAGAGGGCTGCTCGGCCGCTGCCTCGGGCCGGAACAGGACGCCCCAGCTGTCGCCTTCCCGGGCGGCAAGCTGCAGCCGGCGCAGATCGGCGTGGCGCAGATGGCGGGGATCGGGCCAGCTCAGGACAGCACTGCAGGTGCCGGACTTCAGTGCCTGCTCGGTAGCCCAGAGCAGATCCTGGTGACGTTTGGGATGGATCAGCAGGACCCGCTTTACGTCCACGCCTGCGGCGGCCAGGGCCGGGGCATAGGGCAACCAGGGGGGCGCCACCCAGGCGACCCAGCGCTGCCGACGCTGACTCAATTCGGCCAGGGCAGGCAGCAGCAGACGCAGTTCGCCGACGCCCGGAGTGTCGCCGATGATTTCGGTGACGCCATCAGTGGGCCAGCCGCCACCGGCCAGGACGGCATCGAGATGGGCGAATCCCGTGGTGAGCGTACCGCGTTCGGCTTCGAGACCGTCGGTGGCACGCCAGAGGTGACGATGCTGCAACAGGTTTTCGATGGGAAGGGTCATGGTCGGATACCTTCTGTCTGTGCATACAGTAACTGTATACACGAACAGTCATCCGCGGCAAGTGCCGAGCGTGCCTTTTGAGAGCGTTTGGTGTGAGAGCGTGCCGCAATGAACATGCGGCCGGCCTTTGAAGCAGGTTGAGGCTGGACCACAAAAGAAAGCCCCTCAGCGGGTGACCTGACGGCAGGTGGTCAGCAGCGTGGAGGCGAATCGAGGAGGGGTATCCAAGGGACTTCGGTGAGAGCGGTAGAGCCATCCTTGGCTCGACCTGTGAGCTGCTCGACGATCCGTCACTGCAGCCTGGGAACAGCATACCTCGGCCATGGCGGTTTTGAAGGCCTCGGGCTGACTTTCAAAAAGTCATTAAAATTTCTATAAAACAGTGAGTTAGAGCATTTTGCGTAGATAGCCGGAGATAAAATTACTTACCGTAACGAGGTTTGGAGGCGCGGTCTGACATCAGGCCATCTGTCCGGTAAAGGTCGCGAGATCGAAGTAGTCGCGCCAGGCCTTGATCAGACCGTTCTCGATTTCGAAGGTGCCCATGACGGGAATGGATATCCGCTTGCCGCCAGGCAGATCGAAATGATCGAGTCGCTCGGTGAGCACCCGGTTGCCATTTTCCGCAATGCTGAGCATCTGCCAGTCCACGGCCTCGGGCTGGAACGCCAGGATGAAGGCACGGGCTGCAGCCTTGCCCTCGAGTTTTTCCATGGGAATGTTGTGATACACCACATCCTCGTCCAGGAATCCCAGTACGGCATCCCAGTCCATGCGGTTCCAGGCCTCCACGAAGGCTACGACGGTTTCACTCGGGGTCATGATTCATACCTCTCTTGGTTGTTTCAGGCTCGCGTTTCAGGCCCAACCCTGGCGTACGCTGACCAGCCTGCATCGAACGCCATCCCGGGTACCCAGCATCATGCGGGGACGCTGAGCGACTCTGCCAGGCCGGCCTGGGGAAACAGGGCGAGGTAGCGCTCCTTGTCCGCCACCGGCAGACCCAGCCAGAGGGTCTCCATGATCGCATAGCGGTAGAAGCGGTAGGGACGGGGTTCCCGGATCTGCCGCAGGCAGCCGAGGGCTCGCCGCTGATCGCCGAGTTGGGCATAAGCGAAGCCCATCATGATCCAGATGAAGTCCACCTCCGAGAACCGCCGGCAGCGGGCCATGACTTCGATGGCTTCCTCGTAATGGCCAGCGGCGATGCAGGCACTGCCGAGCATGTAGCACAGGAAGGGCTCGCGGGCATCCCTGGGCGACAGGCGCATGGCATGGCGGCAGCGCTTGAGCCCTGCTCGGGTATGGCCGAGGTTCGCCAGCAGGTAGCCGGACACGCCCTGATACATGGCATTGCTCGGCTCGAGTTCCACCGCACGCTGCAGGTACGAAAGCGGCAGTTCGAGCCCTTTCGGTTCGGTGAATGCCATCATGCCCATGGCGTAGAGGGCGACGGGATGCTCAGGCAGCAGTTTGCTGGCCCGCTCGGCGTGCTGGCGGGCCTTGGACATCATGTCCGGGCCGAGTCCGCCCCAAAGCATGGCTGTGCACAGACCGATGGCGATGCCGGCATGGGCCAACCCATAGCCCGACTCCATTTCCAGGGCTCTCTCAAAGCATTTCATGGATCGCGAGGGCAGGGGGGCCGGCGCGTCCACGAACAGCCAGTGCCAACCTTCCTGCCACAGCCGCCAGGCGCTGACGCTGCCATGGCGTGCGCCGTAGGCGATGTCGTCCAGGCGCAGCCGGGGCTCGATCTGGGCGCAGATCGCGGCTGCCAGCTCATCCTGGGCCCGGAAGGGGTCGGCGAGATCGTGTTCGAAACGTTGCGACCACAGGTCGCGACCGGATTCGGAATCCACCAGCTGGGCATTGATGCATATCTGGCTGCCGGTGCGGCGAATGCTGCCCTCGAGAATGTAACGCACTCCGAGTTCCCGGCGGACAGTCTGGCTGTCCGGCAGGGCGTGCCGATAGACCCGGGTGGTGGCATGGCTGATGACGAAGAACTCCGGAACCCGCGCCAGCAGGGTAGTGAGGTCCTCGGTCATGCTCTCCGCAAACAGGTTGTGCTCGTCACGGCCGGTGAAGTTGACGAAGGGCAGCACGGCGATGGAGGGACGATCGCTGACCGGCTGCTGACTGCGCCAGAACACGCCGTCGTCGGCACAGGCATGCAGCGGCTCCTCGGCCAGCGTCGACAGCGCGCTGAACAACTGCTGCTGATAGCGCCGGCCAAAGGTCCTCGGACGCTTCAGGACCCGGGCTGGCGAGCAGCGCCTGCTCAGCCTGACTCCAGGGTCGACGCTGAGCAGCAGCGGCAGTTGATGGTGGGCGGCATAGTCCACGATCTCTTTGCATGCCGGATCGTCGAGGCTGTCTGCATGCAGGTGGCAGAGCAGCAGATGCGCGCGCTGCAGGGCACGGACCTTGGCCGTGTCCGCCTCCATGGCAGCGTCATTGAGATCGTGGACGCGACAGCCCTGATCCTGCAGCCAGCGCCGTTCGGCCTCGATCAGCCCACGGCTGCTTGCAGAACCGGATCCGGCGCTGTAGTACGCCAGATCGAGGGTCAGGTTGGCCTTTGCCCCCCGGCTGCGCAGGGTTCCGCGGCGGGCGAAGCACCAGCGGCGGAAGCTGCTGTCGTCGCGGTCGAGATCCCCGAGTTCGATACCGAAGATGTCGAGCAGGACCGGCCAGCGCTGTTCCGGGATGGGATAACTGCGGCGGTGGCCATCCACCGAGGGGCGAGGGATCGCGTAGTTCGAATCCACGTGCTTGAACCAGGCGTCGATGCCGTGGACCGTAATGGCTTCGCCTTGCTGGGACATGGCTGCAGCCAGGGTGGCGCGACTGACAACGCCTCCTCCGAGGCCCGACGCCAGCAATGCCTTCAGCTTTTGTGTCGTGAGAATCCCTTCACTGGACTGCGCAGGTCTGCCCATGTGTGTCGTCACCATCCCCCGACTGCGATCACTGTAGCGGACGGTTGACAATGGCAACAAGTAAAACCGGTTTCAAATCAGCCTCCCGGGGCCGGTCTCCTCCCGGCGTCCCGGTACATTCACCTTGTACCAACGCCCCTGTGGCACTCGACTTTGCAGGTCTCTGTCCGGAAACTGGCCATCACCGCTCATGCCCGGTTCAGCCTCCGCATGCGGCAATAGCCCACAGGCTGCCAGCCCTCACTGCCACCCCTCACTCACAGCCATGAAGGAGATCGTCATTCCATGATGTCGCTCAAACGAAGCTTTCTGCTGCTCGCGCTCAGTGCTCTCTCGCTGGGCGCCTTGGCCCAGCAGGGCGAGGGGTATCGGACCGTCCATGCCGAGCCGCCCACGGTGGAAGGACCGGTGGAGGTGCTGGAGTTCTTCTGGTACGGCTGCGGTGCCTGTTATCAGTTCGCACCGCTGGTGGATACCTGGAAGGCCGATCTCCCCGAGGGCGTCGTGTTCAAACGGGTTCCGGCAGTATTGAATCCCAACTGGCGCCTGCATGGTCAGGCCTTCTACACGGCCGAGGCCCTCGGTGTGACCGAGCAGATGCACAGCCGGATCTTCAATGCCATCCATCAGGAGCGGAACTTCCTGCAGTCCCAGGCGGATGTGCGAAGCCTGTTCCTGAACAACGGCGTCAGCGCCGAAGACTTCGACAGTGCCTGGAATTCTTTTGCCGTGGACAGCCAGTTGCGCCGGGCCGAACGTCTGGCGCGGGAGTATCAGGTTCGGGCGACGCCGAGCATGGTGGTGGGGGGGCATTACGTATCCGACCCGCGGACTGCCGGTGGATTGCGGGAATTGCTTCAGCTGACGGATCGTCTGACGGAATCACTGCAGGCCCAGTGACGTACCGCAGGCTGCACCCGGTCCCCAGGACCGGGTGCAGCCGCTTCCATCGGCCCGGGCTGAATCAGAACTGATTCATGGTGTTGGCCGTACCCCCTGCCAGCAGCGCCTTCTCGCCAAGGAAGTATTCCTTGTGGTCGTCGCCGATGTTGGAGCCGGCCAGGTCCTGGTGCTTGACGGCAGCCAGGTCGCGGCGGATTTCCTGACGCTGGACGCCGAGCACGTAGGCCAGCATGCCCTGATCGCCGAAGTAACCTTCCGCGAGGATGTCCGTGGACAGCGCCGCAGTGTGGTAGGTCGGCAGTGTGATCAGATGGTGGAAGATGCCGGCTTCCCTGGCCGCGTCACGCTGGAAGCTCCTGATCTGACGGTCGGCTTCCTGAGCAAGTTCCGAGTCGTCGAACTTGACGTCCATCAGGCCCTTGTCGACCTTGGCCGGATCCGGGTACGCCGAGAGATCCTTGCCTTCGGCCTTCCAGTCCGCATAGACCTGCTCGCGGAATTTCAGGGTCCAGTTGAAGGACGGCGAGTTGTTGTAGACCAGCTTCGCCTCCGGGCGCACTTCGCGAATCCGGTTGACCATCTCGGCAATCTGGCCGACGTGGGGCCGTTCGGTCTCGATCCACAGCAGGTCCGCACCGTGTTCGAGGCTGGTGACACAGTCGAGCACCACGCGATCGACGCCGGTATCTTCCTTGAACGCGTAGAGGCCGTTGTCCAGGCGCTTGGGCCGCGCGAGCTGCCCGTTCTGGTGGATCGTGATGTCACCTTCCTTGAGCTCTTTGAGATCATGGATCGGCTCGGCGTCCAGGAACTCATTGTACTTGGAGCCGAGGTCGCCAGCTTCCAGGGACACTGGGATCTTCTGGGTCAGTCCGGCGCCGAGGGAGTCGGTGCGGGCGACGATGATACCGTTGTCGATGCCGAGTTCGAGGAAGGCGTAGCGGACGGCATTGATCTTGGAAATGAAGTCCTCGTGGGGCACCGTCACCTTGCCGGCCTGGTGACCGCACTGCTTGGCGTCGGAGACCTGATTCTCGATCTGGATGGCGCAGGCACCGGCCTCGATCATGCGCTTGGCGAGCAGGTAGGTGGCTTCCTCATTGCCGAAGCCGGCATCGATGTCGGCGATGATCGGCACCACGTGGGTCTCGTAGTTGTCGATGCGATCGATGATGGCAGCGGTGTCCTTGCCGGCAGCGCGGGCTTCGTCGAGTTCGACGAACATGTGCCGCAGTTCGCGGGCATCGGCCTGACGCAGGAAGGTGTAGATCTCCTCGATCAGGTCCGAGACGGTGGTCTTTTCGTGCATGGACTGGTCGGGCAGGGGACCGAACTTGGAGCGCAGCGCGGCCACCATCCAGCCGGACAGATAGATGTAGCTGCGATCAGTGGTGCCCTGGCGCTTCTTCACCGACATCATGGTCTGCTGGGCGATGAATCCGTGCCAGGCGCCCAGAGACTGGGTGTACTTGCTGGAATCCTTGTCGTAGGCGGCCATGTCACGCCGCATGATGTCGGCGGTGTACTGGGCGATCTCCAGACCGTTGCGGAAACGGTTCTGGCGCCGCATGCGCACGGTGTATTCCGGATTGATGGCGCGCCACTCGGCCTTGCCCTTGAGCAAACGAGTGACTTCTTCGATTTCCTGGAGGTAGTTGGGCATGGCGGGTTCCCTTTGGCAGCAATAAACCTGCTGCGCACCCTACCAGCGGCAGGGCTGGGAACGAAGGGAATGTTCGGCAACTAATATATGCCCCGCATTCAAGTGTCGAGGGGCCGCCCGGATACGTGCGCCCCGCGTCTGCTCACCGCTTGTCGAACTGCATATGAATGGCCGTGAGGGCACGGAGCCAGATTCCAGGGACGTGTTCATAGGTGTTCCTGCCCGGGGCGGGGCGCATGTTCGTGATGCGCTCGAACAGGATTTCCCAGGCCCAGTTCTGCTCATAGCGGCTCAGGGTCGCGCCGGGGCAGACATGTTCGCCCAGGCCGAACGCCAGATGGCGGCCGGCTTTCGGGCGGTTGAGGTCTGGAATGGTGGGGTTGGGATAGCGCTCGGGATCCTGATTGCCGGCGCCGTAGCGGATACTGAGCATGGCGCCCTTGGGAACGGGAACACCGCCGATCTCCACATCCTCGGTGACAAAGCGGTACAGGCCCTGGGTCGGCGATTCGATGCGCAAGGCCTCCTCGACGAAGGTCTTGATCCTGTTGCGGTCTGCCTCCAGCGTCGCCAGGGTCTCGGGGTTGCGGAACAGCAGCCACAGGGCATTGGAGAGCGCGAAGGTGGTGGTCTCGTTGCCGCCGATCAGCAGGTGATCGGTCATGCCGATGATTTCGGTATCGGTCAGGGGCCGCCGTTCTCCGGTGTCGGGATCGTGGTATTCCGCCTGCACCAGGTGGCTGATGATGTCGTTCTTCGGCGCCCGACGCTTCTCCTTCATGGTCTCGAAGATGTAGTGCTGCAATTCGATGTGCTTCTCGACGGCCCAGATCTCTCGCTCGAGACTCAAACCCTTGGAGAACGGCAGTACCCAGGCATAGGACCACTCTTTGAGCTGCGGCAGGTCCATGCGCGGGAACCCGAGCAGTTCGGCGATGACCATCATGGGCAGCGGTTCGGCGAAATCCTTGATGAATTCGATCTCGCCGCTGTTCCCGCCATCCGCGCGATCAATGAATCGGTCGATGAGTTCGTGAATGATGGCGCGGATGTCGCCTTCCCGGGCCTTGACGGCGGCCGGTGAGAGATGCGGATCCACCAGACTGCGGTAGATCCGGTGTTTGGGCAGGTTCTCGCCCAGCGGCGTGTAGCGGGGCCATCCCTTTTCGTCATAGAGGGCGCGGGCCTCGGCATGCGCCACCAGGGGATCCTTGTTCTGCACGTCGGGGCCCACCGTGAAGCGCTCCGGCTGACGCAGCACCCACTCGATGTCGTCGTAACGGGTGAGCACGTACATGCCGATCTCCGGCATGAAGTAGACGGGTGCCTCACGTCGCAGAACATCGTAGGCGCTGAACCAGTCTGCCTGCACCGCCGGATCCATGAAGTTGATCTCGGCCGCTGACTTGAACGGGCATCCGGATGTCTGCTCGGCCATGGTCCGCCCTCCCATGCATGCATGAATGTTGCTGATGCATGCTACACATCTTCGCCACCGGCGGGAATCTGCCGCCGCGGACGCAGACGCAGACGCGGACCCGAACGCAAAGACGCCGCGTTCCCGTATCGTGGTTACAATGCCCTGATGAGGAATGAATCGACGATCAGGAGTGCATGACTTTGGCCACCGAGCACATCTTCAGCGGCAACCCTCTCGACCGCGCCGACGCCAGACGCCGCGATCCCGCATGGCTCGAAGCTGCGGCGCGGGACCCTGACGCCCGCTACCTGCCTCTCTGGCAGCTGAACGTGCTGGTGGACTCCAGTGACAGCAGGGAAGGGCCCCGTCTGGGCTGGCTGAAGCACGCCGACGTGGAACGCCTCGATGTGGGCCCGCCGCCGATCTTCCTCGGGCTCCAGGGCGGAGCGCCGCACTTCGCCCTGGACATTTCTGCGGTGCACGACCCCAACCACGAATTCAACCTCGGCGCGGGCTTCGCGTTCGAAGAATCCCGGGCCGCGGCGATGAATCTGCCCATGGCGGAGACAGGCATCCTGGCCCAGGCCCGCGCCCAGGTGGGCTGGCACAAGAGCCACCGCTTCTGCAGCGTCTGTGGCCATCCATCGGAGCAGGCAAAGGGCGGTCATCTGCGGCGCTGTCCGGAATGCGGTGCCGAGCACTTTCCGCGCACCGATCCGGTGGCGATCATGCTGGTGGTGGACGGCGAGCGCTGCCTGCTCGGCCAGTCCCACGGTCCCCTGGTGCGCTTCGGCATGTTCTCGGCCCTGGCCGGATTCATCGATCAGGGCGAGTCGATCGAGGAAGCGGTGCGGCGGGAGATCTGGGAAGAGGCCGGCATCAGGGTCGGCGAGGTGCGCTATCACTCGTCCCAGCCCTGGCCGTTCCCCTCTTCGCTGATGATCGGTTGCCACGCCACTGCGCTGACCCACGACATCACCATCGACGCGGATGAGATGCACGATGTGCGCTGGTTCACCCGCCACGAGGTTCTCGACGCCCTGGCCGGTGAGCACCCGGATCTGCGCCTGCCTGGACCCATCGCCATCGCCCATCACTTGCTCAAGGACTGGGCTGAGCGCGGATGAGTGTCCCGACCGATCCGCGCCGGGATGCCCCGGCGTTTCACCGCAACGTGGCGCCCATCCGGGAAGTCTTGCTGGAGTTTCTCGGCGGGCGCGGCGGTGACGTGCTGGAGATCGGTGCCGGGACGGGGCAGCATGCGGTGGCGTTCTCGGCGGCCCTGCCGGAGCTGCGCTGGTGGCCTACCGATGCCGGCGCGACACAGCTCGACAGCATCGACGCGTGGCGCCTTCACGACGGCGGCAGCAATCTGCAGGCGCCGTTCACCCTGGACGCTGCCGCATCGGACTGGCACCTTCAAAGCCATGGCCTGGCCGCCGAACTGACCGCCATCATCAGCTTGAACGTGGTTCACATCAGCCCGTGGCGGGTGAGCGAGGGCCTGTTTGCGGGGGCGGGCCGGTCCCTGGCAGCCGACGGCCTGCTGATTCTCTATGGTCCATTCAGTCGCGACGGCGCCCATACGGCGGCGAGCAATGCCGCCTTCGATGCCGACCTGCGCCGTCGCGATCCTGACTGGGGCATCCGCGACACGGCCGATCTGCAGGCACTGGCCAGTGCCCATGGGCTCGAACTCAACAGGATCGAGCCGATGCCGGCCAACAACTTCACGCTGGTGTTCGCGCGCAAGCAGGAGAACAGCGATCGCGATGCGGTGCAGCGAAGGTAGCGACATCAGCTTTGGCCATGCGTCTCGCGATCGGCCCAAT
>JAFIFL010000057.1 GCA_020832055.1 Gammaproteobacteria bacterium
CACCCCTTGTGGGAGAGCCCTAATTGCGCAGCGATTGGGCCGATCGCGAAGCGCTGTGTCGAAGCTGACGACGCTGCTTGCCGGGTCACTCGGGCAGTCGCGTCTCGCTGATCAGGCTGCTGAAGAACACCGCGTTGGCGAACAGGCGTTCGGTGCCCAGCCAGTAGCCCCGGAACAGGAAGTCGTCGGCCATGCGGATGACCAGGCCCGGTCCCACCCGCGTCGCCGCAAGCGCCGGGGTGCCGGCAAGCCGGGTGTGGTTTTCCGCCGAGAGGTAGCCGGCAAGCAGCGGGTCCTCGGCGTAGCGGCCGGGCTCGGCGTAGGGATTGGTGGTGCCCTGCAGGCGATGGGCACCCCGGCGGAAGGTCGCGATTTCGCCGTCAGGATAGCCGAAGGCCAGGGGGTGGCTGGCATCGAGGAAGACCCTCAGGGCGCTGCCGCCGATCAGTTCCCTGGCAACATCACTTTCATGGTCGCCATAGGGGCGTTGCTGGGGGCGCTCCCGTTCCGGCGGCTCCCCACTGAAATTCCAGTCGAATGCCAGTCCCTCGACGAATCTGGAAGCGCTGCGGGCAGCAATCAGGTGGCCACCGCCGTGGACGAAGGCTTCGATCTGATTGTGTACGGCCGGTGGCAGGGCGTTGTAGTCGCCGTCTGGCAGGATCAGGTGGGTCAGGCCGTCCAGGGCACCCTGGCGGCCGGGTTCAAAGCCGATGCCCAGGCGCCACCAGTCGATGCGCGTCAGCGGCTGCTCCAGCCGAGTATCGAACCAGTGCCAGATGTAGCCTGCGTGGTTGGGCCGCAGGCCCTCGCCCGTGAGCATGGCGACGCGGGGTGTCGTCAGCATGGGGAGCGAAGGACTGCCCAGATCAGGACCGGCCGTCGTCAGGCCGTCCGTGGCCGCCAGGACTTCGATGCCATGGCGTTCTGCCAGGGCGAGCAGGCGGCGGCGAAGGTCTGTGGGCTCCACGGGCTGGATTGCAGGATGGATCACGAGGCTGCCTCGCTTCAGCGCCCGGGGGCCCTCGGCCGTGGTGATTGTGAGAGGGCGGGTGGCGGCCTGAATCCGCAGATCGTCAGCGAGCAGCGCGGCCAGGGTGGGCGCTGCGCCGTATTGATCCCAGGGGATCACCCAGGCCACGGCCTGCTCGGGAATGCTCGCCGCTGTCCGGCTTGGCGGGGCGCTCAGGGCCTGAGCCATGGCAGGCAGGCGGTTCACGCGCGCCAGGGGCAGTCCGAATGAGCGCTGCAGCGGCCACGCGGACACGTCGTAGAAGGTGTCCATGGCGAGCTCGGTGGGCTCGGAAAAGATCGAGCGCAGCAGCAGATAGTGATCCTGATCCGCCGGCAGTGCCCAGGCGCTTCCGGGAGCATGCTCGCGCCCTTCGATGGTCACCGTGGTGGTGACGGGGCGAACCTGAATGTCGTGTTGTAGCAGCACCTCGAGCAGTCTGTGGGCACGACCGGGGTCGCCGCCGTCGCCGAGCAGCCAGCCGCTGTTGCTGCCCCTTTGGGCCGCCTGCCGCTGTTCACGGAAGAACGCTGCCTGATAGGCGATCAGTTCGTCACCGAGGTCATGGCTGCCACGTATCGTGGACAGTGAGGTGCGTACCTGGTTCGCCACCGCGTCGGCGAAGCTGCGCAGGCCGAAGGGCGTACGCATCAGGTGGCCCCGGGTCGAGCCCTGTTCGAAGAGGATGCCGACGCCTCCGGTGAGGTCCGGGTAGGTGGAGCCCTTGCCGACGTAGTAGTCGTCGAAGCGTTCCTGGGTGAAGTAGGGTTCGCCGGCGGCGTCGAGGGCTGCTGCGTGGTAGACGGCCAGCTGCTCGGTCAGTTCCACGTTGCGGGCGGGCTGCAGGGGATTGGCCCGCTCGGGGACGCCGGGCTGAAAGAAGTAGCTGGTCAAATGCCCCATCTCGTGGTGGTCGGTGACCACGTGGGGGCGCCAGCGATGGTAGTTCGCGATGCGGGCCCTGGATTCGGGGTGGACCAGCGGCAGCCAGTCCCGGTTGAGATCGAACCAGTAGTAGTTGGTGCGCCCCCTCGGCCAGGCTTCCCGGTGCTCGCGATCCACCGGATCTGCAGAGGGGTGCTGGCCGCGGTGCATGTTGACCCAGTGGGCAAAGCGATCGAGTCCATCCGGATTCAGCACCGGCTCCATGATTACCAGGACGTCATCGCGCCATGCCTGCGCCTCGGCTGATTCGCTGGCAGCGAGATACCAGGCCGTGACCATGGCGGCGCTGGCGCCGGATGCCTCGTCACCGTGTACGGAATACCCCAGCCAGACCACTGGCGGACCCTCGCCGGCTCTGCTGGCGGCCTGTCGGCCGGCGCGCAGGTCTTCGAGGTTGGCCAGGCGCTCGGGACTGCCGAAATAGGCCAGCAGCAGTGGCCGGCCGTCATGGGATTGCCCGGTCACCTCGATCCGCACCCGGTCCGTGGCTTCGGCGAGGACTTCGAAATAGCGCACGATCTGATCAACGCGCGGATGCCGCTGGCCCGGTTCGAAACCGATCACCTCCGCAGGGGAAGGTATGCGGGCATCGCGCTCGGCGGGAAAGCCTTCGGGCAGACCGGGCGCGGCCTGGCTTGCGGCCGCTGCCATGAGCAGGATGAGACAGAAGATGGCCAATCGGTACATCAGGTGGGCTCCGCGTGAATGCGTGTCGTGAATCCATGGCGATCAGCGGTCTTCAGGGCCCGGCCGCTTCCGCCATACTTTGGGCATGCTCCTCCGCTGCCTGCAGCAGTCGCAGCACGTTACCGCCCCAGATCTTGGCCAGATCGGCTTCGGTGTAGCCGGCGGCAAGCAGGCGCTTGGTGATGCGCGGCTGGGCGGCGACATCCCACATGCCTTCCACGCCGCCGCCGCCATCCCAGTCGGCGCCGATGCCGACATGCTCCGGCCCGATGAGTTCGAGGACATGCAGCATGTGGGCCATGAAATCATCGAGGTCGGGATGATCGATGGGGAACTGCTCGTCGATCTCCCGCCGGCGCTCGGCCATGGCTGCGACCTGCTCGGGGCTCATGCCGAGCAGGCTGCCGAATTCCTGCCGCAATTCCCGCAACGCCGTGACGCGGGCGGGCGGTTGATGCACCGGCCGCAGGTAGGCGCCGAAGGCATTCATCTGAATCACGCCACCGTGTTCCGCCAGCCGCTGCAGGCGGGCGTCGTCGCGATTGCGGGGGTGATCATAGAGGGCACGGGCTCCGGAATGGGACAGCACGATCGGGGTGGCCGAGAGTTCGAGCATCTGGTCGAAGACATCGTCCGAGGCGTGGGAGGCATCGAGGATCATGCCGAGGCGATTGGCTTCGGCCACGAAGGCCTTGCCGGCCTCGCTCAAGCCATTCCATTCCGCGCCACTCGGATCCGTCGCGGAATCACCGAGTTCGTTGTTGGCAAAATGCACGGGGCCGAACATGCGTACGCCGAGATGATGGAAGGTTTCCAGCAGTCTGGGGTTGGTGCCCAGTGGATAGCCGTTCTCCATGCTGATGTAGACCACCTTGCGCCCGGCATCGACGATGCGCTGGGCGTCCGATGCCTTAAGTGCCAGTTCGAAGTGTTCGTGGTGGCGCGCCACCATCTCGCGGATGCGCATGTTCACCAGCAGGGCGTGGTCCAGCGCCATGGCATGGCCCTCGGGAGTTCGAGGCCCCTGCTGGGTGAAGATCACCCAGAAACCGCCGTTGAGGCCACCCTCCTGCATCCGCGGATAGTCCACCTGGGAGCGGTCCGTGAAGAAGTCGTGCCGCTCCATGATGTCCCAGCCGGGCCGGGAGAAGTGCACCGGGGTGTCGAGATGGGTGTCGAGCGTGACGAAACGGTCGTGGAGGGCGCGTGCCCGGGCCAAAGCGTCGTCGGCCGTGCCGTCGGTCGCGCTGGTGGCCTGGGCGTCCCGGGTGGGATTACACCCGGACATCAATGCCGCGACGGCCAGGATGCCGGTCAGGATCACTGTTCGCGTACGAAGTTCGGCCATGTTCATCCCCCGACTGAAACTTCTCCCATGATCCCCATTGGATGGGGATGGCACAAGTCGGAGCTAAACTCGGAGCGCTGAACTCGGAGTAAGGCGTGGCGGAAGAGGCCGGGGCTGGTGAGGTCGTAACTGCTTCCGGCTCCGTGGACTGGTAGCCTTGGCATGCAACCCACAGGAGCCACGCATGATCATCGAGCAGATCTGGACCGGGAACAGCTACCGCAACTTCAACTACCTGATCGTCTGCCCCGAAAGCGGTGAGGCGATGGCCGTGGATCCGCTGGACCACGCGAAGTGTCTGGCGCGGGCCAAGGACAAGGGCTGGGAGATCACCAGCATTCTCAACACCCACGAGCACGGTGATCACACTGGCGGCAACCGGCCGATGATCGCGGCGACCGGGGCGAGACTGCTGGCCCATGCCAACGCCAAGGATCGGATCGAGGGTATCGATCGCGGCCTCTCCGCCGGCGACGAGGTGAAGGTGGGGCGCAGCGTGACCCTGCGGGCGCTCGATACCCCCGGTCACACCATGAGTCACATCTGCCTGCTGTCGGAGTCGGACCCGCCGGCACTGATCAGCGGGGACACGCTGTTCAACGCCGGTGCGGGCAATTGCCACAATGGCGGCCACCCGGAGCAGCTCTACGCGACCTTTGCCGAGCAGCTCATGGCCCTGCCGTCGCAGACCCGCATCTATCCGGGTCACGACTACATCACCAACAATCTCGCCTTCACGCTCGATCGTGAGCCGGACAACGCCGAGGCGGCGAAGCTGCTCGGGCAGCTCGAGCAGAGCCACGATCCAGAACATGCCCTGGTGACCACGCTGGCCCTGGAGCAGGACATCAATGCGTTCTTTCGGCTGCGCAGCCCCTCAGTGATCGAGAAGCTGCGTCAGGACTTTCCGGATCTGCCGAAGGACCCGAGCCCCCGCGAGGTGTTCCTGAAGCTGCGGGAACTGCGGAACAAGTGGTGAGGGCGCAGGCTGCGGGTGACGGCGGCCTGGCAGCCACCGTCACCGCAGCGCTTCACAGGTGGTAGCGTGCTCCGACTTCGAAAGACCGCTCCGGACCGACGTAGATGCCCTGGCGCAGGCCGGTGATGTAGCGCTTGTCGGTGAGATTCTTCACGGCGCCGAACACCATCAGTTTAGGCGTCACGTCGTACTGGGCGGTGATGTCGAACAGGGTATAGGCAGCGAGCCGGCCACCCCAGATGCCGCCAGCGGCATCTGCGGGGATGTCACGGACATTGCTGCCGTCAGCGAACTGGGCGCCGCGATGGTGCACCATGAAGGCCGCGCGGAAGTCCGCCTGACTGTACTCCAGGGTGGCATTGGCCAGCAGCTTCGGCGAATACGGCACGCGATTGCCGGCGTCGATTCCGGACTCGAACTTCGAGGTCGGAATGTAGGTGAGGTTGCCGGCGAGCGCGAAACCGCCGCCGAGTGCATAGCCGAGGGCCAGCTCACCGCCCTGATGCAGGGTCTTGCCAGCATTGGATCGGGACAGGTTGGGGTCGGAGTTGCCGGTGACCACCTGATTGTCGAATTCCATGCGGAACACCGCAGCTTCGTAGGTCAGGGCGCCGTAGACGCCGCGGATGCCAAGCTCGTAGTTGTCCGAACGCTCCGCATCCAGCCGCTGGTCGGTGAGGCCATCGAGGGCCACGCCATTGGTGGCCGGGGCGAAGGCCCGGTAGACGCCCCCGTAGACCTGCACGCCGTCGGCCATTTCGTAGGTGGCCCCGACACCGGGCAGTACTTCGGTATTGGTGGTGGATGCGGTGGCGTTGTCGCTGGTGAGAATCTTGCGCTTCTGCTCGTAGTGTTCGATGCGCAGTCCCGGCGTCACCGCGAGACGTTCGCTGAGGGCGAAGCGGTTCTGGGCATGGAGGGCGAGGCTCTCGGCGGAGTCGACGATGTGACGGTCATTGATACCGGTGCGATCCTGGCTCCGGGTGGCGCGAATGCGGGTGTCGTCGGATTTTTCCCGCAGCGCCCGCACCCCGATCTCAGCCTCGTTGTCGAGTCCGAAGAGACCGTGTTCGAGATTCAGTCGGCTGTCGATGCCGAAGCGTTCGAAGGCGCGGTTGTTGCCGGTGAGCGTGTCCCGGTAGACCCAGCGGCCGGCCTCGTTGGAGGCCGGGGTATCCACGTCGTAACGCCAGTAATCGCGGGTGACGTCGCTCCAGTAGAGCAGGGTCGTGAGGGTGGCCCGATCGCTCAGGGTGACCTCGTGATTGATGTCGAAGGCCGTCCGGTCGGTGAGATAGGCATCGTCTGGTGCCGGGTTGTAGGTGGCGCCAGCCTGGTAGTCGCCGAGCAGCAGGCCGCGGTAGGAAATATTGGCATCGTTCTCATGGTAGGAAAACTTGAATCCGAGCAGGTGATCGTCGCCCAAGGCCATGCCTGCCTTGACCATGACGTCGCTCATTTCGTAGCCCTTGTCCATGAAGCCGTCGCTGCGGGCGTGGGTGGCCACGACGCCACCGAAGGCATCACCGGACCGGGTGCGGCCACCGGCCTCGAGGGTGGTCTCCCGGGTGTCGAAGGAGCCGACCCGGCCGGTGAGGATCACGCCGTCATCCGGGGTTTTGGTCTGGTAGTTGATCACGCCACCGATGGTCGAAGGCCCGTAGCGCAGTGCGGCTGAGCCCTTGAGGATCTCGATGCGCTCCATGCGCTGAATGCGCGGATTGAAGTAGCGCTCGTTGCCGATGAACAGGCCGGGCGCCACGGGCACGCCGTCCTCGAGCACCAGTGACTTCGATTCGCTGGCGCTCAAGCCCCGCAGGCCGATGTTGGCGACGATGGACGTCTCTTCTTCCGACTTGGTGTTGATCCCTGGAACCCGGCGCAGGACGTCTTCCGTCGACATGGGCGCAATGCGCTCGAAGTCAGCGGTGGTGAGGATGACGACCGAGCCGGTCTGGCGGGACACCGCATCCTCGCTGCGGCCGATGACCTCGATGACGGGAAGCGGCAGCTGGCGAAGCTCGGCGGCAGACTCCTCGGCGGCGGCAGTGCCGGCGAGGCCGACCTGCAGCGCAAGCATGGCCAGTGGCAGGGCATGCAGGCGTGACACCGCAGAAGCAGAGCAGTGGGTCGATTTCATGCGCAGGGACTCCAGATGGGCGCGACGGAAGGTATGGAATGATTATCGTAGTGATAATGATTCGCATTTGCAACGCTTTCGATCAAGTCCCTGCGATCAAGATCAGCCCGAGGCCCAGAAGCAGCGCCAGCAGGCCCAGGCCGACCACGGGAACCCGCGCCAGCTGGCGCTCCAGACGCAGCAGCGCGGGGCCGGGCTGGACCTGGCGCGGCAGCCAGGACTGGGAGAACGCAAGCGGTCGGACCGCTTTGAGCCTGCTGACGCGTTCCAGCGTGAATGCCGGCAATCCGGCCCACTGCGGCAGGCGCCAGCCGCTGCGCTGCCATGCCAGGGCGATGGCCCCGGCGAGCAGCAGCGGCCAGATGCCATCCCAGGTGGACGCCAGCGTGGGGGATGACGCCAATCCCAGTTGGGCGGCCCAGAGCCACGGCACGACCAGGGCGAGCAGGGTCAGGATGACCCAGGCCGGATGGGCCCGTGCGTCGCCGGGGTTCTGGCGCAGTCTGGTCAGCAGATGCCACAGCAGCAGGGCCGTGGTGACCGAACTCAGACCAAAGACCGTCACGGTCCAGTCGGGCAGGGACGCCTGGGTGATGCCCTCCTTGGCCAGTCCTTTGGCGAGACTGCCGCTGGTCAGGGGCACCCCGGCGATGGACAGCGCGGGCAGGGCGAGCAGCAGCAGTCGCCAACGGGTCAGGGTCGGGGCGCAGGCCGTGGCCAGGAACAGCGCCGCCTTGTTGAGTCCGTGGTGCAGCACCCAGATGCCGATGACCGGCAGCAGCAGGGCACGTTCGAGTTCGCTCACTGAGGCGGCGGCGAACAGAACCAGGATCAGCCCGAGCTGGCTCACCGTGGACCAGGCCAGGACCGCCTTGGGCTCGGATCGGGTCAGCCCCATGAGCGCAGCGTAAAACGCCCCGGTCAGGCCGAGCAGGATCAGGGCGAGAACCGGCGGGCTGGCGCCGAACATCTCCGGCGGCAGCAAGCGCAGCCAGCCGAGCAGCCCCGCCTTGACGATCACGCCGCTCAGGATGGCGCTGGCAGGGGCCGGTGCCACGGGATGCGCCAGGGGCAGCCAGATGTGCAGAGGCAGCGTGCCCATTTTGACCGCGAAACCTACCAGCAGGCACCAGCCCGCCAGCCCGAAACCGTCCGGTTCGCCAAGGAGCATCCCAAGGTCGGCGAGGGGAAAATTGCCGAAGCGTGCGCCGAGCTGGAACAGGCCGCTTATGATCAGCACTTCCCCGACCAGGGCGAGGATCAGGTAGACGCGGCCGGCCCGGCGGGCATCGTCACTGCGGTTGTGCAGGATCAGGCCGTAAGCCGCCAGACCCATTACCGCATAGCCGCAGTAGAAACCCACCGCATCCTGGGCCAGGAACGTCAGGCTGATCCCGCTGAGCGTCAGCAGCCAGAAGAACCAGAAACTGCGCTGGCGTTCGCCGATGTAGTCCAGCGCATGCCAGGCAGCCAGACTCCAGGCCAGTCCCAGCAGGAGCAGTAAGGGGCGGTTTGCGGCATCGCCGCCAACCGTCAGACCGAACAGCAGCCAATCGAGTTCGAGCCGGGATTCCTGCAGCACGGCGAGGGCGATGACCGGCAGGCTGGCGGCGGGCAGCAGCCAGCGCAGCCGCTGCTGCAGGCCGAACAGGCAGGCCAGTGCCAGCAGCAGCGGCAGACTCAGGGCCAGCTGAATCATGGTGCCTCCGCGCCGACCAGGCGGCTGGCCCAGAACAGGGGGCTGCCCGGAACACCGGCGAGCAGCCCCGCGGCGAGGGCCGTGATCGCCACGAATGCGGTGGGGCCGACCAGGGCGATCTGGCGTACCCGACTGAGGCCGTCGGCGCGCTCGGCCATGGTGTCCGGCAGCGGTCGGAACCAGATCCGGTGCACCAGCGGGAGGAAGTAGGCGGCATTGAGCAGGGTGCTGGCCACCAGAACGACGATCACCCAGGGCGCGCCTGCCGCGATGGCCCCGGCGCCGAGATACCATTTGGTGACGAAGCCTGCCAGCGGCGGCACGCCGATCATGCCCAGCGCACCCAGGGTGAAGCAGACGCTGGTCACCGGCATGCGGACGCCGAGTCCATCGAGCTCCTCCACGCTGTGTACCCCGTAGGCCTCGGCGTAGTTGCCGGCACAGAAGAACAGGGTGATCTTGGTCAGCCCCTGGTGCACGAGGTGCACCAGCCCGCCCACCGTGGCGAGCACGCCACCGGTGGCAATCCCGAGGGCGATGTAGGACACCTGGCTCACGGTGGAGTAGGCCAGGCGGCGTTTCAGGTCGCTTTGCTTCAGTGCCAGGACCGAGCCGTAAATGATGGTGGCGGCTGCCATCCAGGCCAGCAGGTCGGTGAGCCCCAGGCTGGCGGCCAACTCGAAGCCGAAGACGTCCTGAATCAGACGCACCAGACCGAAGGCGCCGGCCTTGACCACCGCCACCGCATGCAGCAGTGCGCTGACGGGAGCCGGGGCCACCATGGCGCGCGGCAGCCAGCTGTGCAGCGGCAGCAGCGCTGCCTTGACGCCGAACCCGAGCATCAGCAGTACGAAAATCCCCCGCAGGGCGTTCTCGTTGCCGGCGGCGATGGGCGCGAGGGTGCCATCGACGACGAAGTCACCGCCACCGGCCAGGGTATGCAGCCAGACCAGCCCGATGAGCAGCAGCACGCCGCCGGCCAAGGTATAGGCCAGATAGACACGCCCGGCAGCGAAGGCTTCCGGGGTGCCCCGGTGCACCACCAGCGGCCAGGTGGCCAGGGTCAGCAGTTCGTAAAAGATGAAAAAGGTGAACAGGTTGCCGGCACTGGCCACGCCCATGGTGGCGGCCACGCAGAGACTGAAGAAGCCGAAGAACCGCGCCCGGTTGGGACTCTGTTCCAGGTAGCCGATGGCGTAGACGGTGGTGACCAGCCACAGCGCGGCAGACAGGGTGGCAAACAGCATCGTCAGGTGATCGGCGTGCAGCAGCAGATCGATGCCGGGCAGCAGCGGCAGCCTGAACTCGAACGTGGCGCCGGCCTGTATGGCCAGCAGCATGATGAGAATCAGCACCAGTTTCAGGATGGCGCCGGCCAGATTGAGCGCGGTACGGGTGTGCTGGCGCTGCTCACCCAGCATGAACACCAGGATGCCGGTGACGACCGACACCAGGGTGACGTAGAGGGGCAGCGCCTGCCAGCCGAAGCTCACGGGGTGCTCCAGGCGGCCGGGGCGCCGGCTTCGATGAACTGCAGAATGGGCGCCGCTGCGAACCCGGTCCCCAGTGCCAGCAGTGCCAGCAGCAGGGCGGCGGCGTCCTGGATGACCGGGATGGACCTGCTGGCCGCTACAGGCTGGGCCTCGGTCGGATCATCACGGCCCAGGGAGGCGGCCAGGATGCGGAAGATGTAGGCCGCTGCCAGCAGGCTGCCGGCAATCAGCACGGCGAGCAGCCACCACTGCCCGCTGCGCCAGGCTGCCTCGAGCAGCAGCCACTTGGCCAGGAAGCCGCCGCTGGGGGGTAGCCCCATGAGGCTCACTCCGGCTACGGCCAGGGTGAACAGGGACAGCGGCTGGCGCTGGTCGAGACGTCGGAGGTGGCTGAGTCGGTCCGAACCCAGCGCATGCAGGATGTTCGCGGCGGCCAGGAACATGGCGGCCTTGGCCAGCCCGTGACTGAGTAGCTGATAAAGGCCTCCCTGCCAGGCGACCGGCCAGGCAGCCGTAGCAGCCATGGGCAGGATGAGCAGCAGATAGCCGAGCTGGGCCACGGTGGAGTAGGCGATCACCAGTTTCAGGCGCTCCTGCAGCAAAGCCAGCACGCCGCCATACAGCAGGGCACCGGCGCCCAGCAGCGCCATCAGCATGAGGGCGTGTTCGGCGGCCAGGGTCCCCGCCGGGACGCTCCACAACCAGAGCCGGTAAAGCAGGTAGATGGCCGTCTTGACCACCAGTGCCGACAACACCGCACTCACGGGGCCCGGGGCGCTGGCATGGGCCTGGGGCAGCCAGACGTGCAGCGGGAACACGGCCCCCTTGAGCAGCAGCCCGAGACTGATCAGGGCGAGCGCGGTCACGACAGCGGCAGGGGGGGCTGCAGTCAGGGCAGTCCTGATGAGGTAGAGGTCGAGGGTGCCGGTCGCGTTATAGAGCAGCGCGATGCCCAGCAGATAGAGCAGGGACGCCAGCAGTGCCAGCAACAGGTAGCGCATGGCGGCGCGGACGGAGGTCTTCGAGCCTGCCAGGGCGATCAGCGGGATCGCGGTAAGGGTGACGAGTTCCAGGCAAACATAGAGATTGAACAGGTCTGCGCTCAGAAACAGCGCGTTCATGGCGCTGGTCAGCAGCAGCCAAAGCGGCCAGAAGCTCTGCCCGGCCGGGCTGTCGGGCGGGAAGTCGAACCAGGCGTGGACGGCGGCGAGACCACCGATGATGGCGACCATCCACAACATGAGCACGGCCAGCGGATCGGCAAACAGGCGGATCCCCAGCGGTGCCGCAAAGCCACCGAGTTCCACGAACAGCGCTGGGTCCTGCACCACCGCAAGCGTCACCACGACCAGCAGCCAGGGCAGCGGCAACAGCCCTGCGAGGACGCCCGCCCGGGTGGCGAGACGACCCGGCAGCACGGTCGCGCAGGCGCCGAGCAGGGGCAGAAAGATCAGTCCGACCAGCGCTTCAGTCGTCATGGGCGTCCGCGACGGCATCCGCGATGGCATCCGCGATGGCATCCGCATCCAACTCGGTGCTGCCGCTGAGCTCGTGCCAGCGCAACAGCAGTGCCAGCGCGAAGGCGGTGGCAGACACCGCGATGACAATGCCGGTGAGGACCATCGCCTGGGGCACCGGATCCGGCCGCCCGTCGGCGCCACCGCCGAGGGTGATCAGCAGGAGGAAGATGCCTCCGCCCATGAGATTGATGCTGAGCAGCTGCCGCAGAATCTGCCGTGACTGCAGCAGACCGTACAGGCCGATGCCGAACACGGCTGCGGCCGTGAGCAGGTAGATCACGGCGCTTGGGTTCATGACATCCTCCGCAGGCCTGGAGCGGCGGCGAACAGCAGCACCAGAGACAGGGCAATGGACAGCAGCAGTGCGGTCTCCACGAGATAGATCGCCCAGGCTCCAGGCAGCGCCAGCATGTGCCCGCCGGTGGCCATCACCATCAGGCCCATGAGCGAAAACACGGCGATCCCCAGTATGAGTCCGACCCGTTCCAGTCCGCTGGTGCGCGGGGCGGCCTCCAGGCGCCCGGTCAGGAACAGCAGCACCCCGCCGGCTGCCAGGACGGCGCCACCCTGGAATGCGCCGCCGGGAGCACTGCCGCCGGCCTGCAGCAGATACACGGCGACGAGGATGCTGATGGGGACCACCAGACTGAGCAGGGCGCCGACCAACGGCACCTCGACATGAACGGGGCCCGGCAGCGCGCCGGGCCGGTAGGTGGTGGCCACCGCCCGTGCCCCCAGCCAGGCTGCCAGCAGGACCGCCATCTCCATCAGCGTGTCGTAGGCGCGAAATCCGAGCAGGACGCCGGTCACCGGATTGCTGACGCCGATCTCCCCGAGTCGCTGCCACGCCAGATCCCCTGCGGTCCCCGGGACGGCAGGCAGCTGCAGTGCAATCCAACCGACGATCACAATCAGCAGGGCTGCCGCGCAGGCGGTGGGTATGGTCAGCCACTTCGACTGCGCCGGCAGTTCGCTGTCCACCGGGTCATGGCCATCGGCCTGCAGGCGGCGCCAGGTGACCAGCAGCAGGGCACCGGTGATGCCCGCGCCGATGGCGGCCTCCGCCAGGGCCAGATCCGGCGCATGCAGCCGCGCCCAGGCCAGGGACATGAGCAGCCCGAAGACGATGAACATGAGCACGGCCTGTAACATGCTGACGCTGCGCACGGTCTGCAGGGCCAGCCAGACGATCCCCAGCGCGAGAACGCTGTCGATGGCCAGTCCGATCATGACCGGGGCTCCATGGCCGGGGGCTCCATCTGCCCGCTGCGCACGGCCCGGCGGGCTATCAGGTAGCACGACACCGTTGCCGCCAGCAGACCGAGCAGCCAGACGATCAGCAGCAAGCCGGCGATGCGCAACGACCCGCTGTGTACGGCGAGGCCGGTGCAGATCAGGAACAGGCCCAGATTGTCGGCCTTGGTGAGGGCATGCAGGCGCGCGAAGACATCCGGAAAGCGCAGCAGACCGACGGTCCCGGCAACGTAGAAAAGGCAGCCGGACAGCAGCAGCAGGCTGGCGATCACATCGGCCAGGCTCATGATCCTTCCTCGTCCGTCGTCGGCAGACCGGCGAAGGCGACGCTGATGATGGCAGCGAGCATCACGAACAGCAGTGCCACGTCACGCAGCGCGGGGACGTCCATCCACGCGGCGAGTACCAGCAATACGGCCACCGTCGTGCTGCCGAACAGCAGGGCTGCCAGCATGCGATCGGCCGGTGTCGGGCCGAGGTAGACCCGGATCATGCCCACGGCCAGATTGAGCAGCAGCACCAGGGCCGTTGCGGCCAGGATCCAGGCCATCATCGGCCATCGCCCTCGGGCGCGGGAAGTGAGAAGAACCACGCCAGCTCCCATTCCAGACTGGCCACGCTGTCGCGCGTCGCCTGCTCGTCGCTGCCATCGAGCGCGTGGATGAGCAGGGTGCCGTCGTCCTGAAGCTCGGCGCCCAGAGTGCCGGGCATCAGGCTCAGGATGCTGACCATGAGCGTTCGCGGCTGCCCGGGCGGCAGGCTGAGTCGATAACGCAGCCAGGAGGGATGGATGGCCATCCGCGGTTGCATGGCCCGCCATGCGACGTCGAGACCGCCGGTCATGGACGTCCAGAGGAAGTAGCGGGTGAAGCGGAACAGGCGCAGCGGGCGCCAGGCGTGGGGCAGGCCGGGGACCATCCAGGCTCCGAACAGGGCCGCGATGACGGCGGACAGACCACCGATCAGCAGGGCATCGAGGCCGGTCAGGGCGACCCAGATCACCGCCAGGATCACGCAGCACTGGGCGCCCCAGAGCAGCCGTTGGGCCGCGTTCGGCTGGGGCATGCGCGGGTTGGCTGGTGTCGTCGTGTCCTGATCCAACTCTGGCACTCCAGTGCTGCGAATCCGGAATTCTACCGATCAAAGCAGGGGGATCAGCAGGCGTGCCGTGCTGTCCCGCAGTCGGAACGCGAAGGGCTGCGACTGCAGGTCGTCGAGCGTGACTGGCTTCGCCTCCCTGCGCCGCCGTTCGAACCAGTTCCGCAGCGTGTTGCCGAGTGCAGGGCTGTAGCACTCCACGTTGAGCTCGAAGTTCAGCCGCAGGCTGCGCGGATCCCAATTGGTGGAACCCATCAGCACCCATTCGTCGTCCACCAGCATGAGCTTGGAGTGATCGAAAGGCGGTGGTGAGTGCCAGATGCGACAGCCCCGCTCCAGCAGCTGCCAGTACTGGGCATGGGACGCCCACTGCACCAGGCGCAGGTTATTGCGCGCGGGCACCAGGATGTCCACTTCCACGCCCCGCAGAGCGGTCGTATTCAGGGCGCTGATCAGGGCGGCATCGGGCAGGAAGTAGGGTGTGACGATGGCCACGGAGCGGCGGGCCTCGGCCAGGGCCCCCTGCAGCACCAGCTTCAGTGCCTCGAAGTGCTCGTCGGGGCCATCCGGTATTGCCCGCGCCGGAATGCCATCGGCGACAGCGAGATTGGGAAACCAGGCCTCACCCGCGAGTTCCTCAGCGGTGGTGAAATTCCAGTCGTCGGCGAACACGCGCATCAGCTGGGCAACCACCGGGCCGTGAACCCGGCATTGGAGATCCCGGATGGGCGACACGCCCGGCGTCGCCGTGAGGTGACCGACGCGAATGTTCATGCCCCCGGTAAAGGCGGTCTTACCGTCGATCACCAGCAGCTTGCGGTGGTTGCGGAGATTGAACGAGGCCAGGTCCCGGGGCACCCGGACCGGCATGAAGGCAGCAGCGCGGACGCCGGCACTGCGCAGGATCGGCACCATGCGGCGACGGCTGTAACGTTGCCCGACAGCATCGATGAGCACCCGTACCGCCACACCCCGCCCGGCGGCGGCAGCCAGCGCCTCCAGGAAGCGTCTGCCGAGGGGGTCGTCGTCGAAAATGTAGGTGGCCAGAGCCACGCTGTGCTCGGCATGTTTGATGGCATCGAGCATGGCGGGAAATGCGACCTCACCGTTCTCCAGGGGGGTAACGGTATTGCCGTCGCTGAGCGGAAACGGGCTCACGCGGTCGCAGAGTTTGGCCAACAGTCGCAGTGAGTCGGGTGGCCGGGCGGGTGCCCCCGGGACGCTGTCACCATGACCGGCGGGTTGAGGTCGCAAGGCACTGGCTCGACGCCGGATGCGATTGACCGCCACCAGCCAGTACAGTCCGGCGCCTAGCAGGGGCAGCAGAATGATGAAGCCGACCCAGAGAATCACAGAGCGGCCGTCGCGCTTGAACAGCAGCGCGTGTCCGGCCGTCGCCACGGCGAGGGCCAGAATGGCGAGAGATGCGAGTATGGCCAGCAACTGTTCCATGACAAATGGGCCCGCGCGGTCGACGCCATTGATACAGATCAATGCCGATCGAGCTGATTCATGTCTACAATGGGCGTTATCATCTGCCCGCAAAGGAGCTCTGCTTCATGATCTCACACTACAAACTGATCATCGTCCCCGTGGATGGTTCGGAGGGCAGCGCTCGCGCGGCAGCCTTCGCCGCAGACCTGGCTTCGGCCACTGACAGCACGGTGCAGCTGCTGCACGTCTTTGCGCCCAGTGGCAATGAGATCGTCGGCATGGCGCAGTTGTCCAAGGAGCGGATCCAGGAAATCAGCGAACAATCCGGCGTTGCCTCGTTTGCGAAGGCGCGGGAGGCCATCACCCAGAAGGACGTGAAGGTCGAGCAGGTCACGGTCTGGGGTGAGCCGCGGGAGGAGATCGTGGCAGCTGCAGAAGCGGCCGACGCGCTGATCGTCATAGGGCGACGCGGCCTCGGCAAGGTCAAGGAGCTGCTGCTCGGCAGCGTCTCCGACGCCGTGCTGCGCACCGCCAAGCGGCCGGTGGTGGTCGTCAGCTGATCTGACGCCCTCTCCGCAGGCGGGGTGGCTCCCGCCACCTGATCCCGAACCGATGCCAGCTCCGCGTTTCGCAGAGGCTGCGAAGCGCGGAGCAGTGCGTCGCGCAGCGATCAGCCGCTCACGAAGGCTCCTTGTCCGTCCCCTGCCTGACGCCGTTGGTGAACATGTCGAGCAGGTTCATCGGTACCGGGAAGACGATGGTATTGCTCCGATCACCTGCGATGTCGATCAGGGTCTGCAGATAGCGCAACTGCAGGGCTTCCGGCTGCTCCGAGAGGGTGCGAGCGGCGTCAAGCAGGCGGTGGGCGGCCTGCTCCTCACCCTCGGCATGGATGACCTTGGCGCGCCGGGTCCTTTCGGCCTCGGCCTGGCGGGCAATGGCGCGGATCATGCTTTCGTCGAGATCCACGTGCTTGATCTCGACGTTGGCCACCTTGATGCCCCAGGCGTCGGTCTGGGAGTCGAGAATCTGCTGGATGTCGTTGTTGAGCTTGTCCCGCTCGGAGAGCAGTTCGTCGAGCTCATGCTGGCCGAGCACCGAGCGCAGGGTGGTCTGGGCCAGCTGACCCGTGGCTTCCATATAGTTTTCGACGTTGATGATGGCGTGCTGGGGATCCACGACGCGGAAGTAGAGCACCGCGTTCACCTTGACGGTGACGTTGTCGCGGGTGATCAGGTCCTGGGAAGGAACGTCGAGCACCAGGGTGCGCAGGTCCACCCGTTCCATCTGCTGCAGGACCGGGATGATGATCACGAGCCCCGGACCTTTGACCTTGTAAAAGCGGCCGAGCATGAACACGACACCGCGTTCGTACTCCCGGAGGATGCGGAAGGCGCTGGCGAGCAGGGTGACCACCAGCGCCAGCAGAATGGCGGCGAACATACCCATGATTGCCTCTCCTTAGCTTCGAGCCGGCAGGGCAGAGTGCCCGGTGACTCCATTGGCCCGTCTACTTTGCGTTGTCTGTTATTCAGCTGCCGTCAACGTCGCGAGTCAACCCGTTCGACGTGATCAGTTCGTGACAGGCTCCGGGCTGACTTCCGCCTCTACCTGCACCACCAGACCATTGAGTCCCGCGACCCGCAGGTGCTGTCCCTTGACGATGGGTGCGGAGCTTTCAGCCTGCCATATTTCACCATGTACGCGTACCCGGCCGTGCTCCATGCCGTCCTCGGGTTCGAAGTCGGACACAGCCACCGCTGGCAAACCGATCATGGCCTCGCGGCCGCTGACCACCTGACTCTTGCGGGCGCGCAGGGCGGCACCAATGGAGAACACAAAAATGGCAATGGACCCCGCGGCGAAGGCGGCGATCAACGGCAGCGAAATCTGATAGCCCGGCAGGTCGGAGTCCATCAGCATCACCGAGCCGATGATGAAGGCCACGGCGCCGCCGATACCGAACACGCCGAAGCTCGGCGCGAAGGCCTCCGTGATCATCAGCGCGATACCGATGATGAGCAGTGCCACGCCTACATAGCTGATGGGCAGCATCTGCAGGGCATAGAACGCCAGCAGCAGGCAGATGATGCCGGTCACGCCCGGGATACCCAGACCGGGGTTGTAGAATTCGAGGATCAGGCCATAGATCCCGATCATCAGCAGAATATAGGCGATGTTGGGATTGGTGATCAGGGCCAGGAATTCGCTGCGCCAGTCCGGCTCGATGTGCATGACCTCGGCGTTGGCGAGGTCGAGGGTCACTTCACTGCGCTCCAGCACAATGCTGCGGCCGTCGAGGCCCGCCAGCAAGGTCTCCACGTCCTTGGCAATCAGGTCGATCACGTTCGCTTCCAGCGCGGCGCTCGCGGACAGGCTGACAGCTTCCCTCACCGCGGCTTCGGCCCAGTCGGCATTGCGGCCCCGCAGCTCAGCGAGGCCGCGAATGTAGGCCACCGCGTCGTTGATGGCCTTGCGCTCCGATGCAGTCGCCGGTGTCCCGGACCCCTCTTCCCGCTCGTCTTCATCCTCGTCATCGCTGCCGCCGGGCATCGGTATCGGACTGCCGCCGCCCATGGCCACGGGTGTGGCGGCGCCGAGATTGGTGGCGGGCGCCATGGCGGCGATGTGGCTGGCGTAGAGAATGTAGGTGCCGGCGCTGGCGGCACGGGAACCGCCGGGGGCGACCCAGGTGGCTACCGGGACGTCAGCATCGAGAATGGCGCGGATGATGTCGCGCATGGAACTGTCCAGCCCGCCCGGGGTGTCCATGCGGATGACGAACAGCTCGACCCCCGCTTCCTCCGCGGCGGCCAGATTGCGGGTGATGTAGTCACTGCTGGCGGGACCGATGGGGCCGTCGAGTTCCAGCACCCACACCTGCCTGCCTTCGCCAAGGGCATGGCCTGGCAGGGCCAGCACGGCGGCCAGCAGCAGGAGTGGAGCAAGCCAGACGGAGCGGGGCGGGAACCGCCAGGTGGCGCAGAGCGTACGGATGTCCATGCCCCGACTCTACCGTGAGTTGGCTGTTCAGGAAACAAGTCTGTGCCGCCCAATCCTCAGCGCCCGCTCACCTCCAGGCGCAGGGGACGATCTGCGATCCAGGCATCGAGGTGTTCCAGGAACACCCGGGCCCCACGGCGATTGACCCCGTCACCCTCGCCTGAGCAGTGGGCGCTCACGCGAACCCTCGGGTGGGACCAGAAGGGGGCATCCCCGGGCAGCGGTTCGGTATCGAAGACGTCCAGGATGGCCCACCCCGGCCGGCCGCTGTCCAGGGAGCGCAGCAATGCGGCGCTGTCGATCAGGCTGCCCCGGGCCACGTTGACCAGCACGGCGTTCTCACGCATGCGGCTGAGCACGTCCGCATCCACCAGCCGGGCACTGTCGGCGTTGGCGGCGGCACTGATCACGATGACGTCGGCGGCGGGTACTTCCCCCAGGAGATCCGCCGGGCCGACCACGCGCAGGGCGTGCGGATCCGGTTGCGGCCGCCGGCGCATGCCCACCACTTCGGCGCCGAAGGCGGTGGCGCGCCTGGCCACTTCGCGACCGATGCTGCCATAGCCCAGGATCAGCCAGCGGCTGCCGGCGATCTCGCGGAAGTCGATGCGTTCCCAGCTGCGTGCAGCCTGGGCGGCGCGGCGATCCTCGATGCGCTGGAAGCAGGCGAGCACCTCTGCGATTACATATTCGGCGATGCCGGCGCTGTTGCCGTCGCTGCTGCTCAAGCGGATGCCGGCATCGAGGATGCCCTGGAAGACCGGGTGCTCGTAGCCGGCAGCGGCCGATTGCACCCACTCGATGCCGCCGCCGTGGACGCGCTTGATGAAGTCCCGCACCGGCCCGCCGGGGGTGACGATGAGTTCCCGGGAAAACCACGCCGCCGTGGGGGCGGCATCGGGGCATGGGCGGCCGTCGGAGTCCACCAGGGTGCCGTCGTGTTCGAGGATGACGGCATCGACCTTGCGGCGGGCCAGTTCAGCCTTCACCAGCTCGAAGCTCGGGCGGTACATCAGGATCTGCATGGGTGAG
>JAFIFL010000058.1 GCA_020832055.1 Gammaproteobacteria bacterium
CCCGCACAGGCGTACGCCAATTCTCCGTAGCTGGACAGCAAACCGGCGCCGTAGGCCTTCAGAGCCCCCTGCTCCCGGACCAGACCGAATTCCACCGAGAACCAGTAGCAGCGCGCCAGATGCTCGATCTCCGCATCGCTCGCACCGAGGCTGGCGAGACCGATCTCCTGGGACAGGTCGGCAAAGGCCGCATCGGCGAACATGGGCGCGTGGCCGATGAGCTCATGGCACACATCCGGCTCCGGCGTGTACAGCGGCGCCGAGTGATGACGGATGTACTGGGTCGAGAAAAACACGCGGAACGCCAACCCGTTGAGAAAGTCCCGCGGCGCCAGCAACCCCGCCACGGGACGCAGCCGGAACCCGGTGCGGGCCTGCAGAAAGGTGCTGACGTCTGCCGCCTGGGGAATGTTGTCGGCAGCGTAATCACAGGCGTCGGCCATGTGCGCAAAGGCCTCGAGATAGGCTGCGCATCCGTGCTGCTCGTGCAGCGACGTCAGCTTGCGGTAGACGATGCCCCAGGTCTCGATCTCCTGCCCGGTGTAGTCCACCCGCGGGATGGGCGCGCCATGCCGATGGCGGTGGGCCAGATCATCGATCATGGCACGGCGGGCCCGGTGCTCCGGATCCTTGAAGCCCGGATGATCCGACTGCAGATCGGCTCCGGCATCCAGGGTGTGGCTGGCGATGCGATCGAGCTCCGCCACCTGCCGGGGAAACCAGGGGACCTTGCGATCGTCGAGCACGAGCAGCGCCTCCGAGGCGCACCCGAGCGCCTCGATCACGGTTTCGATGGCCGGATCCCCGCGCTGCCCGTCGCAGTCCACGTAGAAGTCGAAACGTCCGTCGCGGGCCGGACGGGACTCGATGTGGGTGAGATTCACGCCGGCTGCGGAGAAATGATGCAGCGCTCTTTCCAGGGCCCCGGGCTGATCCTCGAGCTCGATCAGCAGGGAAATCCGGCGATCACCGCTGGCGTTCGCGGTGTGCATACTCGGGCCTCCTGCGGCCAGCATTCGCACCCATCATAACCTGGACCCTGCCAGAGTCGGTTCGCAGACAGCGTTTGCCCACCGGCCCCCGAGCGCATAGACTGCGCGCCCGATCGCGCCACGCGATCGACAGCCACATCCCATTGCCAGCATCGCTTTACCCGCCACGTTCCTCGGCTCCGTCGTCGAAACGTCGGTGAGAACGCCTGTTTGCCAGGGACGACGTTCCGACCGCTGCACGAGCGGCAGGCCAAAGGCGACCGACACACTGATGAACAGGCTGCGCCAGGACTGGCTCTCCAACATCCGCAAAGACCTGCTCGCCGGACTGGTGGTGGCTTTGGCCCTCATCCCCGAGGCCATTGCCTTTTCCATCATCGCCGGTGTCGACCCGAAGGTCGGGCTCTACGCATCGTTCTCCATCGCCACGGTGATCGCCTTCACCGGCGGCCGCCCCGGAATGATCTCGGCCGCCACCGGCGCCATGGCGCTGCTGATGGTGACGCTGGTCCGCGACCACGGTCTCGAATACCTGCTCGCCGCCACCGTACTCACCGGCATTCTGCAGATCATCGCCGGCTGGATCCGCCTCGACCGGCTGATGCGCTTCGTTTCGCGCTCGGTGATCACCGGCTTCGTCAACGCGCTCGCAATCCTGATCTTCATGGCCCAGTTGCCGGAAATCACCGGCGTGGCGTGGCCGGTCTACGCCATGGTGGCGGGAGGACTCGGCATCATCTACCTGCTGCCGATGCTGACGCGGGCCATTCCGTCACCGCTCGTCGCCATCGTCGTCCTCACCGGCGTGGCCATGGCCTTCGGGCTCGACATCCGTACCGTCGGCGACATGGGCGAACTGCCGAGCAGTCTGCCGGCATTCCTGATGCCGGACGTACCACTGAACTGGGAGACGCTGCAGATCATCTTCCCGGTTTCGGCCACCCTGGCCGTGGTCGGCCTGCTCGAATCCATGATGACCGCGACCATCGTCGACGACCTCACCGACTCCCCCAGCAACAAGGCCAGGGAGTCCGTCGGCCAGGGCGTTGCCAACATCACCTCCGGCTTCCTCGGCGGCATGGCCGGCTGCGCCATGATCGGGCAGTCGGTGATCAACGTGAAATCCGGCGGCCGGGGTCGCCTGTCCTGCCTCGCGGCGGGTGTTTTCCTGCTGGTGATGGTGGTGTTCATCGGCGACTGGGTGGCGCGCATCCCCATGGCTGCACTGGTGGCGGTGATGATCATGGTGGCCATCGGCACCTTCAACTGGGATTCGATCCGCAACCTCAGAGCGCACCCGAATAGTTCCAGCGTGGTGATGCTGGCTACCGTGGTGGTGGTGGTCCTCACCCACGATCTGGCCAAGGGTGTGGCCGTGGGCGTACTGCTTTCGGGCTTCTTCTTCGCCCACAAGGTGGGCCGCATCCTGCTCGTGACATCCCGCTCCGAGGACGAAGGGCGCGTGCGCACCTACGTGGTCACCGGACAGGTGTTCTTCGCCTCTGCCGACAGCTTCATCGACGCCTTCGACTTCAGCGAAGTCATCGAGCATGTCCGTATCGACGTCAGCCGGGCCCACTTCTGGGATATCACTGCCGTCAGCGCCCTGGACAAGGTGGTCATCAAGTTCCGGCGTGAGGGCACCACGGTGGAGGTGATCGGGCTCAACGAGGCCAGCGCCACCCTGGTCGACCGCTTCGGCATCCACGATAAGCCTGACGCCGACATTCGTCTGCTGGGACACTGACAGGAGTCCTGCCGATGCCAAACGAAAACCGGGTTCTGGCCTGCGTCGATCAATCGCAGTATGCCGATTGCGTGGCGGACTACGCTGCCTGGGCGGCGCTGAGGCTGTCCCTGCCGCTGGAATTTCTGCACATCCTGGATCGCCATCCTGAACGGGCCGTGGGGGTGGATCACAGCGGCGCCATCGGTGTCGATGCCCAGGAAAAGCTCCTGCAGACACTCGCGGCCGAAGACGAGGCCCGCAGCCGCGCCGCCAGAGAAAGCGGTCGGGCGTTCCTCAATCAGCTCAGGGAAAGGGCCATCGCTGCAGGCGTGCCATCGCCGGACGTGCGCCAGCGCCACGGCGAACTCGAAGCGACGCTGGTCGAGCAGGCGCCAAGCGTCAGGCTGTTCGTCCTCGGACGGCGCGGCGAGTCAGCCGAAACGACCCAGCGCGATCTCGGCCGCAACCTCGAGCGGGTGGTTCGCGCCCTGCATCAGCCGATTCTCACGGTCACCAATGACTTTCAGGTACCCCGGCGCATCATGATCGCCTTCGACGGCGGCCAGCTCACCCGCAAAGGCGTCGCGATGCTGGCGGGCAGCCCCTTGTTCGCGGGACTCCCCATTCATCTGCTGATGTCCGGCAAGCCGCGCAAGGAAGCACCGAAACAACTGGAATGGGCCCAGGAGACGCTGCTTCAGGCGGGCTTCGAAGTGGAGGCCCACCTGCTGCCCGGCGACGCGGAGACCACCATTGCCGAGAAGGTGCGGGAACTCGACATCGACATGCTGGTGATGGGGGCCTTCACCCACTCACCGCTGCGACGGATCTTCTTTGGCAGCCGGACGCTGGATCTGCTTCGCGCTGCGAGCATCCCGGTGCTGCTGCTGCGCTGAGGACGCCCTTCGCGACAGAGGGACGATGCCTGGTGGGCAGCTTCAGAAGAGGTGAGCCTCGAAGCTCAACCTTGGCAATCTGGAGGCTGGGGTCGGAATCGAACCGGCGTACACGGAGTTGCAATCCGCTGCATGACCACTCTGCCACCCAGCCCGGGTGAGGCGCGCATGATACCGATTTACGCGCCGCTTGCCAGTCTATCTGTCCTGTCCCGCTCCCAGTCCGGCTACCCTCATGGATACCCACAGAGCACCATCGTCCAGGCTCAGGTGCGGTGCAGGTCACCTGCCACGCGCCGGCAACCCGATCAGGGTGCCGCGTCCAGATAGGCTTCCCGGAGCGTCGGCCAGGCGGCCCGCAGGTACGCCACCATGGACCAGAGGGTCAGGACCGTCGCCACGTAAAGCAGACCGTAGCCGACCCAGACCAGCGCCAGACTGAAGTCCACCGGATGGGCGAGCAGCACGAAGATGGCCACCATCTGCAACGCCGTCTTGGTCTTGCCGACCCAGCTGACTGCCACCAGACCTTTCCGCTGCATGTCTGCCATCCACTCACGCAGGGCCGAAATGGCCACTTCGCGCCCGACGATCACCACGGCCGCGATGGACAGCCAGACGTTGGCATGGGCACCCACCAGCATCACCAGCGCGCTGACCACGATCAGTTTGTCCGCCACCGGATCGAGGAAGGCCCCGAACTGGGACGTCTGTTTCCAGCGACGGGCCAGATAACCGTCCAGCCAGTCCGTGATGCTGGCGAGTGCGAAGACGCCCGCGCCCAGCAGGTAGCTCCACGTCCAGGGCAGCAGAAAGGTCAGGATCAGGACCGGCACCAGAGCGATTCGCACCAGGGTCAGCAGATTGGGGAGATTCATGGAACAAACCCGTGGCACAGAAGACAGTGCATTGTAGCTGTGGCCTGCGGCGTCACAACCCACCGGTGATCACATCATGCGGAATCCGGATCACATCACGCGTTCGCGCATCGCCGCCAGTCCGTCCAGCCAGCGCAGATAGTCATCCGCATCGTCATAGCGGGTCGACGCGATGGTGCGTTCGGCGCCGAGCTCCCGGTAGTCCGCCAGCGTCCTGGCGCCCGCGTCGCCATCGGAACCGATCCGGCCGAGCAGGGTCAGGCCCGGCTCGGGTCGACCAGCCCTGCCGGCCATGTCTGCCAGGGTCCGCTTCGCGACAGCCAGTTCCTCCAGCGGAGCCGGCATGGGCAGCCAGGCGTCGCCGTAGGCGATGACCCGTGCCAGGGCATGGGCGCCACTGCCGCCAACGAGAATCGGGGGCCGTGCCGGACGTGGCCGGAACAGGAAGGGCTGACCATGGGCCTCCATGACGTCATCGGCAAAGCAACGATGGAGGAACGCAAGGGTCTCGTCGGTGCGGCGGCCGCGTTCCTTCCTCGCAATGCCCAGCGCCTTGAACTCAGCGGCCATCCAGCCGACGCCCACACCGAGCAGGAGCCGCTCCCCGGACAGCTCCTGCAGGGTCGCCACCGTCTTGGCCGTGGCCAGGGGTGGCCGATAGGGCAGAATCAGCACGCTGGTCCCGAGCCGGAGCCGGCTCGTCGCCCCGGCCAGCCAGGCCAGGGTCGTCAAGGGATCCAGATAACGGCCGTTTGAGCCTTCGGCGTCATGCGGTGGAATGGCGATGTGATCCACCACCCAGGCCGACTCGAAACCCCTTTCCTCTGCGGCCAGGGCACAGCGCAGCAGCGTCCCCGGCGTGGACTGCTCGCCCATGTTGCGAAGCGTGACACCGATCTCCATCGTCTCTCCCCGTCAGACATTAGCGACCCCGCAGGCTAAACTCCCGGCGGTCCAGCTGCCAGCATTCCAGGGGTCTCATGCGCAAGGCCATCATCTTCCTGCTCGCCTTCAGCGGCGGCTTCACCATCATGTCGGTGGAACTCCTCGGCGGGCGCATCCTGTCCCCGTGGTTCGGCTCCAGCGTTCATGTCTGGGGCAGCATCATCACGGTGTTCATGCTGGCACTCTCCTTCGGCTACCTGCTCGGGGGCCGCCTGTCCCTGGTCTCGCCAAGCCTGAGCCGCTTCGGATTGCTGTTCTTCGCCGGCGCCATGCTCATCGGTCCCCTGCTGCTGTTCGGCGATGACATGATGGCCTGGGTCTTCGCCCGCATCGAGGATCCGCGCTACGGCTCCCTGGTGGCTTCCGTGCTCATGTTCGGTTTGCCGACGGTACTGCTGGGCATGATCTCGCCCTACTCCGTGCGCCTGCTGATCAGCGACACCCACCACGCCGGCGAGGTGGCCGGCAGACTGTACTTCGTCTCCACCCTGGGCAGCGCCATCGGCACCCTGGGCACGTCGTTCTACTTCGTTCTCTGGTTCGCGGTGGATACCATTCTCGTTGCGCTCACCGTCCTGCTGCTGATCTGCGGCAGCGCAGCGCTGGCGGTGGACCGCTGGCATGGAGAAGCCGAAGCATGAAGCTCTCGATGATGCTGCTGGCACTGCTCGGCATGGCCATAGCCAGCCTCGACGCCCATGCCCGGGTGGTTCACGAAGAGCGGTCGCTGTACCGCAACATCCTCGTCGAGGACCGTGGCCGGGAGCGCTGCCTGCTGTTCAGCGAGCGCCGCCGCGGCGGCGCCTACCAGACCTGCATCGATCGGGCGGACCCGGACCGGCTGGTGTTCAGCTACGTGCGCATGATGTTCGCCGGCCTGCTGCTCGCCCCCGCGCCGGAGCGCATCCTGCTCATCGGTCTCGGCGGCGGGACCATGCCCAGGGTGCTCGAAGCACTCTATCCCGAGGCCGAGCAGGATCTCGTGGAGATCGACCCGGCGGTGGTGCGGGTGGCCAAGGCCTTCTTCGACTTCCAGCCCACCGCCAACATGCGCATTCACGAACGCGACGGCCGGGTGTTCGTCAAGCGGGCGCTGCTCAGTGAACAGAAGTGGGACCTGATCCTGCTCGATGCCTTCACGGACGAGTACATTCCCGAGCATCTGCTGACGCAGGAGTTCCTGGAAGAGCTCAAGGGCCTGCTCAGTGAGGACGGCGTCGTGGTGGCGAACACGTTTGCCAACAGCCGGCTCTACCATCATGAATCCGCCACCTACCGTGCGGCGTTTCCAACCGTGGCATCGCTGCGGGAATCGGGCAGTTTCAATCGCATCCTGATCGGGCTCGATCGGCCGTGGCCCGGCCAGACCACCCTGGAGACCCGGGCCCGTTCCCTCGCCCCGGCCCTGGCACGGTTCGGCGTGGACATCGACGGCTACGCGGGAGCCCTGCAGACGGAGTGGACCTACGATCGCAAGGCCCGTGTCCTCACCGACCGCTACGCTCCGGCCAACCTGCTGCAGGGCCGTTCGGTGCTCGGCCCCGTTCAGAAGGAGTAGCGGAGTCGGGCCTGGGCCACGGTCCGCTCGCTGGAGGCATCCACCCGAGCCGACACACCGAAGCGCTCGCTGAAGCTGTAGACCGCGCCGACACTCAGACTGATGTCTTCACCGAACAGCGTATCGTCGTAGTAGGTGACGAAGGAATTGAGCTCCAGGACGCTGCCAAAGATGATGCGGCCACCGAACTCCGCCATAAAGCCGTGCTCCCTGCTGCCGGCCTTGGCGTGGGCATAGCCGACGCGGACAATGAAATCGGAACGGTGGTCGATGTAGGAATTGAGCCCGATCGCCACCCGGCTCAGATGGGCCTTGGCGCCCCCACCCGTGACCCGATCGTAGTCCGCTACCACATGGGCGTTGGGCGTCAGGGCCATCGATCCTGTGATCCCGACACCATCCACGGACGAGAAATCGTCCGGATCGAGATAGGTGTAGCCGGCTTCCAGGTAGTCGTAGGACGGCCCGCCCGCAGCGAAGGCCGGCGCACACAGGGCTGCGGCGGCCAGGGCCGCCAGGATCCGTAGCGTTGTCATGAAGTCTCCCCCAGCAGTGACGCCATGTTACCGGCTGTGGCCCCACCGCGGCAGCCCCAAGGGGTCCAAGGGCGAACGCGACTGCGCGCCGCGCACTCGATGCCTGGACGCCACGCGCGAGTAGCCCTGCAGCACCCATTTGTGGTGTGCTGATCGCCACGGCAAGGACCAGATCCGTTCCGATGCGGTCCAGTGGGCCACGCGCTCACCGCCCCGCCAGGCCGGCGAACGGGCGCTGGCGCCAACACGGAACGACACGGCACCACTGAAGTATTTCGACCGAGGCACGGGAGGCTGACAAAACGATGAATCGCATGGATTCCAAGGTGGCACTGGTAACCGGTGCCGGCGGCGGTATCGGCCTTGCCACCGTTCGCCTGCTGCTCGAAGCCGGCGCCCAGGTCCTGGCCACCGACAAGGACCCGAATGCCGAGAGTGTTCTGCACGCAGCCGTGGGCGCCACCACTGCCCTGGACTTTCTCGCCCACGACGTCACCAGCGAAAGCGAGTGGAGGGCAGCGGTGGCTCGCTGCCGGGACCGTTTCGGCCGCCTCGACGTACTGGTGAACAACGCCGGCATCGCCATTCGTGAACGGCTGGACGAGATGGATCTCGCCACCTGGCGCCGCGTCATGGACGTCAACCTCGACGGGGTCTTTCTGGGCGTGCAGGCGGCAGTCGCGACCATGCGCCTGAACGGCAACGCCGGCGGCAGCATCGTCAACGTCTCATCCATCATGGGGCTGGTGGGAGGCGCCGGCCCGGCCTACAACGCCTCGAAGGGCGGCGTTCGCCTGCTGACCAAGTCCGTCGCCGCCTGGTGCGCCCGCGAAGGTATTCCCATCCGCGTCAATTCCGTGCATCCGGGCTACATCCGCACCAATCTCATCGAGCAGGCCTTCGCCCAGGTCGATCCGGAGAAGGACGGCTACACCCCGGACGAGATTCGCGAGACCATTCGCGCTCTGCACCCCATGGGCCGCTTCGGGGAGCCGGAGGAAGTGGCCCGCGCCATCGTCTTCCTGGCCTCCGAAGATGCCAGCTTCATGACCGGCTCCGAGCTGGTGGTGGACGGTGGCTATACCGCGGTATGAGCCTGGATGCGAGCCAGCCCTACCCTTCCGCTCGCAGCCCGGTCATCGGCCGCAATGCCGTGGCCACCTCCCAGCCGCTGGCCGTCCAGGCCGGCATCCGGGTGCTGCGCGCCGGCGGCAATGCGGTGGACGCCGCCATCGCCACGGCCATCACCCTGGCGGTGGTGGAACCGAACAACAATGGCCTCGGCAGCGATGCCTTCGCCCAGGTCTGGGACGGCAGACGCCTGCACGGCATCAACGGCTCCGGCCGCGCCCCCATGGCGTGGACGCCGGAACGCTTCGCAGGCCGGGCGGCCATGCCGTCGAAAGGCGGCGATGCGGTCACTGTCCCCGGCGCCGTGTCCGTGTGGCGGGCGCTCTCTGACCGCTTCGGGCGGCTGCCATTCGCCAGCCTGTTCGAGGATGCCCTGCACTACGCGGAGGCGGGATTTCACGTCGGCCCGAAAACCGCATTCTTCTGGGGCCTGCTGCCCCGGCAGTTCGCGAATTACCCGGAGTTCCTCGCGCACTTCTGCCCTGCCGGCCGCGCGCCACAAGCCGGCGAACGCTTCGTCCCCGCCGGGCTGGCCTCCACCCTGCGCCGCATCGCCGCGGATGGCGGTGAGAGCTATTATCGCGGCGAGTTGGGTGCAAGCATCGCGGCCGCCGCAGCAGCCCATGGTGGCGGCCTTGCCGCAGCAGACATGGCCGCCCACGAGCCGCTGTGGGTCGAACCGCTGAGCGTGGCCTTTGCCGATGCCCGTCTGCATGAACTGCCGCCCAACGGCCAGGGTCTCGGTGCGCTGATCGCAGCCGGTGTGCTCGCGCGCCTGGACAGCGGTCGCTTTCCTCTCGACAGTGCCGACGCCGTGCACCTGCAGATCGAGGCCAGCCGCATCGGCATACGGCATGCCTTCAGCCACGTGGCTGACCCCGATCACCTGCTCCGGGATCCGGCTGAACTGCTGACGCCGGCGTACCTGGACACGCTGGCCGCAGACGTCTCCATGCTGCACGCCGACCCGCAGCCCCTACAGATGCCGACGTCGCCGGATACCGTCTACCTGTGCTGCGCGGACGCCGACGGCATGGCGGTGTCGTTCATCCAATCCAACTATCGCGGCTTCGGCGCCGGCGTCATGGTGCCCGGCACCGGGATCGCCCTGCAGAACCGAGGTGAAGGTTTCTCACTGGCGCCCGGGCACCCGAATCAGGTCGGTCCGGGCAAGCGCCCCTACCACACCATCATTCCGGGCTTTGCCACCCGCGGTGACGAAGCCCTGCTGGCCTTCGGCGTCATGGGCGGCCACATGCAGCATCAGGGTCATCTGCAGATGCTCGAGCGCATCGTCCTGCGCGGCCAGAATCCCCAGGCCGCATCCGATGCACCGCGCTGGCACATCCGCGAGGATGGCCGGGTGGCGCTGGAAAGCGGGTTCGATCCGCAGGTGGCGGCCGAACTGGAACGGCGCGGTCACGCGGTGGAGTGGGAGGACGCCGAGCATGTCTTCGGCGGCGCGCAACTGATCATGCGGCTGCACGATGGCGGCTGGTGCGCCGGCTCAGACCACCGCAAGGAAGGTCATGCAGCGGTGTTCTAGCCCGAGCTTGCCGGGCGGGCAAGGCTCGCGATGAGCGCTGTCATGTCCTCAGGCAGGGGCGCCTCGAACGACCGTGGCCCGCCCTGACCCGTCCAGTCCGGCACCTCGATGGATGCCGCATGCAGACACAGCCGCATAACCCCCAGCGCGGCATGCCGCTCCAGCGCGGCCGTATCAGCATACTTGGGATCACCGAGGATGGGATGACCCGCCGCCGCAAGATGGACGCGGATCTGATGAGTCCGCCCCGACTCCGGTGCGGCCTCGATAAGGGTGACGCCGGCCAGCCGGTGCACGACGCGCACGCGGGTCAAAGACGGCTTCCCGGCCGCAGACACCCGGACGAAGCGTTCGCCATTGGCTGCCAGATACCGCTCCAGCGGCGCGTCGAGTTGCCGCAGATGTCCGGGCCACTCGCCTTCCACCAGGGCCAGATAGCGCTTCTCGGCCAATCGCTCGCGCAGGACCGTGTGCAGTATGCGCAGCACCGAGCGCCGCTTGGCCAGCAGCACGACACCTGAGGTGTCGCGGTCGATGCGGTGGACGAGTTCCAGTTTGGCGAACTCAGGTCGAAGCTGCCGCAGCGCTTCCACCAGGCCCACATGAATGCCACTCCCCCCGTGCACGGCCAGCCCTGCCGGCTTGTCCATCACCAGCAGGTCGGCGTCGTCATGGAGAATCCCGGCGATCAGCCGCCCGCTCAGGGAAGCAGACGGGGCCGCGCTGGCCGCTGCGGCACTCGGGCCGCGCCAGGGCGGCAACCGCACCTCGTCACCGGCATCGAGGCGATGACTGGCCCGGATCCGCCCGCCATTCACCCTGACCTCACCTTTGCGCAACATGCTGTAAACGCGGCTGCGGGGCACCCCTTTGAGTTCCCTGAGCAGCAGGTTATCGACGCGCTGCCCGGCCCCGTCGGCATCGATGCGCACCACCCGCACACCATGACCGCCGGAACCGGAACCGCCTGGGGACTTCGTTTTTCCTTTCGATTGAGTCACTTGGGGACTGCTGTTACACTCGGATGGCGGGCCGACCCATCTCATAGCCAGCCCAGAGCGGACATCTTCCGCCGGCAGAGGCGAACGATGCAACTTGGCCCGGGCGCTGCGGAGGCAGCCGGGACCCCGTGATCCATCATACTGGGATCATCCAGCAGACTCCCGCAGGCGCACCGAAGCGTTCAATCAGGGTGACAGGCCGAGGCGATCCACGCCCGCCCGTCCGACGACAGCATGAGCGTTGTCGCAGCAGGCATGCGGCATGCAGCGAACAGGAAGATGTCCTGTCATCCGGTCTCCGGATAACAGGAAAGATCGTGTAGGAAGACGTCCGGACACCCGCCAGACCCCGCCAGATGTTCCGCCACGCTGGGCGAAGGCACAGGGTTGGCAGGTCGCAGTGCCCTGCGGGGCCTGTGCATGGCTGCCACAACAGCTTAGACGAGCGGCGCCCGCGCCGACCGCCGCAGTCCGGACTGATGCATCTGGCCTCATCGCCCTGCAGGGCGCGAAGGCTGAAGGTGCTGATTTGGCGCGCGACCCCGGGTCGCCGTCAGCCTTCGCGCAGCGTCAGGCGAGTGACTCCGGTCGACGCCAGACGGTGACCTGCTCTAAGCCGCCAAAGCTTGCTGCACGCGCTCACCAGGCGAGTGCCATTCATGAAACGCATGCTCATCAATGCGACCCAATCCGAAGAACTCCGGGTTGCGCTGGTCGATGGCCAGAAACTTTTCGATCTCGACATCGAATCCCGCAACCGCGAACAGAAAAAATCCAGTATCTACAAGGCGCGCATCACCCGGGTCGAACCCAGCCTCGAGGCGGCGTTCGTCGACTTCGGCGCCGACCGCCATGGCTTCCTGCCACTGAAAGAGATCGCGCCTGAATACTTCGGCCGCAAGCCCTCGGAACTGCAGGGCAAGGTCAACATCGCCGAGGTGGTGAAGGAAGGCCAGGAAATCATCGTCCAGGTCGACAAGGAGGAGCGGGGCAACAAGGGCGCAGCGCTCACCAGCTTCATCTCCCTCGCCGGCCGCTACATGGTCCTGATGCCGAACAACCCCCGCGCTGGAGGCATCTCCCGGCGCATCGAGGGTGAAGAGCGCGATCAGCTGCGCGAGGCGCTGTCCGCCCTGCAGATTCCTGACGGCATGGGCGTGATCGTCCGCACTGCCGGCGTCGGCCGCAGCGCTGAAGAGCTGCAGTGGGATCTCGATTATCTGCTGCAGGTCTGGGAGGCCATCCGGCGCGCCTCTGAGGAAGAGAAGGCACCCTTCCTGATCTACCAGGAAAACAACGTCATCCTGCGCGCGATTCGCGACTACCTGCGCAAGGACGTCTCCGAGGTCCTGATCGATACCGATGATGCCCATGCCCAGGCCATCGAGTTCATCGAGCAGGTGATGCCGAGCTACCGCGACCGCATCCGCCGCTACGACGACCCGGTACCGCTGTTCAATCGCTACCAGATTGAGAGCCAGATCGAGTCCGCCTTCCAGCGCGAGGTGAAACTGCCCTCCGGTGGGTCCATCGTCATCGACCCCACTGAAGCGCTGGTGTCCATCGACATCAACTCCGCTCGAGCCACCCGCGGGGCGGACATTGAGGAGACGGCACTCAACACCAACCTCGAAGCCGCCGACGAGATCGCCCGGCAGCTGCGGCTGCGGGACATGGGTGGTCTGATCGTCATCGACTTCATCGACATGATGTCGAACAAGAATCAGCGCGAAGTCGAGAACCGCATGCGCGACGCCCTCGAAGCGGATCGCGCCCGGGTCCAGGTCGGCCGCATTTCCCGCTTCGGCCTGATGGAAATGTCCCGCCAGCGCCTGCGGCCTTCGCTGGAGGAGACCACCTCCATCGTCTGTCCACGCTGCAGCGGCCAGGGCGCCATCCGGGACGTCCGCTCGCTGGCGCTGTCCATTCTGCGCCTGCTCGAGGAAGAGTCGCTGAAGGATCGCAGCGCTGCCGTACGCGCGCTGGTCCCGGTCAACATTGCGTCCTTCCTGCTCAACGAGAAGCGCTCCGATCTGACCGCCATCGAGCTGCGCTCCAAGGTGCGCCTGATCATCGTTCCCAATCCCAATCTGGAAACGCCCCACTTCGAGGTTCAGCGGATCCGCGATGACCAGCTCGCGGAAGACGATGCCCCCACCCATGAGATCGTCGACGCCGTCACCGAACAGGCAGAACTCGAAGCCACATTCGAAGCCGCGCCGCCGCCACCCGTGCGGGAAGCCGCGGTGAAGACCGTAGCCCCTCGGGCACCGGCGCCGGCGTCAGCACCCGAGCCGGCAGCGCAGCAAACCGCACCAGCTCCTGCCGCAGCCCCGAAGGCAGCTCCCGCTGCGGGTGGTTTCCTGAGCCGGCTGACGCGCATGCTCTTCGGCGGCAGCGACAGCGCAGACAGCGCCGAAGGCGCCTCAGCCAAGACAGCCGAAGCCCAGGGCAAGACCCGCAGCCGATCCTCCGGTGAGGCACGCGAAGGCAGCCAGGGCCGACGCGACGGTCGGGGCCGTGGCGACGGCCGCCAGCGCCGGGGTCGCGGCGACCGCAATCGTGCCGACCAGAACCGCGGCGAGCAGGATCGCGAAGCCGCCGCCGAGGCGGGTCAGGACGACGGTCGCGGCCGCCGGCAGCGCAGCGCCGAGCAGGCGGCATCGAGCACTCCGGACGAGGGCGGTGAACGTCGGCCACGGCGCGGCCGTCGCCGCAGCAGCGGCAGCGATGCCGGCCGTTCGAGTGAAGCGGAAGTCGAACTGCAGACACCGGCCGCCGAGGACAGGACAGCCGACTCCAACCGCGGCCCGGAGACCTCCGGAACCGACAGCGGCGCCGACAACGCAGAAGAGGGTACCCGCAAGCGCCGCCGCCGCCGCGGTGGCCGCGGTCGCCGCCGCCGCAGCGCCGAGGACGGAACGGACGCCGGTTCGCGTGATACTGCGGATGACAGCCAGAACGTCGACGACGACAGCACCGAACAGACCCGCACTGATGCTGGCAGCGACAGCAGCGACGACAGCGAAGCCGGTGAGCGGACCGGGGGTCGTGGACGCGGCCGCCGTCGCCGTCGTCCACAGAGCGAGGCCGGCAGCGATCAGGAGACTGATGCGGCTTCGGCAAGCTCTGACGAAAGCAGCGCCAAATCCCCTGATGACCGCGCTGAAGACCGCACGGAAGAGGATGACGTGCGGCCGGGCGACGTGGACGGCAACGTCGCGGACCGCAAAGTCGCACCGGCTGCTGTCAGCGCGCCGCCGACGACAGCGCACACACCGCCGCCCAACACCCGGCGACGGCCGCGGCGGGACCGCTCGGAGATTACTGCCGAGACCGACACGGTCGCAACGGCTCCCGCTCCCGGCTCCACGCCGGCTGCCGCAGCACCAGCGGCAGCCAGCCAGATCGGCGCCAGCGACGACGATGCAACGCTGCGGCGGGACGGCATAAGCTCCTGGTCCACGCCAGTTGCAGGCGATGCCGGCACGGCCAGCCAGACCGAAGGCGAAGCCGAAGTGGAGAGCCCTGCCGAGCCGGTCACCGGCAGCACGGAAACCGCTTCGACGGCTGAAGTCGAAACCGAAGAAAAAGTCGATGCCATCGTTGAAGGCCGAACGGAGGGCGAAGTCAAGGTTGCGGCCCAAGTCGAGCCCGGACTTGGCAGTGACGCGGTCAGCAGCGTGTCCACGCAGGCAGCCGACGACAGTGAAGCACAGGCAGACAGCAGTGCAGCCGTGGAGCCGGAGGACGCAGACGTCAGCCGGCAACCGGAGGCGCCGGCTCAGCCCCCCGGCCAGAGCAGAGCTGTCGACGCCGGAGGGGCTCCGGAAGCAGCGCCAGCGCAAGCGGCTGCGCCTGAGTCCGAACCCGAGCCGGAAGCACCGACCGAGCCGGCCTCGCCCGTGACCACCGGCGACGGCCAGCGGGCTGCCAACGATCCACGCAACCGGGCGGCAAAGGAGCCGCCGCGAGTGGTCATCGAGGACGCGCCGCCACCCCGGCAGGTCCGGCCTGCCGTGACCGCAGACCCCATCGCAGCGGATCCGGCGGCCATTACTTCGGCTCCTCGGGCGGCCAATGATCCGCGCCAACGCCGGGGCAACCCCGGGCAGACCACGCTGGCGCTGGACACCGAGCCCGGGAACACGACCGAAGAAGAGTCCGATGCTGCGGAAGCGCTTTCCCGTGAAGGGAACAAGGCTGGCGGCTCACAGTGATGCCGACGGGGCCTGCCACCGGGTGCTGATCCGGTAGCAGGCCCCGGCTTGGCTCGACTTGATCGCTACTTCCCCGATGCCGCCCGGCGCCCGGGTGCACCGCTACATCATCCCGCTGCGCTGCAACGCGATGGGCTCCTGCTCCAGGGTCACACCGAAACGTTCCCGGACGGATATCGCGATATCCCGCGCCAACTCCAGCAGTTCGGCCCCAACGCCCCCACCATGGTGCACCAGGACCAGCGCATGGGTCTCGGCCACCCCCACGGCACCACGACGGTATCCCCGCCAGCCGCAGCGTTCGATCAGCCACGCGGCCGACAGCTTCACCCCCTCAGGAACGACCGCGCCCGGGATGTCGCCCCGCTGTCCCTGCAGCGCCTGGAACTCGGCCTGGGTCACCACCGGATTCTTGAAGAAGCTGCCGGCGTTGGGCAGCACATCCGGGTCGGGAAGCCTGCGACGGCGCAAAGCCGTGATCGTCTCGACCATATCCAGCGGCGAGGCCTGCTTCCCCTCGGTCACACCCCGTTCCGCAGCCAGGGTTTCGGCCACCCCGGGATAGCCGATCCGGGCGCATCCCCGCTGCTCGAGTTCGAGTTCCACTGCAGTGACCACCCAGGCCTGCAACTCGCGCCGGAACCGTGAATCGCGATAGCCGAAGCCGCAGGCGTCAGCATCGAGGTGCACGACCTGTCCGGTCGCACGGTCGACGGCCTCAACCCGGCGGCAGGTGGCGGACAGCTCCTGACCATAGGCACCTATGTTCTGCACCGGAGCGGCCCCCACGGACCCGGGGATCAGGGCCAGGTTTTCCAGGCCCCACCATCCACGCTGCGCACTCCAGCGCACCAGGCTGTCCCAATGCACGCCGGCACCGACCCGCAGACGCAACCGTCGACCATCGTCCTCGAGCACGTCGATACGGCGATCGGACAGTCCGAGAACGAGACCTTCGAGAACTTCCGGCAGGACGACGTTCGAGCCCTCACCGATCACCCAGACATCGATGCCTTGACGCCTGGCCTCGGCCAGGATCCTGCTCACGGACTCGGCGTCAGGGGCCTGGGCATACCAATGGGCACGGCAGGGCAACCGCAGGCTGTTGCGTGCTTCGAGTTCGAAGTCCGGCTGCCAGGGAGTCGCGGTCACGACCACGCGAGCCTCCTGAAGCCGAGGCTGATCCGCTCGCCCCGACAGCGCTCGGCCGGCACGCGATGCTGCCAGTGAGACTGGGTACCACGGCCCATGTGCAACAGGGACCCTGTCTCCAGCCGAAAATTGACGGCATGTCGCGGCTGAGCACGGGTCCGGAACGCGAGGGTTCGCGCCGCACCCAGACTGATCACCGCCAACTCCGGCTCGGGTCCGAGGACGGGTTCGCGATCCGCGTGCCAGCCCAGGCGATCATGACCGTCCCGATAGCGGGTGAGCAGGACGCTGTCGAAGGTGGTTCCGAGCCTCTGGTTGACCCGCGCCAGCAGCAGCTTCAGGGGGCGCGGCAAGCCGGCGCCCACATGTTCACTGCCACTGTAGCGGTAGCGCAGGCCGGGTTCGGCGGCAAAGGCGACCAGTCTTCTGCAGGCGTACTCACGGCCGAACATCCGCACCCGATCCTGCCGCCAGGGCAGATGCCGTCGGCACCAATGCAGCCAGTGCGCGGCGCTCGCGGCTTTCAGGAAATCAGGCTGAATGGTCACCGGCGGACCCGCCAGCGCCACCTTCGGACCGGACACGTGCTCCTCCACAACAACTGCGGGTCAGGATCCGTATACTACCGCGCTCCAGCAGAACGGAGACATCAGCATGGATCTGAAAGACAAGGTTGCCGTCATCACCGGCGGCGCATCGGGGCTCGGCAAGGCCACTGCCGAACAGGTCATCGCAGCCGGCGGCAAGGTGGCGATTTTCGATCTCAATGGCGATCTCGCCGAGGCCACCGCCAAGCAGCTCGGCGCCAGCGCCAAGGCATTCAAGGTGGACGTCGCGGACGCCAGCTCGGTGGAGGCAGCTGTCGCCGGCACCGTCGCCGCCTTCGGTGGCGTACACATCAACGTCAACTGCGCCGGAATCGGCACGGCAGCGCGGACGCTCGGCAAGGATGGTCCCATGCCGCTCGATACGTTCAAGTTCGTCCTGAACGTCAACCTGATCGGAACCTTCAACACCCTGCGCCTGTGCGCGGATGCCATGGCCAAGAACGACCCGGTGAACGAGGACGGTGAGCGCGGCGTCATCATCAACACCGCCTCCGTGGCCGCTTTCGACGGTCAGATTGGCCAGGCCGCCTACTCCGCCTCCAAGGCCGGTGTCGCAGGCATGACCCTGCCCATCGCACGCGATCTCAGCCGCAATGGCATCCGCGTCTGCACCATTGCCCCGGGCATTTTCGAGACGCCGATGATGATGGGTGCCCCGGATCAGGTGCGCATGCCGCTGATCGACATGGTTCAGTTCCCCAAGCGCCTCGGCAATGCCCCGGAGTTCGCCCTGCTCGCCATGCAGATCATTCAGAACCCCTATCTGAACGGCGAGACGATCCGCATCGACGGCGGCATCCGGATGCAGCCCCGCTGACGATTGTGGTCCGGCCGGGAACGGGACGGCTGCCGGCCCGGGCCAAGTCGGCCTGCTGCCGCCTGAGGGCTGCAATGCCTCAGGCGGCGCCCGGTGGCCGCGGCAGCGACCAGCCACCGACCAGTCCGGCAGCCCGCAGCAAAAACGCAGCGATCGCACCCGGCAACAGTGCCCACTCACCATCCATGCCGAAATGCACGCAGAAGACGTAGACCAGCGCCCCCGCCACCGCCGCCGTGGCGTAGATCTCCCGGTGGAGAATCAGCGGCATTTCATTGCAGACCACATCCCGCAACAGGCCACCCACCACTGCCGTCACCACGCCCATCACGACGGCGATGACGGGATCACCGGTGGCCAGCAGGCCCCGTCGGGCGCCGAGTACGGCGAAGACCGAAAGACCCAGCGCGTCCAGCCAGCGCAGCAACCGCTCCCGGCGGGCCACCGGCGCGGAAAAGAAAAAGGTCAGGGTCGCCGCGATGACCACCAGCAGCAGGGGCCAGGGGTGCTCGATCCAGAATACCGGACGATCGAGGATCAGGTCACGGAGGGTACCGCCGCCCACAGCTGGCAGAAAGGCCAGCACCAGGAAGCCGAAGGGATCGAGCTGTCGCCGCGCGGCGGCGAGTCCGCCGGACAGGGCAAACACAAAAATGCCGAAGCCGTCGAGCAGGCTCCACACGGCCATGTTCCCACTCCCAGCCTCGACCATGGGAGGCCCGCGTTCCGCTGCCACCCTGCTGCAGCCGGAGCGCGTTCCGAGCGCGGCAGTTTGACACACTCAAAGCACTGAATTGGCAGCTGGAAGCCGCCTGGACTCCCAAATTGGTCGGCAATAGATTAGTGTGCGATCGCGGAAGGCCGTGCCGGCCCCGCGATGGCGCTTGCGCGCATCTCTCTCCAATCAGACGGCAGCATTCTCAGACATGAAAAAGTTTCAACCCGGCTTCGCTGAGCGGCAACAGGAAAGCAGCAAGGCAAAGCAGGCCCTGCTCAACAAGGCCAAGGAAGCATCCAAGGACCCCAATGCGGCCGCGCGGCACGAAGCGCGACGCGAGATAGCCATCGCCCGCGAAGCGCGGCAGGCCGAACGCAAGGCCGAACGGCGGGCCGAAAAGGAACGCAAGGCGCTCGCACAGGCCGAGGCCGAAGCGGCTCGCCTGGCCGCCGAGCAGGCCGAACAGGAACGTCTCGCGGCCGAGGCCGCAGCAGCGGAAGCCGCGAAGAAGGAGCTCCTGGCTGCGCAGAAAGCAGAGCGTGACCGCCGCTACGCCGCTCGCAAGGCTCGTCGCTGATCAGTGATGCCCGGCCCTGATGCCTGAAGCACCGGACGGCCAGACAGACTGCTCCGTCAGCGCCAGCCCCTGCCTTCCCTGAACATCAGGCTGCTTCGCAGTCGTCAGTCGCCCTTTTGTGGGAAGGCCCTGATCGCAAAGCGATTGGGCCGATCTCGACGCGCTTTCCCGAAGCTGATGTCACTGC
>JAFIFL010000059.1 GCA_020832055.1 Gammaproteobacteria bacterium
CGCGAGCGTCGCCCACGGCGTCCTGAGCGTGTGGGTGAAGCGCGACTTCGCCGAGGCGCCGGAGACCGTCGCGGACCTCGTCGACACCCTGCTTGCGACCGGCCTCGAGCGCCTGGTCCTCGGTGCCGACGCGACCGGCTGACGTGACGCCGGTCAGGTCGTCTACCGGCTCAAGCAGCCATTTCGGGACGGCACCACACACGTCCTGTTCAGCCCTGAGGACTTCATCGCTAGATTAGCCGCCTTGGTTCGAAGGCCAGGATGCAACCTGACCCGCTACCACGGCGTCTTCGCGCCCAACTCAGCGTTTCGCCGCGCCCTTGTGCAGGATCAAGTACAAGCGGCTGGCCTGAGACCGGCGCCGGCAAGACGCCTTTGAGGGAGCCCACAGCGCGGGCGATGCCTGCAAGCAGCGCCTCGCGGCGCTGATCGCCCCCGGTGGGGGCTCCCATGAGGTTGTTCCAAGGGCTGGAACTCAAGGGCTGCTTTCGCCGGCGCAGCCGCAGGCGGGACAGCCCCGCAGGGTCCCTCGAGCCCTAGGGCTGACCGTGATCGACGCTCATGGCATCCAGGTAATGATCAGACACCAGCCCCGATCGCCGCATGGCCACGCCGGCCAGACAGGCATTGAGCATGTGGTTGGCATTCATGGTGCTGACGTAGCTCAGGTCCAGCATGGGCGCGAGATCCATGAGTTCGAAGCCGGCAATCTCGGTCTCGGCACACAGGCGCCGTACCAGCGGCGTCAGCTCCCGTACCGTGAGGCCGCCGGGTGCTGCCCTGCCCGCGGCCGCCAGCTGACTCGGGTCGAGCACGCTGACGTCGAAGGAGATGTAGACCCGTTCACCGCCGGATTTCGCCTCGTCGATCACCCGCTCCATGACGGCCGGCCAGCCGCGCCGCTCCACTTCCGCCATGGTGTGATAACGCACGCCCTGTTCCCGCAGCCAGACCAGGGCCTCTGGCGTGAGCCGAGGACCGCGCAGCCCCACCTGGATGAGGTTGGAGCCGTCCACGACCTCCTCCACCAGCAGCCGATAGATGGCATCACGATCCGTGAGGCTGTGGGCACGGGTCCGTTCCGCGTTGTAGTGGGCGCCGAAGTGCACCACCTTCAGGCCCTCGTCCGGATGGGCGGCCCGGACGGCCCGGACGGTGGGGTACATCACCGAGTGATCGCCGCCCACGAGAAACGGTACGGCCCCGGTGCCGATCACTTCGTAGACCATGTCGTGTACGTGATCAATGCTGCGTTCGACGCTGAGATGATCGACCGAGATATCACCGTAGTCGACGATGCTCAGCACCGAGGCGGGATCCACCATGGAGTAGACATCGCGATCGGCCATCCCGTGCATCAGCCGCAGCGCGCCGGGGCCGTTCTGGGCATCGCGCCGGCCGCTGCTGAAGTTGACGGGAATGCCCGCTATGGCGATGTCCACCCGCCCGACGCGCAGATCTTCCGGCGTGATGGCCACCGGCGCACCGGCGAAGGTGGGAATGCCACCCCATTCATCCACGTAGCGGTTGAGGCTGAAGGGACCCGGATCCCGCCGCCTCTCCTTGAGAATCTCCGGGATCACCACGGTGTGACCATTGAAGGCCGTCGCTTCCGGATTCAGGGGGATCTCACCCATGTCGACGCCTTCCTCGTACTTGAAGGCTTCGACCACCCGCATCATGTCGGCAACGAACGCCTCGATCTGCTCCGGGCTCCGCTGTTCGAGAATCCGCACCAATTGAGCGCGGGAACCCATCACGCGCATCGGCTCGGGGCCCCGGAAGAACTCCAGCTGTTCCCTGGAGAGGTCGGAGAGCTTGGGCAGCAGTTCGGCGGGAATGTGATCCGCACCGCCACCCTGAGCCGCTGCCGGAAGCATGCCGGCGGCGCTGAGCACGCCCCCCAGCAGGAAGGCGGCAAGGAGGGGCATGGGAAGGCTGGGCACTCTGACGTCAGTCCTCATGTCAGCCCCCCTGCCTTTGGTGGTAGTCGTCCTGGGCGTGATCGATGGAGATGGGACTCAGATGGCCAGGGTCCAGACCCAGGCGATGCATGGCGATGCCCACGAGGCAGGCCTGAACGATGGCAGAGCTGTGCAGGGTGGTCGCGTAGCCGGGATCCAGCGCAGGCTGGATCTCGACGATGTCGAAGCCCACCACGTTGGCCTGGGCGCAGAGCCGGCGCACGATGGGGATGGCCTCCCGGGGCGTCATGCCCCCGGATACCGGTGTCCCGGTACCGAGAATGTAGGAGGGATCAAGGACGTCGACGTCGAAAGAGATGTGCAACTTCCTTCCTTTCGGGATGGCCGACACGATGCGGTCCATGACCGCATCCCAGCCGTAGCGCTCCACTTCCGCCATGGTGTGATAGCGGAAGCCCTGATTGCGCGCCCAGGTGAACTGGGTTTCGTTGGGTCCACCGGCACGCAGGCCAACCTGGACATAGTCCGCACCGGTGATGTGCCCCTCGGAGATCAGCCGATAAATGGGCTGGCCGTGATCGATCATGTGGGCGCGATCACGGCTGATGTCGGAATGGGCATCGAAGTGAATGACGGTCAGATTGCCCTTGCCGTAGACATCCACCAGCGCCGCCACGTTGGGATACTCCAGCGAATGATCGCCGCCGATGATGAAGGGAATGGCGCCCGTCTCGGCAATCTCCCGCACCACTTCACGAACATGCTGGACGCTGCGCTCGGTGCTGAAATTGTCGATGGCGATATCGCCGTAGTCGACGATGTTCAATTCGCGGCTCGGATTCACCTGGGTGTACTGATCATTGCCTCCCATGGAACTCCGGCGTCCGAACGGCCGCAATGACCTGGGGCCATCGGCACCGTCCCGCCAGCCGCCGCCCATGTTCAGCGGCGCGCCGACGAAGGCCACATCCACCTCACCGGCGATAAGATCCTCGGGCGTAATCGCCACCGGGGCATTGGCATAAGTAGGAATACTACCGCTGAAGCGGCTGCCCATACCGTAGCGGGAAAGATCGATGGGCCCGGGTTCCCGCAACGGGTCGAAGCTTGCTGGCCGGCGCACCACATGGCTCTTGAACTCAGGCGACGTGGTGTCCAAGGGTATGCTGTCCTGATCGCGACCCGCTTCGAACTGCTGCTGTCCGGTGACCCAGATCATGGCTTCCACATAGGCCACGACCTCGTCGGGGCTGCGTTTTTTCAGGGTCTCGACCAGTTTTTCCGGAGACGCAAACTGCCGTACGTTGTTGCGGCTGCTGATGAACTCACGCTGCTCGCCAGTGAGGCGCGCAAGCTTGTCGTCCAGCGACTCGGGGAACTCGATCACCGAATCCGGCGGCGGATCCGGCCAGTGCTCCGTCCAGGACTGACTGATGGCAGGCGCCGAGGCCGAACACCAGCAGCAGAGCACCCATTCGAGTTCCTGAGAGCTTACTTCGAATCATCCGCTTCCCCCGATAGAAACCACGGCAGAAGTGCGCGAGCAGATCCGTCCGAAGCACGAATTCCTGCAAGGCATATGCCACGACCCGGCAAAACGACCGGGTGCTGTCACGGAACAACGCCTATCCCTTTGATTCGAAGAGACGGCCCGCTTCCTGCTTGGGTGGCCGGTCGGACCGAACCGAATGGCCCCAAACGATGCAGGATGAAACCGCAAGAATGTGCAGGCAGCGCGAACACGAACCAAGGCTGAACCAGCGGGCGATGGCGACTCTGATGCTAGTGGCGCTGCTCGCTTGCGCCCCATCGCTGGCGAGCACACCCCGCACGCTGGGCTGGGAGGAACTGATCCCACCAGGCTGGAAACCCACTCAGCCTGACCTCAGCCAGTTCTTCCACGATCCGTCGGCCCCTGCCGCACCCCAGGAGACGAACGCACCCATTGTCGAATCCCTGCACGACATGCCGATCTCCATCCGGGGTTTCGTCGTGCCGCTGGAGTGGGAGGGGGACGCCATCAGCGAGTTTCTCTTCGTGCCCTGGTTCGGCGCCTGCCTGCACTTCCCGCCACCGCCACCCAACCAGATCATTCGTGTGCACATGACACGCTCACTGCCGGAAGTGGAGATGTTCCACCCGCAGATTCTGACAGGGCGCCTGCTGACCGAGAGCAGCGATTCCGATCTCGCCGTCGCCGGGTATCAGATGGTGGATGCAAAGACCGAGCGCACCGCGCGCTGAACAGCTCAGCGTCAGCGCGTCGTAATGATCGGCATGATCAATCTCGCCGCAGGACGAGGGATCCGTCGATGTGGATGTCCCGCTGGGGGAAAGCAATGACGATACCGTGCTCGGCGAACACTTCGTCGATGGCGAAGCGGATATCGCTGCAGACCCGGCGCCGCCCACCCTCGGAACTGGCGTGGAGCCAGAAATAGGCGCCGAAGACCAGGGCGCTGTCTCCAAAGTCCTGAAAGAACACCTCAGGCTCAGGCTCTGCGATCACGGCAGGGTGCTCACGACAGATCTCGAGCAGGAGCTCTTTCACCTTGCGCACTGGCGAACCGTAGGCCACACCCAACTGAACGTTGCTGCGGGACAGGTCATCCACCAGCGTCCAGTTGACCACCGTGGTTTCGAGCAGGGAACTGTTGGGCACCAGCAGATGAACACCGTCGGTACGCCGGATGCGCGTGGAGCGATTGTTGATGGCTTCCACCCGGCCGCGCACATCGTCGAGTTCGATGTAGTCACCGATGCGAATCGGACGCTCCCCCATCAGGATCCAACCGCTGATGAAGTTGTTGATGATGTTCTGGGCACCGAAGCCCACACCGATGGCGATGGCGCCGGACACGAAAGCGAATGCTGTCAGCGGGATACCGAGGATGGCCAGGACGGCGAGTACGACCATCACCATCAGGCCGTAGAACAGCAGCCGCCGCACCAGTTGCAGCATGTCCGGGCCCACCTCGGCGCGGCGCATGCGCCCGCCCACGACCCGCTCGACGATCCGCGCGACCAGCAGACCGACGATGAGGGCCACCAGCGCCAGCAGAACCTGCTCCAGCGTCAGCGTCACGGTCGCGGAGTCGATCAAGGTGAGACCAAGCACTTCGCCGGCCTGCCCCATGAAACTCTCTACGCTGTCCAAGCCCCCTCCCACTTCCTCAGAATGACGCAACAGGTCGCGGAGCCCATCGTCCTGACCTGATCAGCGCGGGCTGGAGAGGCGCGGTCAGACCTGCCGACCGAGATGCGCTCCGGCGTGGATGGCACTCATGATGCTGTTGCGGCCGCGCACGTCGCCAATGAGTTCCACGGCCACGCCGCTGTCCTGCAGCGCTTCGGCCAGTTCCCGATTGGGCTGATTGTAGCCGACGAAGACCACGAATCCGGCTTCGAGCTGCCGCACCCGGTCCGTGAACAGCACGCCGATCTCCACGTGCTGTGGCGTGATCTCCCGCAGGTAATGGCCGCCGATGAACTCGAAGTCGCCCGAATAGAGCCGTTCGCGGGCAGCGCCGGCAGTGACCGGCGGAAATGGCAGGTTGGCGCCGATGCCGTCGAAACGGGACACCAGGGTCACCGCGAGCCCCGCCTCCAGCAGCACATCCGCCACGGAGATCGCCTCGAAGGATCCGGTGTCATCATAGACGACTGCCGGCCCCCTGAATTGCGGCGGCCGGCCGTAGCCGAAGAGATCCCAAGACGAGTGCACGTGGGGCAGATCGAAGCCCGGCACCGGAACGCCCGGCGTCGAGAGCTGGAAGCCGTCGTCGCGAGGCATGGTCCCGGTGGCGACCACCAGCAGGTCCGGTTTGTCGTGCAGCACCCCTTCCGCGTCCACGGGGGCATTCAGGCGGATCTGGACACCCAGGGTGTCGACCTCCTCAGCCAGCCAATGAACGATGGCGCCCAGATCCTTGCGATGGGGCGCCGACGCCGCCATGGCCACCTGCCCGCCCAGCCGCTGCGACGCCTCGTGCAGCGTGACGTGATGTCCCCGGAGCGCGGCAGTGCGAGCGAACTCCAGTCCCGCCGGTCCGCCACCGGCCACCAGGATCTGCTTCGATGTAGCTGCCCGATCCTTCGGATCAAAGGGCAGCTCGGCTTCCCGGGATGCGGTAGCGTTGACCGCACAGCTCAGCCGGCCCTTGGTCATCAGCTGACCTACACAGCCCATGTTGGTGCCGATGCAGGGCCGGATCCGATTCTCGTTGCCGTAGCGTGCCTTGTTCACCAGTTCCGGATCGGCAATGAGCGCCCGCACCATGGACACCATGTCGGCCGCCCCGCTGTCGACGATGTGCAGGGCGTGATCCAGGGTCATGATGCGTCCGACCACCATGACGGGACTGCCCAGATTCGGCGTGATCCTGGCATTGGCGTCCATTTCCACACCAAGGGGATCGTCGGCAGGCGCGATCAGCTTGTGGAAGCGCCAGTAGGCACCCATGTGCAGGGACACGTAGTCGACCAGCGGGGCCACCCGCTGCGCGATGTGGGCATTCTGCTCCGCAGTCAGACCGCCCGGGACGTAGTCCTCATTGGGCAGCCGGACCCCCACCGCGAACTCGCTGCCGCCCACCTCCGCACGCACGGCCTCGATGACTTCGAGCAGGAAGCGCATGCGGTTGGCATCCGAGCCACCGTAACGATCTTCGCGCTGATTCAGCGCCGGCGACAGGAACTCGTGGATCAGATAGCCGCTGGACGCATGGATGTCCACACCGTCGAGGCCGGCATCCCGACAGCGACGGGCAGCCGCGGCGAAGGCAGCCACCGTGTCGTCGATCATGGTCTGGGTCATGGCGATGGGCACCACACCCGCCATGGGGTTGGGAATGGCGCTGGCAGACCAGTGCTCGGGCATGCCAGCCGCCTCCGCATGGCCAGCTCCCGGGTGATAGGCCTGCAGCAGCAGTTTCATGCCGGTGGGACGAATCCGCGAACTGATCTGCTCGAGGAACTTCAGGCAGCTGTCGTCCCACAGCCGCAGGCGCCCCGGCGCGCTCGGGTGCACGCTTGTGGCCTCGATGGTGGACATGCCGACGCCGCCCCGGGCCCGGGCCTCGTGATAGGCAATCAATTCCTCACCACCGAGCCCGGTGCCATGGGGGCTGCGCACGATCCGGTTGGGAATGGTCACCGGGCCGATCTTCAGCGGTTCGAACAAGCGGTCGTAGTGTCCCAATGTGATTCTCCCCTCGAAGTCTGATCCTGTCGCGGCGTACCGCGCCTACGGCCCAGCATAGCCAAGGTCATGCACCGGGACCATGCACGCATGCATGTGTTCGCCGTGACGCAAGGCTCAGACCCCGATGCGGCCGCTGTTCCGGGCCCTGCTTGGGCGTGACGGGACGCGCCCGGACCCGAGGGGAGCAGGGCCGCGGCGTCAGCTCGCGTCGAAATCCGCCGCGCTGTGCCGCTCCGGCATGCGCTCTTCTTCCGGTCCCCAGACCTTGTTCACGCGCTTGCCGCGGACGACGGCGGGCCGCACATCGATGGCCTTGGCCCAGCGCTGAACGTGCCGGTAGCTCTGCACATCGAGGAACTCCGAGGCAGCGTAGAGATCGTGCAGCACCAGAGCGCCATACCAACCGTAGTTCGCCATGTCGGCGATGGTGTAGTCGTCGCCGATGAGGTACTCGCGCTCGGCGAGGTTGCGGTCGAGCACGTCGAGCTGCCGTTTCACCTCCATAGTGTAGCGATCGATGCAGTACTCCATCTTGCTCGGTGCGTAGGCGTAGAAGTGGCCGAAACCACCACCGAGATACGGCGCGCTGCCCATCTGCCAGAACAGCCAGGACAAACACTCCGCCCGCGCCGACGGCACACGGGGCAGGAATCGATCGAACTTCTCCGCCAGATACACGAGGATCGCCCCGGACTCGAACACACGGGTTGGGGGCGTCGTGCTGCGATCCACCAGCGCCGGGATCTTGGAATTCGGGTTGGCGGCAACGAAACCGCTGCCGAACTGATCACCATCGCCGATGTTGATCAGCCAGGCGTCATACTCAGCCTCGGCAATGCCGAGTTCGAGCAGTTCCTCGAGCAGCACCGTGACCTTCACGCCGTTGGGTGTGGCCAGGGAGTAGAGCTGCAGATCGTGGTCCCCCACGGGCAGCTCCTTGTCGTGAGTCGGACCGGCTATGGGGCGATTGATCTTCGCGAAGCGGCCGCCGCTGCCCTGCTGCCAGGTCCAGACCTTCGGCGGGACGTACTCTTGTGCTGGGCTGTCACTCACGCTGTCACTCCTGTCAATGATCGTTGAAGGCCCGGACGTTGTCCGGAAACCCTGCTGGCGTCAATTACATGAAGGCGTCCGCAACGATTCTCAGTCGCGGAAGATCACCTCGCCCACCACCGGAAAGTGGTCCGATCCCGTAAAGCGCCCCCGACGAAGATTGATCACCTCGGCGCCGCCGCCGGCCAGGATGTGGTCGATCGGTGTCAGCAGGATGGGCACGAAACTCGGCCATGACGCCACCGCGCAGCGCCAGGGTGAGGGACAGTCGAGGCCGCTCACCTCGATGAGTTCCCGGAACCGCGGCGCGAACGCTGAGGTATTGAGATCACCGAGGACCAGTGCATAGCCCTGGTGACGCGCCAGTTCCTGCTGCAGCCAGTCGAGCGTGGCATTGCGGGCCTCCAGACTCCACGGCGAGGTCGGCGGATGGGTATGCAGGGCAAAGACGGTGAGCAGGCGGCCTTCCACCTCCAGCGTCAGCTTCAGTGCCGGGCGCCCGGTGGTGTGGGGTGGCTGGAACGTCTCCCGTGTGCGCAAGGGATAGCGGCTGAGAAACCGCAGGTCACGACCGTCGGCCGCGGGCATTTCGAAACCGAAGGGGTAACGTGATTCAAGCGCCCCCACCCGGCCACGGGTTTCAGGGTCCATGTCGCGGGGAAACTCACTCCACCACAGCAGGTCCGCATCGAGAGCCTCGGCCTGAGCCACGGCGGAGCGTACCGCACGGGCGCTTTCGAACAGGTTCGCCGTGACGACGGTGATGGAGTCCTCGCCCACCGGCGCGGGACCACGCCCCTGGAACAGGCTGAAAATTTCCGGAACCAGCAGGAGCAGGAAAGCGGCACTGCGCAGCCAGCGCCGACACCAGAGCAGCCAGAGCGCCACCAGCAGGGCCAACAGCGCGTACTGGGCCGTAAAACTGGTCAGGACATCCACCAGCAGGACATCCGTGGGCAGAAACATCCGCCCGGGCAACAGCACGCCGAGGACCAGCAGCAATGCGAGGCTCGAAGCCGTGGTCAATCGGCCGATCCATGCTGACGCTGCCACTGTGACGATGACCGCCTCCTCGGCTGGTGAGACTTCCTGGCTCCAAGGACAGGCTCCGGATGCCCGCGCTCAGGAACGGCTGATCATTCAGCGGATCCCTCTGGGACGATGAACGTTAACCGCCACCAGGGATGCAGACAATGCTGACGCAGCGGGTGGTGAAGCGCTTGCCACTCTTCACCGTCTCAAATTGCACCTGCGCCGGGCCGACCTTCCCCGATTCAGGCTCAGTTGGAAAGGACATCAGAACAGGGCGTCGAGGGCTTCTTTGAGGGTGCGCACCGCCAACACGTCGAGGCCGGCAATGGGTTCCCGCGGCTTGTTGGCCACCGGGCACACCGCACGTTTGAAGCCGTGCTTCGCCGCTTCGCGCAGGCGCTCCTGACCGTTGGGAACCGGGCGCACCTCACCGGAGAGACCGACTTCACCGAAGGCGAACAGCTCTCGGGGCAGCGCCACGTTGCGCATACTGGAAATCACGGCCAACAGCACCGGCAGGTCACTGGCCGTTTCCGCCACCCGGATGCCACCCACCACGTTGACGAACACGTCACTGTTGCCGACAGCGACCTTGCCATGGCGGTGCAGCACGGCCAGCAGCAGCGCCAGTCGATTGGTATCCACACCCAGGGTCACCCGCCGCGGGTGCGCCCCCTGACTGTCGTCCACCAGCGCCTGAATCTCCACCAGCAGAGGCCGAGTGCCTTCCCAGACCACTACCACCAGCGAGCCTGCCGCCGGCTCGGTGTCCCGGGACAGGAAGATGGCGGAGGGATTCGCCACCTCCTTCAGGCCGCGGTCGGTCATGGCAAAGACGCCGAGCTCGTTGACGGCGCCGAAGCGGTTCTTGTGGCCGCGCAGAGTGCGGAAGCGGGAGTCGGAGGCATCCTCGAGCATCATGAAGGTGTCGATCATGTGCTCGAGTACCTTCGGGCCAGCCAGACCCCCTTCCTTGTTGACGTGTCCCACCAGCACCACGATGGCGCCGGACTCCTTGGCAAAGCGCACCAGCCGGGCAGTGGCTTCGCGGACCTGGGTGACCCCACCCGGCGCCCCTTCCACGGCCTCGGTCTGCAGGGTCTGCACAGAATCCACCACCACCATGCCAGGCTTTTCCCGCCCGGCGTGGGCCAGGATGGCTTCGACCCGGGTCTCCGCCGCCAGCTTCAGGTGCTCCTGGGGCAGTTCCAGTCGCCTCGCCCGCAGGGCGATCTGCTGCAGGGACTCCTCGCCGGTGACATAGAGCACGCCGAGACGGGCGGCGAGATCACAGCTCACCTGCAGCAGCAGCGTGGACTTGCCGGCGCCGGGATTGCCGCCGATCAGCAGCACCGACCCCGGCACCAGACCGCCGCCGAGCACCCGGTCGAGTTCGCGCATGCCGGTGGCGATGCGTGGCTGGGCATCGAGGCCCACTTCCGCCAGCCGTGTGACCGTGGACACCTGTCCTGCCCAGCCGCTGCCTGACCGCCCGCTGCCGGTCGGCGCGCCCTGAGCCTGCTCCAGCGTGTTCCATTCACCGCAGCCGGTGCACTGCCCCTGCCACTTCGGATGCTCCGTGGCGCAGTCGCGGCACACCCAGACTTCCTTCTGCCGACCACGAGCCATGTCAGCCGGACTCCCCGCCCAGGTACTCCCGTGGCACCCGGGGCGTGACGCCCGCGAGCAGTTCGTAGCCGATGGTGCCGGCCGCCGCCGCCACCTGATCCACCGACAGTCCCCGCCCCCACAGCACCACTTCGTCGCCGACGCGGACCTCGGGCGCGCAGCGCAGGTCGACGGTCAGGGAGTCCATGGACACCCGGCCGAGAATTTGAACGTTACAGGCGCCGATGCGAACCAGTGTCCCCGAGGGCGCATGACGCGGATAGCCGTCGCCATAGCCCACTGCCACCACACCGATGCGGGTACGCTCCGGTGCCGTCCAGGTGGCCCCGTAGCCGATGTTCCGGCCAGCCGGGACCTCCTTCACCGCCAGCACGCGACTGCGCAGGGTCATCACTGGCGACAGCCCGAGGTCTTCCGCGCTGCGCCCGAGCAGGGGCGATGCTCCATAGAGCATGATCCCGGGCCGGACCACGGTATCGTGCGGATAGCGGCCCGTGAGCAGGGCAGCGGAATTGCAGGCGCTGATCGGTCCTTGGGCTCCCCGCATCGCCATGCCGAACTCGGTCGCCTGAACTTCGGTGAGCGGATGTTCGGCGCTGTCGGCGCAGGCGAAGTGGGTCATCATGCCGATCTCCGCCACGGCCGCGAGCCCGCTGAGACGATCCCGGGCCTCGCGAGCGGCTGCGGCCTCGAGACCGAGGCGATGCATGCCGGTCTCGATCTTCAGCCACAGCCGCAGGGCGCCCGCCGACAGCTTCGGGGCATCGCGCTCGATGACGTCGAGCTGTTCTGCACCGTGTACGCCGAGCGTCAGCCCCGCTTCGGCTGCAACGGCCAGCCCTGCTCCGGAGTGGGCGCCCTGAATCACCAGAATGGGCTGGCGGATGCCCGCCCCGCGCAGGGCGAGACCCTCGTCGAGATCGGCCACACAGAACCCATCCGCGTCCGCCAGCGCGCGCACGACCTCGATCATGCCGTGGCCGTAGGCATCGGCCTTCACGACCGGCCAGACCTCGCGCCGTCCGGCGTAGCTGCGCGCCAGTGCGAAATTGTGTCGCAGCGCCTCGAGATCGATGCTCGCTCTGACCAGACGCTGCATCAGTACTGCTCGTAGCGTTCCGGGGCCAACGACTCGAAGCGGGTCAGATGGCCGATGAACGCCAGCCGGATCATGCCGATGGGACCATTACGCTGCTTGCCGATGATGATCTCCGCGGTGCCCTTGTCCGACGATTCAGGGTTGTAGACCTCGTCCCGGTAGACGAACAGGATCACGTCTGCATCCTGCTCGATCGCTCCGGAGTTGTGACTGACGATGCCATCCGCCAGCCAGCAGGCATCGCCGGGAACGGTGAGATCGTAGACCGGAGCCTCCCCATCCGCTTCCACGCGCACGACCCTGTCCCAGAACAGTTCACTGTCCGCCACGGTCCGGAGCCTCTCGTCATCGAGCAGTTCAGCGTGGTCGGCGAGGGTTTCCCGCGACGGCGCGAACTTGAAGTGGGCGGCTCCGCCATAAGCCGTCCCGCGCATGGCGGCCATGGCACGCGTCGTGACACCCGATTCCGCCATAGCTTTGCGAACATAGTCGAACACCTCCGCTGGTACGGTATCCACGTTGGTGTTCTGCACCATCGCCTCGAGCCTGGCCCGGACCGTGTCAGCCACACCTGCCTGATGGCCGAATGCGCCGACTCTGTCGAGAAATCGCTTCTGGTCGGCCAGCCCGGAAACATCGATGGTGTGCCATCCCTCAGAGGGCTCATGTTGCACATGGCGTATTCGACCGACGATACCGAAGCGCAGCAGGAGACTTGCCACATCCTCGACGAGCAGTCGGCTCGAGGTCGCGAAGTAGATGCGGATGCGGCCGCTGGCCGCCACCGTGATACTGCCGTCAGTGGCCCACAGATGGCGGAGAAACAGCGCCAGCTGCTCGGTACCGAGGCGGAAGATGCTCTCGGGCAGGTGCTTCTCACGCGAACGCTGGCCGAAAATGCCAAGGTCCTTCAGCCACTTGCCCACCCCTGCGGGATGCCAGCGATTGCCGTTGCCGCTGATCAGGAGCTGATGCCAATGTCCCTTGCCGGGATAGCGCTTGACCGTGGAGCCCATCGCCAGGGCCGCTTCGGTGACCACGGCGCTGTTGTCTTCACTGGCGGTGGTGTAGCGCAGGGGCTGGCCCTTCACGTAGCTGCCATCACCGACAAGATGGGCCAGCAGCACAATCTCGGCATCCTGCCAGGATTCAGGCCGAGCCGGCTGTGGCAGTACATGGGCCAGAGCGAGTCGGTCGCCCGGCTGCAGTTCGCCCGCCGCTTTCCAGTCCCACAGCCCCCGCAGTCGATGCTCGGCGGTGCAGCGGATGCTCCGCCCGCTCGCCAGACTGATCCGCAGCAGCGGCCGCGTGCCCACTTCCCAGATCAGGTCAGCGGTGGACCGCCGCAGCTTACCGGCCGGGTTCACTGACCAGACCTCGGGGGTTTCGCCGACCAGCTCCGCGATAGGCACCCGCCGACCATCCGCCAGCAGCACCCGGGTATCGCCGGTGACGCATTCGCGAAGATCCGCCATCTGCGGGCGCTTGTTGGGGCGCTGTTCGAGGCTGCGGTTGAGCTGGGAGAGCGCGACCACGGGACAATGCATTTCCTTGGCCAGGGCCTTCAGCGAGCGGGAGATCTCCGAAATCTCCCCGGTGCGGTTTTCGCCGGTGCCGGGGACGCGCATGAGCTGCAGGTAGTCGACCATGATCAGGCCGATGGATCCGTGTTCCCGGGCCACCCGCCGGGCCCGGGCGCGCAGGTCGTTGGGGGACAGCGCTGCCGTATCGTCGATGAACAGGGGCCGGTCGCGCAGCAGGGTCATGGTCGAGGCCAGCCTCGGCCAGTCGTCATTGGTGAGCTGGCCGCTGCGGATATGGCTCTGGTTGATGCGCCCCAAGGAGGACAGCATCCGCATGATCAGGGATTCCGCCGGCATCTCCATGGAGAACACCAGCACGGGCTTGGGCTCGTCCACCATCAGCGCGTTTTCCACCAGATTCATGGCGAACGCGGTTTTGCCCATGGACGGCCGGCCGGCGACGATCACCAGATCCGATTCCTGGAAACCCGAGGTGTAGCCGTCGAGGTCGGCAAAGCCGGTGGACAGCCCGGTGAGAGCGCCTTTGCTGGCCACCAGTCGGTCGATGCGTTCGACGGCCTTCTTCAGCAGTTCCCGCGCCCCCGCCGGACCGCCCTCTTTGGGCCGGTCCTCGGCGATCTGGAACACCGCACGCTCGGCCTCGTCGAGCAGTTCCGAACTCTTGCGTCCTTCCGGGGCAAATGCGCTGTCCGCAATCCGCCCGGCCACGTCGATGAGCTGGCGCAGCAGGGCCCGCTCGCGAACGATGTCAGCGTAGGCCCGCAGGTTGCTGACCCCCGGCGTGCTCTCCGCCAGTTCCGCCAGATACACCGAATCCATGCCCCGGGTGGCCTGCCCCATGTTCTCCAGCGCTCGACCCACCGTGAGCACATCCACCGAGCCGCCTTCTTCCATCAGTTCGACGATGGCGCGCCAGATCAGGCGGTGGTCATTGCGGTAGAAGTCCTTCTCGGTGACCGCATCCGCGATCTCCCAGTAGCTGCTGGCATGCAGCAGCAGGCCTCCGAGCACGGCCTGCTCGGCCTCGATGGAATGGGGGGGGATCTTGACGCCGGCGACCCGCGCGTCGCCACGGGGATCGGGCGGTCCCGGTGGCGCGGAATAGCCGGGTTCCGACATGGATGACAGCCTCTGGTGAACGCGTCCGGCGAAGATGCCGGGGGCCGTCAAGGTTGTGACAGGGCCAGGGAAGCGTCAAGCGCAGTGCGCAGATCAGGCGGGCTTGGGGCTGGGCATCCGACTGCAGAACTCTGCAGCCGGATGCCGGAACTGCGGACTTACTCGGCGATCACCACCACCTTGACGGTGGTGACGATGTCGAAGTGGGTCTGAATCTCGACTTCGAACTCACCGGTATTGCGGATCGGGCCGACCGGCATCCGCACTTCGGCCTTGGTGATCTCGGCACCGGTCTGTTCGAGAGCATCCGCCACTTCCCGCGGTCCCACCGAACCGTACAGGCGGCCTTCATCGCCGGCACGAGCCGCGATGGTGACGCTCACGCCTTCGAGCTGGGCTGCCCGGGCCCGGGCCTGGGTCAGCACTTCAGCCGAGTGCCGTTCGAGATCCGCGCGGCGGGCCTCGAACTCCTCGCGGTTCTTCGGCGTGGCGCGCACCGCCTTGCCCTGGGGCAGGAGGAAATTGCGGCCGTAGCCGGACTTCACAGTGACCTCGTCGCCGAGGTCACCGAGATTGCGCATGCGTTCAAGCAGAATCAGTTGCATGGTGATGACTCCCGTCAAGCTTGCCCGTCGGTATAGGGCAGCAGGGCCAGAAAGCGCGCCCGCTTGATCGCCCGGGAGAGCTGGCGCTGATAGCGTGCGTTGGTGCCGGTGATCCGGCTCGGCACGATCTTGCCGGTCTCTGTGACGTACTGCTTGAGCGTCTCGATGTCTTTGTAGTCGATCTGCTTCACGCCATCGGCTGTGAAGCGGCAGAACTTACGACGTCGGAAGAAACGGGCCATGGTGCTTACTCCTCGTCCTCGTCATCATCATCGCGACCACGGCGGCTTTCGCCACGGTCATCATCCCCACGGCGCTCACCGCGATCATCGTCTCCGCGGCGTTCACCACGATCACGATCGCGGCTCTCACGCTCGGGCTTGACCATGGGCGACGGCTCGGTGACGGCCTCGTCGATGTTCAGGATCATGTTGCGGATGATGGCGTCGTTGAAGCGGAAGACGTTCTCGATTTCCTCGATCGCTTCCTTGTTGCATTCCACGTTCATGAGAACGTAGTGCGCCTTGTGGATCTTGTTGATCGGGTAGGCGAGCTGCCGGCGACCCCAGTCTTCGAGGCGATGGATCTGACCCTTGCCCTCCTCGATGATCGCCTTGTAACGCTCGACCATCGACGGCACTTGCTCACTCTGGTCCGGATGAACCAGAAACACGATTTCGTAATGTCGCATGTGTACCCCTTATGGATGGAAGCCACCGCCGCGACAGGCGTGCAGCAAGGAGTGAAACGGCCGACACACGCCAGCCGAAGGGAGGCGGATTCTACGGGAGCGGTGATGGCGAGGCAAGCGGGCCTGTTGGAAAGAGCAGGCATTCTGCAGCCTGGGAGCTTGCAGGCGGCCGCGCCGCCTTCGCGGTCTGCGCTTCGCTCCGCCCGCTTCCCACAGCAAAGCCTTCGATCGAAGCTTGTGACCGAGGTGCAGCGGTCAGCCGGGCTGCCGCTGACGGACGGCTTCGAACAGGGCGATGCCGGCTGCCACGGAGACATTGAGACTTTCCGCCTCACCGCTCATGGGCAGTCTTGCCACCTCATCACAGTGATCGAGGGTCAGGCGTCGCAGCCCGGTGTCTTCGGCGCCGAGCAGCAGGGCGCAGCCCCCACGCAGATCCAGCGACCACAGCATGGCCTCGCCTTCTCCGGCGAGGCCCACGCGCTGAATGCCGCGCTGTTCGAGCCAGCGCAGGGTTCGGGCCAGGTTGGCCACCACGATCAAGGGCAGACGCTCGGCCGCTCCGCTGGCCACTTTGCGCGCCGCCGGCGTCAGCGGCGCCGTGCGGCTGCGCGGCACCACCACCGCATGGGCGCCGGCGGCTTCCGCGCTGCGCATGCAGGCGCCGAGGTTGCGCGGATCGGTGAGGCCTTCGAGGATCAGCAGCAGCGCCGGCTCACTCAATTCGTCGAGCAGGGATTCGAGGGCGCCTTCGTCGCCGACCTCGCGACCGGCGGCGAGCCGCGCAGCGACCCCCTGATGCACGCCGAGGTTCAGCGCTTCGAGTTCCTGCTTGGACACCCGCCGCAGGGCGATGCCCAGGTTGCGGCAGCGGGTCTCGAGCTCGCGGCTGCGCGCATCCCGACGCTCACTGAGCAGGCAGACCTCACTGGCCGTTCCGGAGTCGAGCGCAGCCCGAACTGCATGAAAACCGGCGACCCACTCGCTCATGGTCAACGCCGCCGACGAGGGCCGCGCGCCCGGCCACCGCGTTCGCCACCACTCTTGGCTTTGCGTTCACCGCCACGACCACCGCGGTCGGCCCGGCCACTGCCGCGGGGCGGCTTGCGCTTGGTGAGCTGCTCGAGCACGGTGAAGTCGATCTTGCGCTCGTCCACATCCACCCGGGCGACGGACACCCGCAGGCGATCGCCGAGGCCGAACACGGTGCGGGTGGACTCCCCCTGCAGCAGGCGGTTCGTGGAATCGAAGTGGTAGTAGTCGCCGGGCAGCATGGTGACGTGGGCCAGACCCTGGACATAGAGATCATCGAGTTCCACGAACAGACCGAAGTTGGTGACACCGGTGACGCTGCCCTCGAACTCAGCACCAAGGTGCTGCTGCATGTACTCGCACTTCAGCCAGTCGATCATGTCCCGCGACGCCGCATCCGCGCGCCGCTCGGTCATGGAGATGTGTTCGCCGATGTTGGTCAGGCGCGGCAGCTCATAGGGGTAGATGAGTTCCTTGCGCAGCACGCCCGCGCCCCGCACCCGCTGCACGTACTCGCTCTCGATGCGGGAGCGGATGACGTGACGGATGCCGCGATGCACCAGCAGATCCGCATAACGCCGGATCGGCGAGGTGAAGTGGGTGTAGGCCGACAGCGCGAGGCCGAAATGGCCGTCGTTGACCGGCGAATACACCGCCTGATTCATGGAGCGCAGCACCGACACCTCGATGACGTGCCGATCCGGCCGATGGGCCACGCTCTCCACAAGAGCCTTCAGATCCCGCGGTTCGGGAATGTCCTGCCCGGGGAGCACGATGCCCAGCCCCGCCAGGAAGGACCGCAGATCCTCGATGCGTCCCGCATCCGGCTCCGCATGCACCCGATACAGCGCCGGCAGTTTGTGCTTCTCGAAGAATCGGGCGGAAGCCACGTTGGCAGTGATCATGCACTCTTCGATGAGCTTGTGGGCATCGTTGCGGCGGACCGGAACGATCTCGGAGACCTTGCCGTCGTCGCCGATCACGATGCGTGATTCGGTGCTCTCGAAGTCCACCGCGCCACGTGCCTCGCGGCCCGCGCGCAGCGCCTGATAGAGCCGCTGCAGCTCCAGCAGGCGATCGGCCAGCGGCACGATCTCCGGGTCGCTGTCCTTCACCCCCGCCACGCCTTTTTCGAGCAGGGCTCCCACCCGGGTATAGGTCAGGCGGGCGGATGAGCGCATCACGCCCTCGAAGAAGCTGAACTTGCCGAGCCGCCCCTTGGCGGAGATGGCCATCTCGCAGACCAGACAGAGCCGGTCCACCTTGGGCTTCAAGGAGCAGAGCTCGTTGGACAGCGCTTCCGGCAGCATGGGCACCACGGTGCTCGGCAGGTACACCGAATTGCCGCGATTCTCGGCCTCTTCGTCCAGACCCGATCCGGGCTGAACGTAGTGGGACACATCGGCAATGGCCACCAGCAGGCGCCAGCCGCCACCCTTGCGGCGCTCACAGAACACCGCATCGTCGAAATCGCGGGCGTCCTCACCGTCGATGGTCACCAGATCGAGATCGCGCAGATCCACCCGCTTGCGGGCATCCTCCGCTGATACTTCTTTGGGCAGCTGCCGGACGGCCTGCTCCACCGCCTCCGGCCACTTGCGGGGAATGCCCTGGGCACCGAGGACCACGTCCACCCGGGTGCGATGGAAGTCGCCGGAACTGAGCACTTCCACCACCCGCCCCCAGGCCGGCTGGTGACGCTCGGGATAGCGGGTGAGTTCCACTTCCACCCAATCCCCCGGCCGGGCACCACCGCGGTCGGCCTGGTTGATGAGGATTTCCTGGCTGATGCGCGGGTTGGCCGGAACGAGGATGCAGACACCGCCCATCTCGTCGAGCTGGCCGGTCATGCGGGCATGGGCGCGTTCGGCGATCTCGGCCACCACGCCTTCGCGCTTGCCGTCGCGGCGCTCGCCGGAGATGCGCACCAGAACCCGGTCACCGTCCATGGCGCTGTGGAGCTGGCGCTCGTGCAGGTAGACATCGGCGGAACCGTCTTCCGGCCGCAGCCAGCCGAAGCCGTCGCGGTGGGCCTGAACACGCCCGGTGACCAGATCGAGTTTCTCCACCAGGGCGTAGCGGCCGCGGCGGTCCATGAGCAGCTGGCTGTCGCGGCACATGGCTCTCAGGCGGCGGCGAAGGGCCTCCATGTCCTGATCGTTGGCGATGTCCAGATCATCGGCGATGGCGCCCATGTCTCGGGGTACGCCGGCAGCCCGCAGGCGTTCGAGGATCAGTTCGCGGCTGGCAATGGGGTTGTCATACTTGGCGGACTCGCGCTTGGCCTGCGGGTCCTTGGGTTGGCGTTTAGCCATGAATCAGTCTCTTCAGAAATTGGGCGCTGGCGTGTGCGGCATGCGTCGCGGCCCACCAGTTCTGGCCACCAGCTCTGAAGTGTCGCATACGGATCGGCGCGTGGCGC
>JAFIFL010000060.1 GCA_020832055.1 Gammaproteobacteria bacterium
TTCGCGCAGCGAATGGGCCGATTGCGAGGCGTTGTGCCGAAGCTGAAGGCACCGGATTCGCTGATCGTCATGCCAAACGAAATGCGCCCACAGTCAGCGCATCGCAAGTTTCTTCCGCGACAGCGTGAACGAACGTTCTTGGCGAACTCCCACAGAAGCCTGCCACCTCCTCCACCCGGGGGACGGCCGGGCAGCTTCCCCCACAGCCCCACAGCCCCGCCGCCCCCGGGCGGCAAGAGCCATCCCTGTTTCGTCAGCCAGCAAGTTCGCAGCGGTCGAGCCCTGCTCCGAGCATCTGCTTGCGCAGCTCCGCCATGGCCTGAAGCTGGATCTGGCGCACCCGTTCCCGTGCCAGGCTCACCTCACGGCCCACCTCTTCCAGGGTCTGGGGTTCGTAGCCGCGCAGGCCGAACCGGCGGCATAGGATCTCACGCGGCCTGTCCGCCAGGGCGTCCAGCCAGCCATCGATCTGGTTTGCAAACTCATCCCGCATGACCACCGTTGCCGGATCCGGATCCTCGGGGTCAGCGATGTTCTCCAGCATGAGCCCTTCGCCGCCCGCATCGACCCCGAAGTCCGTACCACGGGTCCGGTGATGCAGCGCCAGCAGATCCCGTACTTCATTGACGTCGCGATCCGTGCGCCCAGCGACCTGCTCCGATAGGGAGCCGGACACGCTTATGCCGGCAGCCGCGGCACTCTCCGCCGCCGCCTCCACTTCACGCTCAGCACGGAGACAACCTTGCACTGCCTTGGCGACGTGCACGGGCAGACGGATCAGGCGGCTTTGATTCATGAGACCGCGCTCGATGGACTGGCGTATCCACCAGGCGGCGTAGGTCGAAAACCGGAAGCCACGCTCAGGATCGAATTTTTCCACAGCGCGAATCAGGCCGAGGTTGCCCTCCTCGATGAGATCCGCCAGCGGCAGGCCGCGATTGAGATAGCGTTTCGCCAGCATCACGACCAGCCGCAGGTTGCATTCGATCATGCGCGCCCGTGCCGCTGCGTCACCCTGCTGCACACGCCGGGCGAGGTCGCGCTCACCGTCGGCGTCGAGCAAGCGCGCAACGCTGATCTCGCGCAGGTAGAGATCGATGGCTTCGCGCCCGCGCGGAGCCTCCTCGTCAGCATGCGGCTGTCCATCCTGAGCCGAGGCCCGATGGCTGCGAGGACGGGGGGCGGCTGGCCCGGCATCCGCCTGCAGCTCGGACAATTCCGAGCCCTCGCCACCCGACACGGCGGCCGTCAGGTCGTCCGCCGACCATCCATCCGCCTGTCCTGGATTATCCATGACAGACCTGTCTCCCTGCCGCCTGGGCAGAGGCATGCTGCCGGCTGCTTGCAGCCAGCCCGCAGGCGTCAATGACTTCGTCGTTGGAGAACGGCTTGCGAATGAAACGATCCGCCCCCGCGGCGAGGATCTTCTGAACCCGGTCAGGCGAATAATAGCCTGTCATGGCAACCACACGGATGTGGCTGGTGCGCGCATCGGTCTTCAGTTGCCGGCAAACCTCGAAGCCGTCCACGCCCGGCATCATGAGGTCGAGCAGCACCACGTCGGGATCGAAGGTGTGCACTTTGGTGCCGGCTTCGAAGCCGTCATAGGCCGACTCCACCTCGATGTCCTGGTCCATGCGTCGGCTCCAGGCGTGCAGCAGTTCCACCAGAAAGCGGTTGAGCTGGCGATCGTCGTCCACCACCAGCAGCCGGCGCACCGTTCCATCAGACTCCCGCGGCAGGCGAATGCCCCGCTCCTGAGCAAATCGCTGCACGGCTTCACGAGTGAAGCGACGATGACCGCCCGCGGTCGTCGCGGCATCGAGCAGCCCCTTGCTGGCCCATTGGCGAACAGTAATGGGCGACACCATCAGCATCCGCGCCACTTCGTTCGGGGTCAGATAATCCTTGCTCATGATCCTGGCGCCTCCCTGAAGAGCGTGCCCAACGCCCTATCTGATCGATCCAGCGGTCTTCGATCCAGCGACCGCTCATTCGGCGAGGAACTATATCGTTTCAATCGTTTTGGCCGTAAATATCGTTTTGGAATCAGGCCAGAACCGCTTATTCCGATGCCAAACCGCTGCGCGGGATTCACTCGATCCTCGGGACAACCCCGAAGCAGAGCTACGCGATTGTGGGAGAGCGCTATTTCGCCCAGCGAAATGCGCCGATCGGCAGGACATGCAGCGAAGGCAGCGTCCTCAGCTTCGGCAGAGTGCATCGAGATCGGCCCAATCGCTGCGCGATTAGGGCCTTCCCACAGGTGAGGGGGCGCTGCCAGCTTGTGGGCGCATTTCGTCCGGAACGAAATGCGTCGCACGCAGTGCGCCGCGAAGCGGGGCGCGCCAGGGATGGCGCGCAACAGAGCGCTATTTCGCCCAGCGAAATGCGCCGATCGGCAGGACATGCAGCGAAGGCAGCGTCCTCAGCTTCGGCAGAGTGCATCGAGATCGGCCCAATCGCTGCGCGATTAGGGCCTTCCCACAAATTGGGCAACGCCAGCGGCAAGCGACACGCCGTTGTGCGCCGTGAAGCGGAGCACGCCAGGGGCTGGCGCGCAACGGGCTGACGTGACCGTCAGTCTTTCAGGGCCACGCGAACGGCAAGGACATCGCAGGTGGCGCCATGGAGAACGCCATTGGCCGTCGAACCGAGCAACAGGCCGAGCCCGTGGCGGCCGTGGCTGCCGATCACGATCAGATCAATGCCTTCCTCCTTGGCAATACGATGAATTTCCCGGGAAGCCGAGCCTACGGGCACGAACCGCCGATCAGCCGCAACCCCGATCGACTCGCCCATTTTCGCTAGTTGTTCCTGGGCGTGACTGACGGCCTGCTGCTCCAGCGTGGCCATCTGAGCAGAAAAGTCCCCGGCCAACCCTACGGCCCCGAAGCCGCCATAGACATGCTCGATGGGCTTCACAACATGCACTAACGCCAGCTTGGCACCATCGGATTCAGCCACATGCTTGGCCTTGGCCAGTACTTGATCGCTTTCCTCGGTCAAGTCGACGGCGATCAGAACGTTCTTGTAGCTCATGAAAACACTCCCCTACACCTACGGATTGAGTCGATCTGCCTGAAGGCATTGGGCCACAGCATGCGGTCCAGGCGCCATGATACAGGTCAACAGACGGATCGGGGCGGCCGCGTATCAGCTCAGGCCTTCCAGGTTGGCGCTCACCCGCACTGGCGCTATAACCTGCGCTGCCCAGCAACAGGAATCCTGGAACATGGCTGCAACGCCCACCCCTGATCCACGCGCCCGACTGCCATCCGTCGATCGCCTCATGGACGCTCCGGAGCTGGCTTCGCTGGTGGCCGAGTGGGGGCGCCGGACTGTCATCGGCGAAGCCCGCCGGCTGCTGGCAGCGCTGCGGGAACAAGCCCCTGACGGCAGCGAGCCTCCCGGCCCCGACGCACTCGCCAAGGCGCTGGCGCAACGCCTGCAGGCCACACCCGGCCGAGGGCCGCGGCCGGTCTGGAACCTCACCGGTACGGTGATTCACACCAATCTCGGTCGGGCACCGCTGCCTGCGTCGGCCATCGCCGCCATGGGCGCAGCCGCAGGCAGCAGCGATGTCGAGTTCGACCTCGAAAGCGGAACACGCGGCGAACGGGATCATCACGTCGAGCGCCTGATCTGCGACCTCACCGGCGCCGAGGCCGCCACGATCGTCAACAACAACGCCGCCGCCGTCCTGCTCGTGCTGAACACATTCGCCCAGGGGAAGGAAGTCCCTGTGTCCCGCGGCGAACTGGTGGAGATCGGCGGCTCCTTTCGCATACCCGACATCATGCGCAGGGCTGGCAGCACACTCGTGGAAGTGGGGACCACCAACCGCACCCATCGGGCCGATTTCGAAGCGGCCATGACGGACGCCACGGGCATGCTGTTCAAGGTCCATCCCAGCAACTACGCCATCACCGGCTTCCACGAGGAGGTGACCATCGCCACCCTGGCTGAGATTGCCCACGCCCACCGCGTGCCGCTGGCCTGGGATCTCGGCAGCGGCAGCCTCGTGGACCTGTCCAGGTTCGGCCTTGCCCGTGAACCCATGCCTGCGGATGCCCTGGAAGCCGGCGCCGATCTGGTGACATTCTCGGGGGACAAGCTTCTCGGCGGCCCCCAGGCCGGGCTCATCATCGGCAAGCGCGCAGCCATCGACGCGGTTCGCCGCAATCCCTTGAAGCGCGCACTGCGGGTGGACAAGATCACCCTGGCGGCCCTGGCCGCCGTCCTCAGGCTCTACGGCGACGACGCCCGCCTGCTGCAGGAACTGCCGGTGCTGCGCCTGCTGTCCCGAAAACAGGACGACATTCGCGCCCAGGCCGAGCGACTGGCCCCCTCCATCGCCAGAATGCTCGGTGAGGACTGGGAGGTGACGACCGTCACGCTGGCCAGTCAGATCGGCAGCGGCGCCCTGCCCGTGGACAACCTCGCAAGCGCGGGACTGGCCATCAGTTCGCGCCGGGATCGGGGCCGTGGGCGTGCCGTCGAAGCCCTGCAGCAGCGACTGCGAAGGCTGCCGAAACCGGTCATCGGGCGGATCGCTCACGATCAGCTGCTGCTCGACCTGCGCTGCCTTGAGGACGAAGCGACCTGGCTGGAAGACATCGAGAGGCTCAGCGCGCCATGATCGTCGCCACGGCCGGGCACGTGGACCATGGCAAGACCTCCCTCGTGAAGGCCCTGACCGGGGTCGACACCGATCGCCTGGAAGAAGAACGGGCACGCGGTCTGACCATCGATCTCGGCTTCGCCTACACCGATTGGCAAAGCCGGCGCTGGGGGTTCATCGATGTCCCGGGCCATCAGCGTTTCATCGGCAACATGCTGGCGGGCGTGGCGGCCATCGACGTCGCCATGCTGGTGGTGGCTGCGGATGAAGGCCCCATGCCCCAGACCCTCGAACACCTGCAGATTCTCGATCTGCTCGGCGTCGAACGTGGTGTGGTGGCACTGACCCGCATCGATCTGGCAGACCCCGACGCCATCACCGAGGCCACTCGCGCCACGCGGGAACTGCTCACCGGCACAGCGCTCGATGATGCCCCCATCCTGCCCGTGAGCGCCGTTACCCGTACCGGGCTCGAAGCCCTGCAGGCCGCCCTGGCCGCCCAGGCCGAGACGGCTTCGCGGCGGGTCGGTCGCCACTTCAGAATGGCCGTAGACCGCGTGTTCACCGTCAGTGGCGCGGGACTGATCGTGACCGGCAGCGCCCACGCCGGCAGCGTCGAAGTCGACGACCAGCTCGTGGCCCTGCCCCACGGCGAACCGATCCGCGTCCGCGGCATTCGCGCCCTCGACGAGGACCGCCGCGCCGGCCACGCGGGTGAGCGTCTGGCCCTGAACATCACCGGTATCCGACACCAGCAGATCCATCGCGGCGACTGGCTGGTCGCCCCGGTGCTGGCCCGCCCTCAGTTCCGCTTCGACGCCCGCCTGCGACCGCTGCCCGATGTCACCCTGAAGTCAGGACGCGAAGTGCACCTTCACCACGGTGCCAGCCACACCATGGGGCGCATCACCCTGCTCGATGGCGATGCCGGCTCACCGAGGGTCCACATCGCGGTCCGCGAACCCGTCGGCGTCCTGCACGGCGACCGCTTCATCCTGCGCGACAGCAGTGGCCGGATCACCCTGGCTGGCGGCACGGTCCTCGACCCGGCGCCGCCCCATAGAGGTCGACGCCGATCCGAGCGCCTGCGGCAGCTCGATGCCATGGAGCTGTCAGGCCCGGTTGCCATCGCTCGCGCGGCCCTGGCCTGTACGCCGCTGGAACTCGACATCGAGGCCTTGGCCTGGAAGCTCAACGAGGATCCGGCCACGCTCGCCGAGGCGACGCCGGAAGCGGTGGTCGACCGCCATGCCGGGTTCCGACTGCGGAATGCCGGAGCATGGAGCGCCCTGAAGGAGCAGATCCGCGCTCGACTGTCCCAGTTTCACGCCGGCCAGCCCCAGCTCGCAGGCATGGGTGTGGACGAGGTGCTCGCGGTCCTCGACCCCAAGCCGTCGCCTGCCGTCCTCCGGGATGCCCTGCGGGACGCCATCCGCGACGGCGCCATCGCGCGCAGCGCCACCCGCTTCCATCTGCCCGATCACAAGCCCCGCCTCGATCCCAAGGACGCCCGGCGCTGGCAGCGGATCGCCCCCCATCTGCAGGAGCACCCACGGCAACCGCCGGTGGTGCATGATCTTGCGCGCACGCTGGAGATGGATCCTGCAGAACTCGACGGCCTGCTCGGCCGCGTCACGTTCAGCGGCAACCTCATCCGCGTCGCCAAAAACCGCTTCCTGCTGCCCGCTGCGGTGATCGAGCTGGCAGTTCTGGCGGAACACCTCTGTGCAGGCAGCGATACCGGCAGTTTCGACGCCCGCGCCTACCGCGATGCGGCCGGCATTGGCCGCAACCTCACCATCGACCTGCTCGAGTATTTCGACCGCATGGGCCTCACCCGCCGCCTGGGCGACCAGCGCCGCGTGGTCGGCCGCGCGGAGGACATCTTCGGCACCGCCGAGGCGGACCAAACCGACAGCGAACTGGCCGCTGCCAAGCCTCCCCGGTAGACTCGTTGGTGGAAGCGCAACACTCCCGGTGGGGTGCCCGGACTTCAAACCCGGTGAGGCGCGCCACGCGTGCCTGGGAGGTTCGACTCCTCCGCCTTCCGCCAATCCCCAACAGGTCTCCTGCAGGCTGCGGGCTTGCAGGCGGCTGCGCCGCCTTCGCGGACTGCGCTACGCTCCGTCCAGCTCCCACAAACGAGCCTTCGATCGGGGCGTTTCCTGACCCATAAGAGCCACCACGAACCTTCGTTCGCGCTGTTGCGGGCCATCCATGGCCCGCGCCCTCACCACACCTCTCGAAAGCGGGATTGACCTGAACCCTGCAACGGGGCGAAGGTCTGCCGCGGAGGGTCGTGACAGTCACGGCTGCAGGGGACTTTTGCTCGAGGCCAAATCACCGCATCATGGTGACCAGCACCAGTGCAGGTCCCTGGCAGGCTCACAGGCACTCAAAGCAGCGCCCGGGCAGTCCACGACCCGCAATCCCGAACCCTCAACCCAGGAAACAGGTGAAATCCTATGGCAACCGTGTTGATCACTGGCGCGAACCGCGGCATCGGACTCGAGATGGCCCGGCAGTACGCCGAAGCAGGCGACCAGGTCATCGCCTGCGTCCGCGATCCGGCCGCAGCAAAGGAACTGAACGAAATCGCCAAGGGCGGCAAGGTCACCCTCGAAAAGATGGAACTCGGTGACTTCGACTCCATCACCGCCATGCGCAAGCGCATCGGCGATACGCCCATCGACATCCTCATCAACAACGCCGGCTGGGTCGGCGGCGCCAAGCAGGGCATCGACGATTTCGACATCGCCGAGTGGCACCGGACCCTGGACATCAACACCATCGGCCCGCTGATCCTGGCGCGGGAGTTCAAGTCCAACCTGGCCGCCAGCGGCAATGGCAAGCTCATGAACGTCAGCAGCCAGCTCGCAGCCTCCACCTGGCCCATGGGCGGGATGCTGATCTACTCGACCACCAAGGCGGGTCTGAGCAAGATCACCCAGGTGCTCGCCATCGACTGGAAGGACGAGCCGATCACCGTGGCGGTCATGCATCCGGGCTGGGTCAAGACCGACATGGGCGGGCCCCATGCGGAGCTCACGCCCGAGGAGAGCGCGGAGGGAATCCGCAACGTCATCGCCGGCATGACCAAGGCCGACTCGGGCAAGTTCTACAAATGGAACGGCGACATTCACCCCTGGTAACCGCCACCACAATGACGGCGCTGGCGACCAGCCAGCGCTCCAACGAGGTCAAGAAGGAGAGCAGGCAGCATGGGAAATCGACTCGAGGGGAAGGTTGCGGCCATTACCGGAGCATCCAGTGGTTTCGGCGCAGCCATGGCGCGCCGCTTCGTGGAGGAAGGCTGCAAGGTCGTCCTCGGCGACATCCAGGAAGGCCCGGGCAAGGCCTTGGCGGATGAACTCGGCGATGTCGCCGTGTTCCGCGTCTGCAACGTGACCAAGGAGGATGATGTCGCAGCGCTGGTGGACCTCGCCGACAGCCACTTCGGCAAGCTGGACATCATGGTCAACAATGCCGGCATCGTCGGCGCCGTGGGTCCCATCGACACCACGCCGGCCAACGAATGGCAGGCCACGGTCGACATTCTGCTCAACGGTGTCTTCTACGGCATGAAACACGCTGCCCGAGTGATGAAACCCCGCAAGACCGGCGCCATCATCAGCCTCGCGAGCACCGCCGGCATCCTCGGCGGCCTCGGCCCTCACTGCTACACCGCCTGCAAGCACGCCGTCGTCGGCCTGACCAAGGGTGTCGGTGCAGAACTCTGTCGTCACGGCATCCGGGTCAATGCCATCGCCCCGGCAGGCATGGCCACGGCCATGGTCGCCAACGTCATGACCGGTGACCCCAATGCCATCGAAGAGGCAAAGAAGGGGCTGGCCAAGACTTCGCCGCTGCTGAACCGGGCCGGCACCGCCGAAGACGTGGCCAACGCCGCCCTGTGGCTGGCCAGCGACGAGTCCGGCTACACCCACGGCCACGTCCTGACCACCGATGCAGGCACCACCACCGGCTCAACGGCCGGGGATCCTGCCTTTGCCGAATACGAGCCCATGTTCCGGGAAGCCGGCAAGAAAGGCATTTGATTTCCCCACTGAGCTGATGGACTGCTGAAAGGGCCCCGCTCGGGGCCCTTTCGATCCGGTCCGGCTCAACCCGATCCAATCCGCCGCAGGGGGTCGCCCCGACGCGAGCATAGAGGGGCGAATGGTATGCGATTGAAGAAATCCACCCTGATGGCCTACAGCCTCACCGATATGCCCGTGATGATGTCGATCTTCCCGGTGATGGTGTTCGTGCCCCGCTTCTACGCCAATGACCTCGCAGTGCCGCTGGCCGTGGTGGGCACCATCATGCTCATGGTGCGGATGTTCGACGTCGTCACCGACCCCCTCATGGGCTACATCAGCGACCACACCCGCAGCCGCTTCGGGCGCCGGCGGCCATGGATCGCCCTGGCCACCCCGATCATGATGCTGTCGATCTATCAGCTGTTCATGCCCCCGGAAGGTGCTGGAGCGATGCACCTGCTCATGTGGAGCATGCTGCTGTCCGTCTCCACCACCATGATGCTGATTCCCTACTACGCCTGGGGCGCAGAGCTGTCGCCGGAATACAACGAGCGCTCTCGAATCACCGGGGCGCGAGCCATGATGGGCGTGCTCGGCCAATTCACGGCCCAGGCCATTCCGTCCCTCGCCCTGCTCCTGTTCGCCATCGGCGGCAGCGCGGCCGTACTGGAGATCGTCGGCGTCACCATGCTGATCATCATGCCGCTGTGTGTGGCGATCACGCTGGGGAAAACGCCGGAATCCCAGGTCACGGTGAAATCCGTGGTCCCGATCAAGGCCGGCCTCAAGCTGATGTGGAGCAATGGCCCCTTCAAGCAGCTGGTGGTGGCCTTCATGATCGGCTCCCTTGGCCTGAGCATCACCACGCCGCTGTATCTGTTCTTCATCGCCGACGTACTGAAGGCCGAGGATCGGGCCATCTACATGCTGGCGTTCTTTTACATCACCAACTTCGCCTCTGTGCCGTTATGGGTCTGGCTGGCGGGACGCATCGGCAAGCACAAGGCCTACATCGCCTCCTTCGCGCTGATCGGCTGCGCCCATCCCTTCTACATGCTGCTCGGTGAAGGCGACTTCTGGTGGATGCTGCCCATCACCATCGCCACCGGCTTTGCGGCAGGCGGCTTCTCCCAGGCTCTGCCCAACTCCATGAAGGCCGACGTGATCGATCTCGACACGTTAGAAAGCGGTGAGAGCCGCGCCGGCACCTTTTTCTCGGCCTGGTCCTTCGTGCAGAAGGCGGCCGCCTCCATCGGCTCCGCCATGGCGATCTTCGGTCTGGCGATGTTCGGCTTCGAGGCCTCCCCCACCGCCAATCACAGCCCGGAAGAGCTCTGGGGACTGCGCTTCCTGTTCTCGACCTTCCCGTCCATCTTCTTCTTCGCCGGGGCGGCGGTCATCTGGAAGTACCCGATCACGCCTGAGCGTCACGCCGAGATTCGCCGCGACCTCGATCTCAAGTTTGCCGGAACGGGCGGGCAATGACGGCGGCTGTTTCAAGCAGCGTTCAGCGACGGCAGTGACATCAGCTTCGGCTGAGCGACTCGCGATCGGCCCAATCGCTTTGCGATTAGGGCCTTCCCACAAAGTGGCAGCGCGCTCGCTGTGGGAGAGCGCTATTTCGCGCAGCGAAATGCGCCGATCGGAATGAGCTTCAGCGAAGGCAGCGCCATCAGCTCCGGTAGACCGCCTCGAGATCGGCCCAATCGCTTTGCGATTAGGGCCTTCCCACAAAGTGGCAGCGCGCTCGCTGTGGGAGAGCGCTATTTCGCGCAGCGAAATGCGCCGATCGGAATGAGCTTCAGCGAAGGCAGCGCCATCAGCTTCGGCAGAGCGCCCCGCAATCGGCCCAATTGCTGCGCAATTAGGTCTCTCCCACAAGAGGGGCGCGGCCAGTTTGTCTGCAGCGCTGACTCAGCGCAGGTGTTCGTACAGCGGATCCTCCGGGTGGCGGCCGCCGCGGGCGAGGCCGTCGAAGGGGGGTCCGTTCAGAACGGCGGTGACGATGGCATTCTGGTTCCAGTCCATCACCACCCGGCGGTGGATGATCTTCCAGACGTTGTCGCGCTTCTCCATGCGATCGAGGTAGCGACCGATGTAAGTCATTTCCTGATCCGGACCGGTATCGTTGGCCGAGTAGTGAAAGGCGGTGACGTAAGTCTCCACCCGGGCGTCGTGACCACGCAGGTCGATGTTGACGTTGCCGATGCAATGCTGCGTCTGCGCGAAGCCGCGGATCGCCGTGGGCAGAAACGCGCAGAACTCGTGGGCGTTGCCGTTGAAGCCACCGTAGGCGACTTCGGCCTCCGGCCAATAGCAGGTCGTGAGCACCTCGCCGTCAGCGCGGTCGACGCCACGGCTGTGCTGGGCGAGAACATCATAGATGGCGAGGCGGTCTGCCACCTCCGCCGCACTCGGAACCGCACCTGTTTCTCTGGTCATCTTTCCTCCTCCCGGTACCTGCAAGCGTGACTTTGAAGCGTCGAGGCAGTATACGGGGGCGGGCGGGCGGAACAACCATCAGGCATGCTGTCCGCGCTGATCAGTCAGTCGAACCAAATCAACTGGAGGGAAAAGATGGCAAGGCTTCAAGGCAAGCGGGTGGTGGTCACCGGGTCGTCGCGGGGACTCGGACGGGCGTTCGCCATGGAAATGGCAGCTGAGGGTGCCAGCGTCGTGATCAACGGCACCCATGCACAAGCCCTCTCCGAGGTGGAAAGTGCCATCAGCAGGGCCGGAGGCCAGGTGGTCGCCGTACGCGGATCGGTGGCCGAGGAGGCCGTCTGCCAGTCCCTGGTGGACACCTGCGTGGAGGCCTTCGGTGGCATCGACGTAATGGTCAACAACGCCGGGATCGTCCGCGACCGGACGCTGCTGAAGATGACCATGGAGGAATGGGACGAAGTCATTGCCGTCCACCTGCGTGGCGCCTTCGCCTGCACGCGAGCCGCCGCCACCGCCATGCGGGAAGCCGGCGGAGGCCACATTGTCCAGATCATCTCCGCCTCCGGACTTGCCGGCGGTTTCGGTCAGGCCAACTATGCCGCCGCCAAGGCGGGCATGATGGGCCTGCTGCGCACTTCCGTGCTCGAATTGTCGCGTCATGGCATCCGCAGCAACGCCTTCTGGCCCATCGCCGAAACCGACATGACCCAGGTGGTCTTCGAGCGCGCGAGAGCCCAGGCCGACGATAAGGGACAGCAGGCTCCGGACCCGGTTCAACTGGGCTTCGGCAAACCCGAAGAGGTGGCCCAGGGTCTGGTGTGGTTGATCAGTGGCGACGCCGAGCGATTCAACGGCCAATGCATGACCTGCAACGGTCGCAAGGTGGCCCTCTGGACCCATCCCGAGGAGCGGCACGTCAAGTTCAGTGAGCAGGCCCTCTCAGTGGACGCCATTGCCGAGCACTTCCGGGACGTGGCCCCGCTGCCCATCAACCCCCCCAAGCGCCAACCGGACTGAAGCGGGTAAGGCGCATAACGGTGCCGGGATCAGCCGCTTCGATGACGCTGCCGACGATGTCCGCGTGCACGAAGCCGGCTGATCTCAGCGCAGCGACGCAAGCGGATGCCTGCGATTCCGGGACTGCAGCCAGCAGCCCACCGCAGGTCTGGGGATCACACAGCAGGCGTACCATCGCCTCGCCCGGTCGCAGCCCCTTGCCGAGTTCCACCATCGCCATGACGTCCTCGTTGGCGGCCTGAAGGCTCGATACGATGCCGGCATCCATCGCCGCCAGCGCCGCCGGCAGGGGCACGACCCGGTCGGGATGGATCTCCACGCCGCATGCCGAGGCCTGCGCCATTTCCAGGGCATGGCCAAGCAGGCCGAAACCGGTGACGTCCGTGCACGCCGTCGCCCCATGCTCACGCAACCGCGCCACCGCTGCCGCGTTGGACAGCAGCATGCACGCCAGCGCCGCCTCTAGATCCCTCGACGCGACCCTCCCTGCAGCGGCACCGGCCAGCAGGGCTCCCGTGCCCAGCGGCTTGGTGAGAATCAGGCATTGGCCCGGTCGCATTCTGTCCTTGCCGAGCACGTCCTCATCGCGATCCGATGGGATGCGCCCGGTCAGGGCCAGCCCCAGACTCAGGGACTCATTCTCACAGGAGTGTCCGCCCAGCAGCGGGGCGCCTGCTGCCTCGAGTTCCCGCTTGGCGCCGGCCATCATCTGGGCAAGATCCTGCTCCATCTGGGCGCGTCCAGCATAGGGCACACCGGCCAGGGCCAGCGCAGCCACCGGGTCCGCCCCCATGGCGTGCAGATCACCCAGGGCATGCAGCGCGGCGAGCCGGCCGCCGAGGTAGGGATCGCTGACAGGCAGCGTGAAACCATCGATGGTCTGTTCGAGCAGCACCCCGGCAATGGGCAGCGCCGCCGCATCTTCGATATGCGGGCGCCCGGCCGGCCCGTCTTCGTCCGCTCCATGCCGCAAACCTGAAAGCGCCCGCCCGAGGGGCTCTGCGGCGATCTTGCCGCCACAGCCACGGCACCGCATGCCGGCAGCCAGACGCTGACCGCCCCGGGCTGCTGCCACCGCCGAGGCCGGCGTCGTGCTCCGCATCGGCGGAAGCTCGGAAAAGCGCGCCATGAAGCGACGGTCGATCCAATCCTTCCAGCGCCAGACCGCACCTCCCCGCAAGGCCGGCAGGCCCGGTCGTGCCACCACCGCCCGTTTGTCGCCGGTGGAGATCAGGTACAGCGCGCGCTGCTGGGGACGGAATCGGCGCAGGCGCCTGCCGCGAACCCAGGCATCCAGGTTCTGCGCGAGGATCCTGCCAGCACGCACGGCATAAACGCCGGACTTCGGCCGCGGGGCATGAGTCAGCGCGGCGACGTCGCCGGCGGCAAAAACGTCGGGGTGAGACAGGCTCTGCAGTGTGGGCCCCACCGCCAGAAAGCCGTCGTCAGCCAGTTCCAGCCCCGATGGTGCGAGCCACGGCGGCGGCACGGCACCCGTAGCCCAGATCACTTCGTCGGCCGCCAGCATGGATCCGTCAGCCACCTGCAGCTGATCATCACCGACCGCCACGATCCGCGCGTCCAGCGTGACTTCCACGCCGGCCCGCATGAGTTCGGCGCTGAGCAGGCGTGCCACGCCCCCACCCTGCTCGGCCAGCAGGCGCTCGCCGGCGGTCACCAGCCGCAGCCGCGCCTGCCCCCGAACCCCGTCCCGCCGCAGGCGATGCGCGAGCGCCAGGGCGAGTTCCACGCCCCCGGGCCCACCCCCGACCACCACGACGTCCAGGGGGGCCGAGACCTGCCCGAGCCGGGCCAGAACTGCGTCCAGAGCCGGCAGGAAAAGCGCAATGGGCTTGACCCTGCGCAGGCGATCGATGCGCCCGGTAAGGCCAGCCAGCGACGGGGTGGCTCCCGAATTGATGGAGAGCGTGTCGTAGCGCAATGCCGGGCGATCCTCGAATCGCAACAGCCGTTCGCTCGTATCGAGACCAGCGAGTTCGGCATGAATCAGGCGTGCGCCGGCCGCAGCAGCCAGCGGCCCCAGATCCACATGAACCGCATCGAAGTCGTAGTGGCCGGCCACCAGACCCGGCAGCATGCCCGAGTAGGGCGTGTGCAATTCCCTCGCGACCAGCGTCAGACGGACTCCGGGCAAGGGACGCATCATGAAGCGCCTCAGCACGGCCAAGTGACTGTGGCCCCCGCCCACCAGGACCAGGTCGTGCTCGTCAGGTGCTGAATTCAGCATTTATCCACCCCGAGCCATCCAGCGCCGGCAGGGCCCTGCGGCGGTGCGTGCATGCGCCGTGTCCTTCTCGTCATGGTTGTCGGCTGGGCACCTTACGCCGGCGCATCAGGGCTGCCAATGCACCCGGGAGGAAATTTGCGCTGCAGCGGTGCGCGCCAGGGGTGGCGCGCAACAGCGGACCTGTCCGGGCTCGGACACCCGCGAAATTGAAGGTTCGAATGGCTTCGCTCAGCCGGAATCCTGGTCGAAGCCAGGGAGAGATGTTGACCGTTGTGGCGGCGGAAATGCAGCCACATGCGTGATACCGACGCCTGCCCCCTGCGGGACAGGCGATGGAAACTGCGCTATTCCTCGTCTTCGAAGTCGAGCTCGAGGTAGTTCAGCATCCGGTCCATCCGGCGCTGCTCCATGCGCAGCTCGATCTCCCGGCGGACGGACAAGGCCCGGGCCGGCGAGACAGCTCTGGTCGCCGTATCGCCTTCCTCCTCGTCAGCGCCGATACCCTCGAAATCGTCATCGAGCAATACGTCGAAATCGTCGTCATCATTGGCCATGCATGATGCCCTCAACCGTGACATCCAATGACAAAAGGTGCTCGTCAGACCACCTCGGACCGCGTGGTGGGAGCCTCACGGCGCTGCCACACCCCACTTCAGCGCCCTTGTATTCTCCGACCCCAAGCGATGTCAAGCAGGTTTTCGAGCGCTGATTCACAGGCCGGGCAAACAGGCTACGAACGGTGCATGAGAGTCGATGAAAGGCACCCTGGCACCGCCCGGAAATCCCCTCCCCCACCACCCGCCCCCTGACCTCATCCAGTGGAAACGATCTTCAATACCGCCACCGCAAACGTCTATACTCGCCCCACCCTCCTCGCCCGCCTCTGCCAGGATCCGCCAATGACCGACAAGGAAAAGAAAGAAGATCTTCGAGCCGTGCCGGCCGACCAGCGATCGCAGGGTCCGAACGAGACCATGATGATCAGCAGCTCCGAGCTGGCTGCGAAGATCGCCGCAGGTGCAGCGGGAACAGCCGTCAAGCTCCAGGGCACACCCAAACTGGTGGGGCGCAGTGAGGCGGTAGCCGGTCGGGCCTACGAACTGACCAAGCCCAAGACCATGATCGGCCGCCAGGACAGCAACGACATCGTGATCATCGACGGAACGGTGTCTGCCCGCCATGCCCAGATCGTCAATGACGAGGGTGTCTGGCGAGTGGTGAACCTGATCTCCACCAACGGCACTTCCGTCAATGGCCGAACCAGCGTCGTCAGCTATCTGGCACCCGGTGACGTCATTTCCTTCGGCCGTGTCGAGATGGTGTTCGAGGCGCCCGAAAGTGAACGCACCTTGCCGGCCGGCGGCGCACGCCGCTCCGGTCGTGGCGCGGGCACCTCCGATACGGCCAAGGCCGTACTTTGGGCAGCCGCAGGCGCCGGCCTGCTGATCGTCCTCGGGGTCGCGGCGCGTCTGCTCGGCCTGATCTGAGTTTGCCTGCCGTGGCGACGGCCGCTCTTCGACGGGCAGTCGCTTGCCACCACCAGACCGATACCACCACAACGAAAAAGGGGCCGCGATGCGGCCCCTTTTTCGTTTCACTCCGGCGTCACCGCCGTGTCGTGTTGGTGGAGCTAGGCGGGATCGAACCGCCGACCTCCTGCATGCCATGCAGGCGCTCTCCCAGCTGAGCTATAGCCCCGTTGATACGCTTGGTACACGATGCCTCGATCATGCACCGATGGATCATGCTGTCGTGCCGCCGCCGAAGGCGGCTTTGGCCCGCCTGCCCGGCCCGAGGACCAGCGGCGAGGCGCGAATCTTAGTGAGCCCTCAGGTGGGTGTCAACCAACGAAGAGCATCTCCATCCTCACCCGGCAAACTGTCCCGGGACCCCCGCCGTTCGCGCCCCAAAAGGTCGCCCGCCGCGGTCACTCGGGGGCCGCAGCCCCATTGGAACTCGCAGCATCGAGATCCCGGAAACGCTTCTCCAGCCGCTTCGCCTGCTTCTTGGACACACCTCCGAGCACATCGATGGCATCGCGCAACCTGGCCCGGGTCACATCGGAGCCCAGAATCACCATGGAATCGTAAAGCGGCAGCGCCACCGGACGTCCCGACAGGGCAATGAACAGCGGACCGAGCAGCGCACGAATCTTCACGCCCAGCGCCCCGGCCAATCCCGTCAGACAGTCCACCAGGGTCGCCCGCTCCCAATCCGGCACCGCCTCCAGTCGCCACAGCGAGAACTGCAATACCTCCAGCACGGCCTCCGGCTCCATGGCCAGTTCGGCGAAGGCATCGGCCGTCAGCCCGCGGTTGTCACCGAGCAGGTAGCCTGTCATGCCAATCAGATCCGCGAAGCGCTCCGTCCGCTCCCGGACCAGCGGCACGATGGGCATGAGGTGATCCCGGTTCAGCGCCCAGCGCACCACACGGTCAGCGAACTCTTCATCGGAAAGGTCGCGCAGCCAGTTCCCGTTCAGCCAGTTCAGCTTCTCCAGATCGAACACCGGCCCGCCCAGTGAGATCCGCTCCAGGCTGAACGAGGCGATGAACTCCGCCAGCTCGAACTGCTCGCGCCCATCGGCCATCGAATAGCCCATCAGGCCGAGGAAATTCACCACGGCTTCGGGCAGGTAACCCATGCGGCGATAGTACTGAATGCTGGTGGGATTCTTGCGCTTGGACAGCTTGCTGCGGTCCGGATTGCGCAACAACGGCAGGTGGGCGAGAACGGGTGGGGTCCAGCCGAAATAGTCGTACAGCAGGCGGTGCTTCGGCGCCGAGTTGATCCATTCCTCACCCCGGATGACATGACTGATCTCCATCAGGTGATCGTCCACGACATTGGCGAGGTGGTAGGTGGGCAAGCCGTCGGACTTCAGCAGGACCTGCATGTCCACCTGCTGATAATCGATTTCGATCACGCCCCGGAACAGGTCGTCGATGCGGCAGACCCCGGACTCCGGCACCTTCATCCGCACCACTGAAGGCTCGCCCGCCCCCAGCCGCCGCTGCACTTGCGCGGCATCGAGTTCGAGGCAGTGGCCATCGTAGCGCTGGGTTTCGCCCCGCTGCTGCTGGGCCTGCCGCACCTCGTCGAGGCGCTCGCTGCTGCAGAAGCAGTGAAACGCGTGCCCTGCCTCGATCAGCATCTCGACGTGACTGCGATAAATCCCGCTGCGCTCGCTCTGCCGATAGGGGCCGAACCCACCGTCCCGATCCGGACCCTCGTCCCAGTCGAGACCCAACCAGCGCAGGCTGTCGAGAATCATCCGCTCCGAGGCTGCGGTGGATCGAGCCTGATCCGTATCCTCGATGCGCAGGACGAACGTGCCGCCCTGGCTGCGGGCAAACGCCAGATTGAACAGGGCGACATAGGCGGTCCCCACGTGGGGGTCACCGGTGGGCGACGGCGCAATGCGCGTACGCACGGTCATCTCGAGCTCCGCTTGCGGAAAGGCCCGCGATTATACGGTCCATGGGACGGCTCTCAACCTGCTTTGCGACCTGCATTGCGATGACGTCTGCTATCATTTACGCGTCAGCAGTGACCGGCCCGGGCGCGCCGGCAGATTTCGGACAGCAGCATGCAGGCAGACTCGACAATGGCCGATGCCGATCGGCACGGAAGCGGCCCGCTCGGCCGACGCGGGCGTCATCAGCTCTGCGTGGCCCCCATGATGGACTGGACCGACCGCCACGCCCGTGCCTTCCTGCGCGGCTTCGGCCCGAACATCGTGCTCTATACCGAGATGGTCACCGCGCAGGCCCTGCTGCGCGGCGACAGCGAGCGCCTGCTCGGCTTTGATCCCCGTGAACACCCGCTGGCCCTGCAGCTCGGCGGCAGCGATCCGGACGATCTCGCCCGCGCTGCGCGGATGGGGGCCGAAGCCGGTTATGACGAGATCAATCTCAACGTGGGTTGCCCGAGCGACCGCGTGCAATCGGGGCGCTTCGGCGCCTGCCTGATGCGGGAACCCGAACGCGTCGCCGCCTGTGTCGAGGCCATGCGCCATGCCGTGACCGTGCCCGTGAGCGTCAAGTGCCGACTCGGCGTCGACGACCATGACAGCACCGAGCACCTCGATGCCTTCATCGACACCGTGGCCGCAGCCGGCTGTTCACTGTTCATCATCCATGCCCGCAAGGCCATCCTCGGCGGACTGTCGCCCAAGCAGAACCGCGACATTCCGCCCCTCCAGTACCCCCGTGTCCACGCCCTGGCCAGGCGCCGCCAGGATCTCGAGATCATCATCAATGGCGGACTGTGTACGCTGGCCGATGCGAAGCGGGAACTCACCCACGTGGACGGCGTGATGCTTGGCCGCGAAGCCTATGGCAATCCAGCCATCCTCGGTATCCTCGACGCCGCCCTGCTCCGCCCCGGTGTTCCGGCTGTCAGCGCTGCGCAGGCTCTCGGCGACTACCGTCCCTACATCGAGGCCCGGCTGGCCGAAGGGGTTCCGCTGCACGCCATGACGCGCCATCTGCTCGGCCTGTTCCAGGGGATGCCCGGTGCCCGACGTTTCCGCCGCGTGCTCTCGGAGCAGGGCTGCCGGTCCGCCGCCGGCATCGAAGTGCTCGATGCGGCCGTAGCCGCTGTCGATCGCACCGAAGCCGACGCGGCCTGAGCTGGCGAGCATGCTTGCGACCATACGCCGCTTCTTCGAGGAAAGTCTGGACCCCAACGCCAGAGCGCGTGCGAAGGGCCGTGACGAGCGCAGCGATCCACTGCCCCTGGCCACCGCCGCGCTCATGATCGAGGTGATGCGGGTGGAGTCCGGTGACGACCCTGCAGCCTTTGCCCGCGTGACCACGGCACTCGAGGATATTTTCGGCTTGCCCCATGCCGAGATCGAGGAACTGATCGGACTGGCGGAACAGGAACTTGCCGACGCCACGGACCTCTA